>NZ_CP114786.1:2092500-2282500 GCF_027359675.1 Roseibium sp. Sym1
CACTCCGGGACAAGCGGCCCATCCTTCGAGACGGACCTGACGGTCCTCCTCAGGATGAGGCAGCGGGTTTAGCGGAGGTCGTGAGGAAGACGGGCTTTTAGGCATTACAGACGATCACTTTTCACGACTTCGATGTTGCAGTGCGGCGAGAACTGGTGAACTCTGTGCCGAAATTTCAGTCTTCGGGAGATCCTCAACATGCTTGCCAACAAAACCGCCGTCGTCACCGGGTCGACCTCCGGGATCGGTCTGGGCTGTGCCCGGGCCTTTGCGGAAAAGGGCGCCAATGTCGTCATCAACGGTCTGGGCGATGCGGACGAGATTGAAAAGACCCGCGCCGCCATCGAGTCCGATTATGGCGTGCGCTGCCTGTATTCTCCCGCCAACATGCTGAACGGCGACGAGATCGCCGGCATGATCGCGGATGCGGAAAAGGAATTCGGCAGCGTCGACGTGCTGGTGAACAACGCCGGCATCCAGTTCGTCTCGCCGGTCGACGAGTTCCCGATCGACAAGTGGGACGCGATCATCGCGATCAACCTGACCTCCGCGTTTCATGCCATTCGCGCCGCGCTGCCGGGGATGAAGAAAAACGGCTGGGGCCGGATCATCAACACCGCCTCGGCCCACGCGCTGGTGGCCTCGCCCTACAAGTCCGCCTATGTCGCGGCCAAGCACGGCATTGCCGGCCTGACCAAGACCGTCGCGCTGGAAGTGGCGCAGCAGGGCATCACCGTGAACGCGATCTGCCCGGGCTATGTCTGGACACCGCTGGTCGAGGCGCAGATCCCGGACACGATGAAGGCGCGCAACATGACCGAGGAAGAGGTCAAGAACGACGTCATGCTGGCGGCCCAGCCGACCAAGCAGTTCGTCACCATCGAACAGGTCGCCGGCTACGCGGTGTTCCTGTGCTCCGACACGGCATCCTCGATCACCGGTTCCATCCTGCCGATCGACGGCGGTTGGACCGCGCACTGACACCCTGGGATACGCCTGACTTCTCCAGACAAGGAGGCCTGCCATGGCCCCGCCCAAGAACATTAACCTGGCCCTTCAGGGGGGAGGTGCCCATGGCGCCTTCACCTGGGGCGTCCTGGACTGGTTCCTGGAAGACAGCCGCTTTTCGATAGATGCCATCACGGGAACCTCCGCCGGCGCCATGAATGGGGTGGTGCTCGCCAGCGGCATGGAATCGGGCGGCGAGGACGGCGCCCGAGAAAGTCTGGAATCGTTCTGGCGCGAAGTCAGTCAGCAGGCGCAGTACAGCCCGATCCGGCGCTCACCGCTCGACAAGTTTCTGGGTGAATGGAGCCTGGATCATTCGCCGAGTTATCTCTTCTTCGACGTGATGACGCGCTTTGCCTCGCCCTACGAATTCAACCCGCTCAACGCCAACCCGCTGCGCGACGTGGTCGAGAAAATCGTCGATTTCGACAAGGTGCATCGCTGTTCGGACATAAAGCTGTTCATCGCGGCCACCAATGTCTTCACCGGCAAGATCCGGGTGTTCCGGGAAAAGGAAGTCACGCTGGACGCGGTCATGGCCTCGGCCTGCCTGCCGCAGATGTTCCAGGCGGTCGAGATTGACGGCGAACCCTATTGGGACGGTGGCTATATGGGCAATCCACCGCTGTATCCGCTGTTTTACGAGACCAAAACCCCGGACGTCGTGCTCATTCAGATCAATCCGACGGAACGCCGCGAGGTTCCCAAGAGCGCACGGGAAATCGTCAACCGGCTGAACGAGATAACCTTCAATTCAACGCTGCTGAGAGAGCTCCGGGCCATCGACTTTGTCACCAGGCTGGTCGAGGAAGGCAAGTTGCCGGACGACGAATACATGAAGGTGCATATGCACCGGATTTCGGCCGGCGAGCTGAAACCCCTGCACGCATCCTCCAAGCTCAATGCCGAATGGAGTTTCCTGACCCATCTGCGCGATCTTGGCCGCGAGACGGCCAGGGACTGGCTCGACAGGCATTTCGATGACATCGGCAAACGTTCGACGCTCGACCTGCGTGCGGAAATCGGGTGAGCCGCGGACTCGGCCGGAGCTGTTAAGCATTTGTTAGCCGTGTTTGCAGCCGGCGTTGCAAAATGCGATGCAATGCCTGTGAAGAAAGTCTGAACGAATTCAGCATCTTGTGAATTTCCCCTGGTCATCTTCCAGATGTTGTGGCTTTCTGCCCGACAACAAATTGGCAAGGCTTTTGCGTTGTGATCGGCACGCTGATTGTCAGGTAGTGCGTCGTCAGCGCTTGATGTGGACGGAAGAAGCGGGCATCTGCGACCCCGCCCGTTTCTTCCCTCCCTCAGGGTCCACATCGTTTCCCTCAAATCCCTATCATTTGCGCTTTTTTCAGTTTTCTGTCAGTCCATGGGCCTTAAAGTGCCGTTTTGGAGACCTATTTCTTTTTGAAACAGGCTAAAGGACAGAAAATGAGCGACAGGTTGACCCGGGTTCTGGCCGGATGCTTCGGTGTAATGGCGATGGTCGCAGCAATCACTGCGGTGCAAGCGGGCAGCGATGCAGAGCGGATGGCGGAAATCAAGGAAAAGGGCGGATGTCCCCGCTGTGACCTCAGGCTTGCCGAGCTGCGTTTTCTCTCGGTGGACAAGGCTGATTTCGGCAGGGCGAACCTGCGCGAAACGGACCTGAAGGAAGCGGTGCTGACCAACGGAAATTTCGAGAGGGCCGATTTCCGCCGTGCAGAGGCCGAGCGCGCGAATTTCTCGGGCAGCAATTTCTACGCCGCCAGCATGCGTTCCGTCGACCTGGAAAAGGCCAATCTCATCGATGCCGGCTTTCAGGGGGCGGACCTGCGGGATGCGGACCTGAATGCGGTGCTGGCCGGCGGTGCCGATTTCGAGGATGCTGACATGCGCAATGTGTTCCTGATCCGCTCGGTTGCGCCGGGAGCCTCGTTCAGGAACGCCAAGCTGGATGATGCAAATCTTGAACGCGTCGACCTGACCGACGCGAATTTCGAGGGCGCGCGGATGCGGCAGGCCAAGCTGGACCGGGTCAGGGCGCACAATGCGAATTTTGCAGGCGCGGACATGTCGGGTGTTCGTCTCGTCAGCTCCGACCTGTCCGGGGCCAACCTGACGGATGTCGATTTCGACGGGGCGCTGCTGCGCCGGACGCGCCTGGTCGGCGCGGACCTGACCGGCGCTTACAATCTCGATCCAGCCAGGATACTTGGGGCGTGTGGGGATTCGACCACAAAGCTGCCCCGGGGGATCGAGCTGATCGAGTGTTCCGAATAGGGGCTGTCGTCCCGATTTACCCACCAAAAAAGGAGGCAGGTCTGCCTCCTTTTTTCATTCCGGGCGTTCTTCAGGTCACCTTGCGGGGATCAACCGCCGGTGCGAAGTGCGCTGTGAAACCGTGGTCAGTTGAACAGGTCGAAGGCAAACCGGTAGGTCACACCGACGCCGACGCTGAACTGGTCCTCACTGCCGTTCTTGGCAATCGGACTGTCCGCCGCCTCACCGATCAGACGGTCGTAGCCGCCCTGAACGTGCAGGCGGACATCGTCGTTGAAATCGTAGCTGGCGCGTGCTGCAAGGCCCAGGCTCTTGAAACCGCTGCCCGGGTTGTAACGGCTCAGCTGGCCGCCGCTGGCGGCGGCTTCGGCGGCAGAAACGCCGAAATAGGTGTCCATGTAATCGTCAGAGGCGAAGTCCGCACGCGGGCCGAAGCTGACTTCCCATTTTTCCGCCGGATAGATGATGCCGTCGACGCCGAGCTGGCCGACCTGGCCCGTGTGGCCGTTGATGCCCTGGCGCAGCTCGGCGAAGGCCCGGAAATGTTCCGTCCGGAAGCCGCCGCCAAGGCCGAGTTCAAGGGCCCAGTCGATGGTGTTTGTGCCGGTCAGGTCCGCAGAGTCGCTGGCCTTGCGTTCGCCGATGAAGTTGAACGATGGATAGAAGAAAACGCCTGCGCGGCGCCTGCCGTCAACGACCTGACCCAGGCCGGGCACATAAAAGCGACCGACGGAGATGAGGGGGAACGGATAGACGAGATAACTGTCGGCAGCTTCATAGCGCGGCTGCAGCGACGCACCGACACCAAGGTCGATCACGAATTGGCGGTTGGCGTCCTGGGCGGACACTTCACCACTTTGAGCCAGGGCGGCTCCGGACACAGCGCTCAGGGCAAGGGCCAGCGCGGCGCGCGACATCAGCTTCAACATAAAGATCCATCCAGAAGGAAACCCGTTGGCTGGAAGATAGCACGAGCGCGGCTTACTCAAACCCTAAGAATTCTGGGTTTTGCCGGACTGTTGCATTTTGGCATCGCCGTTTTTCCAGGAGGGGCTGGTGCAATGAAATGGTCATTAACCGGGCTGCCGCCTTGCGGGGGCGCCTTAGGGAAGCTAAATGAAGGGAAATTCGCAGCTTCACATCGGGACAGCACATGAGCGCTTTAGTCGGATCGTTATTGGATGTGGTGGGTCTGGCCCTCTACCTCTATTCCCTCGTCATCATCGCAAGTGCGATTTTCTCGTGGCTGTTCGCCTTCAATATTGTCAATTCGAGCAATCAGTTCATCAACACGATCGGACGTGTGCTCTACAACCTGACCGAACCGGCGTTGCGGCCGATTCGCCGATTCCTGCCGGACCTGGGCGGTGTCGACATCTCCCCCGTGATCCTGCTGCTGATCATCTGGTTCCTGCAGAGCTTCATCGCGCGTCTGAGCTACGGCATGTAGAGACCGGACAGGCGTCCGGTTGCGGCGGCCGGCACACCTTGAGGGCACCGCCAGCGCTGCTTACGCTTCGCCCGGCCGGAAAGGTGCGAGACGGGACGTGCCATTTTCAACAAGCTGACCCGGGGAAAATCCCGGCTGCCGTTGTTGCCGGTCCGTCTTCGGATCACTCTTCCAGCTTGCGGGCCTCGTCCGGCAGCATGATCGGGATACCGTTGCGGATCGGGTAGGCGAGTTTCGCGGCGCGGGAGATCAGTTCACGGGCCTCTGAGTCATATTCCAGAGTGCTCTTGGTCACGGGGCAGACCAGCAGCTCCAGCAGCTTGCGGTCAACGGCGCGTTCGGTTGGTTCGCTCATCGGTCAATGCTTTCGAAAGATATGAAAATCACTGCAGGGTCGTGCCGCCGTCATTCTGCGATCTGGCCATGTCCATCTCGGTGATCGCGATCAGCGTCTCGGCCCTGGTCTTGAGGTCCCGGGCCTCCAGCAGCGCCTGCTTTTCCTGCGGTCCATAGGGGCACATCATGCAGAGCGCGTTGACGAGAACTTCCGTCTCGGCCTCCGAAACGCTCTGCCAGTCGGCTTCCAGGTTGTTGGCGTCGAGATAGGCTCTCAGGGTTTTCAGCAGGCCGTTCCGGTCGACATCCTCCTCGCCCTGACCGCATTTGAGATCATGGGCAAAGGCGGCAAAGTCGCATTCGACCTCGCGGTACCTGGAATAGGTCGTCAACTCCTTGCCGAGCGCAAACCGGGTGATGCCCTGCAGGGTGATCAGGTAACGGCCGTCGCCGGTCTCCTGGAAGCTGGTCAGGCGGCCGACGCAGCCGATACTGGCAAGGACCGGGCTGTCAGGGTCGTCGGAATGCCGGTCCGGCGAAGGCTGCACCATGCCGACCAGGCGGTTGCCGGCCAGCGCGGCGTCGATCATGTCGATATAGCGCTGCTCGAAGATGTTCAGCGGCAGCTGGGTGCGGGGCAGCAGAAGGGCGCCGGGCAGCGGAAACACCGGCAGGACCGGCGGCAAGTCCGCGATGGTCTCGTAGATGGCATTTCCCGCCTGCATTTCAGCGCCTTCATTGTTTTCGTTATGCAGCAGCCTGCCGGTATCGTGCTGTTTTCTTAATGTGTGTCAGAAGAGGCGATCGTCAAGAAAACAGCACTGCCGAGAGTTTGCGCCGGCCATAGGCGCTGGCCGGGTCCTTGAAACCCCAGGCTTCGAAGAACTGAAGCAGCTGCTTGCGCGCGCCGTCCTCGTTCCAGTCCCGGTCGCGGCGGACAATCTCGATCAGCTGGTCGACGGCGCCGGTCTTGTCGCCCTTGCCGTTGAGCCCGAGCGCCAGGTCGAATCGTGCCTGCAGATCGAGCGGATCCTTGGCGATCCGTTCCTGAAACTCCGCCAGGTCGCCGAGCGAGGCGGCCTGCTCCGCAAGGTCCAGGGCCGCCTTGGCGGCCAGAAACGCCTCGTCGGACCGCTTGTCCTCGGGCACCAGGTCCAGGGCCTGGCCGGCGCGCTCCGGCTCCCCGGCGCCCAGATAACATTGCGCCAGCCCGGTGATCGCCGCGACGTTGTCCGGTTCCATCTGCATGACGGCGCCGTAAAGCTGGGCGGCCTGGCCGTAGTCCTTGGCCAGGAGAAGTTCCGCGGCCTGTTCCAGGAACGCATCCGTCTGATTGACGGGCGCCGGCCCGGCGAGTTTCTCGATAAAGGCCTTCACCTGGCTTTCCGGCTGTGCGCCCATGAAACCGTCCACCGGCTGGCCGTCCTTGAAGGCGACCACGGCCGGAATGGACTGGACACCCATCTGGCCCGCGATTTCGGGGTGTTCGTCGATGTTCATCTTGGCCAGTTTTACCGTGCCGCCCGCGGCCTTCACCGCGGCCTCGATGATCGGGGTCAGCTGTTTGCACGGGCCGCACCAGGGCGCCCAGAAGTCGACGATCACCGGCTGCTGGCGGGAAGCCTCCATGACATCGGCCATGAAGCCCTGCGTGGTGACGTCGAAAATCAGGTCGCCGCCACCGGAGGGTGCACCGCCGTCATTGCCGCCACCCTGGCCGCCGTAGCCGCCGTCCATGCTCGCGCCAAACCCGCCGCCGACCTGGCCACCGATGCTGTAGTTGCCGTTGCTCATGTGCCCGCCTCAAATCCTGCTGCCGGCGCGCGCTGAGGCGCCGCCGTAATGTGAAAACCGTCAAAGGGTCCCGTTGGTCCCTAACATGGAGCCAATGCGCCCGAATTACAAACGTCCCGAAGGAGTTTCCGCCGCGCTTCTAGAGCGCAGCCGCCTTGGCCTGTTCGCTCACCGCCAGGACCTGGACGTCGTGCCCGCAGGCCCGGGCGAACTTGAGCAGGTCCTGTGCCGTGATGGAGGTGGTGGCATCGTTTTTCAGCGGATGATAGTTCAGCACCTCGTGCTGCATCATGGCCGCGTCGAAAACCGGAGTGACCCGCAGCGTGTCCCGGTCATTGATCAGGGAAAACGGCGTCACCGAGCCGGGTTCGACGCCGAGCACGTCCATCAGCAGATCCGCGTTGCCGAAAGAGACCCGGCCCTGGGCGCCGATGACCTGGTGCACCTTCTTCAGGTCGATCTCCGCGTCGTGCAGGGCGACGATCAGGAACAGGCGTCCCTTCTTGTCCTTCACGAACAGGTTCTTCGTGTGACCGCCCGGGATCCTGTCGTGCAGGTCGCCGGATTCTGCGACCGTGAACACCGGCTGGTGATCCACGGTCGAGACCTCGATGCCGAGATCCCTGAAGCAGGCCATGAGGTCGTCGCGCGTAGCCGGCATGATTTTTCCCGAATTTTTTTCACTGCCGCGCTCAATAGCGCGATTTGGGGGTGGGGGACAAGAGGGAAAGCGGAGGAAAAGCGGCGGAAATCTGCCGATTTCCGGCGTTTTTTGCGCGCGAGATCCACAGAATGACGGCTAAAAAAAATTCTTCAATTTCAGTGTTGCAATCCGTCTCAGCATAGTTCATATACTGCGCCACCGACGCCGGGGCGGACGCCGCTCAGGTCGAGGTCGCTATGCGGGCGTAGCTCAGGGGTAGAGCACAACCTTGCCAAGGTTGGGGTCGTGGGTTCGAATCCCATCGCCCGCTCCAAATTTCCTCAGTGATTTCTGAGGCTTAGAAAACGCCCTTCGGGGCGTTTTTTGCTTCCCCGGCCCTGTTCTCGTAAGCGGGGAAGCAGGGGGGAAGCATCTGAAGGTATATTGCCTTGTGTGCAGCGCAGCAATTTTTTGACCTGCAGGCAACTTGCAGCCCTTTGATTCAGGTCCGCCAAACGCATTCCTTGAGCACACTTTCTTCATTTTAAATGGCTCTCGTGAAGCCATTGTCGTGTTCACGTGCGTAGCTCCCTTGTCACCTTCGTGTCGCTAATTAAGCCGACTTACCTTAGCATGATCTCTATTTAAGCCAAGTGGCAATTGCTTAAATAAGGCGCGCCGTCCATATTGAAAAGATGGCAGAGACACACGCAACAGATTCGCGGCTGGGCCGATTTGTAGAGACAAGCGTCGGGGGAGAAACGGTACGAGCCTTTGTGCCTCCGCCGCTGCCACCAAACCCGCCAATTGACATTCTGCCACTCCTCCCGCACCTGACCAGCGCCGAAAGGGCTCTCGGCCGGCTCGATGGCATCACGACGATTCTGCCACGTCAGGAATTGTTCCTGTACATGTACGTCCGAAAAGAGGCCGTGCTTTCATCTCAGATTGAGGGAACGCAATCGACCTTGACTGACCTTTTGCGCTTCGAGACGGAGGCACAGGCCGGCCAGCCGGTTGATGACGTTCGCGAAGTCTCGAATTACGTCGATGCAATGATGTATGGTCTGGAGCGGTTGAATGAACTACCGCTCTCGCTTCGGCTCATCCGGGAGATGCATGCCCGCCTGCTAGAAAGCGGACGCGGAGGAACCAAGAACCCGGGAGAGTTCCGGCGCTCTCAGAACTGGATCGGCGGCAATCGTCCGGGCAATGCACTGTTTGTCCCTCCTCCCGTCAATGAACTCGACAATTGTCTCGAAGCGCTTGAAGTTTTTATGCATGAGGATCGAACTCAGCTGCCTGCGCTGATCAAGGCTGGCTTGCTCCATGTTCAATTCGAGACCATTCACCCCTTTCTGGACGGTAATGGCCGTATCGGTCGGCTATTGGTAACGCTTTACCTCTGCGTCCACGGGGTGCTGAAAAGGCCGCTTCTCTACCTCAGTCTCTATCTGAAATCGAACAGGTCCGACTATTACCGTCTTCTGCAGGAGGTGCGCGAGCAAGGAGCCTGGGAGGCCTGGCTCGAATTTTTCCTTCAAGGCATTACAGAAACGGCGAACCAGGCGTTCGACGCTTCAACCCGCATTGTCGAACTGTTCAAAGTGGATCGGGAATTAATAACTGCTCAGAGCGATAGGGCGGGCTCGGCCTTGCGTCTTCATGACCTTCTTCAACAACATCCTTTTTTGACTGCTGGACAACTCGTCGAGCAAACAGGGCTCACCATGCCAACCGTAAATGCGGCACTCGCGGACCTGGAACGGCTGGGTATCGTCGAAGAGGTGACCGGACGTAAGCGGGGACGAGTGTTTGGCTACCGCCGGTATCTCCTGATTCTCAGTGAAGGAACTGATCCTTTAACCGCGTAGTTTGGCCAGGTTATACTCTTGGCCAGGAAAGGATTTGTTCGAAGCGCCCTCAGTTGAGTGTCACCGCCTGATCAAGCTCAATATCAGGCTTTGTACACAGAGTTCAATGACTTCGCCCTTCCATTGTCTCTCCTCTTCCTGTAGCTCGGCGTCCCCTCCGATCGTTGGAAGAAACCCAATGAAATCAAGACGATCCTCTCTTCCCTCACAAATGATCGAAGCCTACTGCAAAAAGCGTCTCTTGCCGGTGTTTTCCCCGCAGGTGGTAGCGGTCCTAAGAAGGCATTTGGTCGACCTGCTGGAGAGGAAAGAATATCCGGCTTACAGAGGCAGCCGTCTGGACGTCCGCGCACTGGCGGAAGGCCTGGGCTTGGATTCTCACCTTTTGATGGCTGAGAGATCGAACCTCCAGCCGATATTCGACGCGGTTACACGATCCATTACCGACAGCGCGCTGCGCCCTGAAGCACATGAACGAGATAGTCAACGCAGGGAACAGGTCCATCAGACGACTTCAGAGCGCCATTCCGGCGGCCATAAGCGCCGAGGCAAACCACGACGGCCGGTTGTCGAGTTTCCGGATCCGCTAGAGCCAACCTGGAGCGAGCCCTCAAACTTCGGTGCGGCGCTTCGCCTGCATTCCAAGCGGCATGGGGAGTCCATATACCACCTCTTCAACGCCGTTGTCTGCACCGAAGACGGGCTCAAACGCAGCACGTTTGTTGGGTGGGGGCGGAGGATTACCGCACCGAGATCTCCGATCAGTCTGGAAATCCTGCGCCGCATCGAACGCCGCTACCGTCTTTCAGAGGGATATTTCTCCAAAATTTCGGACGCCGTTACAGGAAGCCCTTCGTCTTGCGAACTGGATGAAATGACGCCGGCCGAACGGCGCCGATTTGTCTGGCACCTGCCGGACGATTTCAGACGGCGATCTCGTACCGAACAGGCGGAGATCCTCTCATGGGTGCGCAACGTAATCATCAGCGGCTCGACGGAATATCGTCGTTATCAGGCCGCAGCCATGAAACAGCGATACGCTGTGCGTTTCAGTTGTGCCTCAGGTCCCCAACGGAAACACTCTGGAACTCGATCTTCTGATCCTTCAGGTGTCGTGGATGCACCGAATAGATTGAATGAGGAGATGGCCGAAATCCTTCGGTTCAAAACTTCAACTTTTGCTGCATTCGGCCAACAGAGAAATGGCGTCTGGGGTTCAGAGACCGCGTCCCAGAAAGTCGAACATTTCGGACTGTGGTTCGGCGCCTTCACGGCGTCTTCTGAAGGTGAAGTTCAAGGGTATGGCGTCGATCCGGAAGTTCTGACCTTCGCGATGATGGTTTTCCCGCAAGTCTGGGACTGGTATCTGCACTGGCGCGAAAGACGGCGTGGTTTCTATACCCGATGGGAAATCGATCTGTTGTCCGTCGCCGCCGCTCTATGCCGGGAGGAAACCGGTTGGCTGCGTCAAACACCACGCATTGCATCAAGTCTTCAGGCGATCGAAGGTCTGATCTCGGAGCAGGACATCGCCGACGCACAAAGCGACTGGGCGTCCGCCTGTGATCGGATGTTTAAGCACGCTCGGCGCCGCATCAAGGAGATCGAGCGTGTCGCGAAAATTCACCGTGATCCATTTGAGCCAATCATGCCGGTTCTCGAGGCTCCCTGTCCGGTCGGCGAGTATCGGAAGATCACAGAAGAAATCCTTCATCGAATACCAGACGAAAAGCGTCATCCACGCGCGACGGCTGAGGCAGTCCGCTCCTTCTTACTCCTTCGGATTGGTCTGCATACAGGGCTTCGCCAGAAAAATCTGAGAGAACTCCTGCTTTGCAAACCCGGCGACCTGCCAACATCCGAGAGGAAACTGGAGGATGCGAAACGAGGAGAGCTACGCTGGAGCACCCGTGAACGAGGTTGGGAAATACTGATCCCCTCCGTCGCCTTCAAGAATGCGAACTCCTCATTTTTCGGATCGAAGCCGTTCCGTTTGATCCTTCCTGATCTCGGCCGGCTCTACGAGTTGATCGACGCCTGGGTTGACAGGCACCGCTCTCGCCTGATTGGACCGGCTGCGGACCCCGGCACGTTCTTCGTCAAGACGGCGAAAATCACCAGCACTAATGCCGCCTATTCGCAGAACACGTTTTTCGAGGCCTGGCGAACCGTGATCCAGCGCTACGGCATCTATAATCCCTGGACCGGGCGTGGCGCGATCAAAGGTCTGCTACCACACGGACCACACAATGTCCGCGACGTACTTGCGACGCATATTCTCAAGCAGACTGGATCGTACGAGCAGGCCAGTTACGCGATCCAGGATACACCCGACATGGTGGCGAAACACTACGGACGGTTTCTTCCGTGTCCGATCCGGAGACATAGGTAACAGTTTGTACCGGAGACATGGGTTACAACCTCGCGCCGAACGGGTTGTCGATTGTCTGTAGTGTTCTCTGCTCCAGGTCGATGTATCCCAGATCATAGCTCATGAAGCTGATCAGCCAAATTCCCTCTTCCACTTCCTTGATCCCGAGTTTCTGACCGGCCAGAACGGTCGAGACGTTGATCTTCTTGCGATGCATGCAGATTCGTCCGCATGCGGTGACCAGGGCGTCCCTGTCATGGAAGGGGTAGTCCAGGTCCGGCAGGCCCTGATATTGCCTTGATGAGGCTGTGTAGACTTCCGCCGGTGTCTTCATTCTGAGCGCTTCATGAGGTCGTTCCTCGTTGAATTCCTTCATGAAGGCATCGAACTTGGCCTGCTGCTGAAGGCTGTTCATGCCTGGCGGTCGGGTGGCCTCCTTCTTCAAGGTCAGATGCATGCGTTCGTGCCGGCCGTTTTGCTGCGGGTGGCCTGGCTTGATACGCTCGATGCCGATCCCCAGACGCAGCCACCACACCGACAGCTTTGACAAGTTGTAGAGCCCGTTTGGCGATGCGAACGGCAAGCCGTTGTCCGTGCGGATCGCCGACGGCAAGCCGCGCTCTTTGAACAGGGCGAGGAAGGCGTCCATGACCGGCGTTTCCTTCGTTGAGTCAAAGGCCTCGCAGCTCAGCAGAAAACGGGACGCGTGGTCGGTGACCGTCAAAGGGTAACAGTAGTGCCGGTTGCCCAGCTTGAACTCTCCCTTGAAATCCGCTGCCCAGAGATCGTTGGGGGCAAGACCAGCCGAAAGAGGCGTGCCTGCGGCCTTGTTGGCGCGCCGCCTCTTGCGGGCTCTGCTGACAAGGCCGTGCCGGTCAAGAACCGCATGCACCGTGCTTTGTGCCGGGATACGCACATCGCCGGCCAGCTTCCTGACCAGCACCTCCCGGATCTTGCGCGCGCCCCAGTGCGGCTTCTCCTGCCGTGTCGAGACAATCAGGCGCTCAACCTGCTCGGGAAGCTGGTTGGCGTAGCGAACCGGCCGGCGCGACCGGTCGCACAACGCTTCCATCCCATCGCGTCGATAACGGTTCCAGATCTTGTAACCAGTCTTGCGCGAGATGCCGAACTCACGGCAAACCGCACTCATGCCCTCGCCATCCAACAGACGGGCGATGAAACGAAGACGTTCCTCCACTTTGGACACCTCTTGCCACGGCATCGACACCTCCCGAAAAACGGAAAGTGTTACCTATGTGTCCGGAACGTTTTGTCACCTATGTCTCAGGTCGGGCACGAATGGTCCGGAAAGCCAGCTTTCGAGAGAAAGCTGGCTTTTTTGTTTCTGGCGGCAACAGCCGGGTTTCTGCCGTTCGTCACGTGCTCACGTGGCGTTATTTCAAGGTTCGTCTAAACATTGATGCAAACCCTGTCTGCAACCTGAACGATATGTCAGGCGGTGCGAGGGTAAGGTCTACCTGCATGACGCGGAGGGGTGCTTTTTTTAAAAAGGACCGGGCCGCGATCCTGCTTTGCCTCAAGTACCCACCTTGTCGCAGCGGGGCTCCGGCTCCGCTGCGGCGATCCTGTCTCCTGCGATGGCCAGCGTGACCCCTTGCGGATGTCTTCGGCCCTTTTCGGGGCAAGGCCCGGAGGCCGGCGATCGTTTCCGGTTCTTCCCTGCGGCGTGATACCGTGCGGCGAACGGGTCAGGCCTGCATGGGATGGGGATGCTATTGACAGACTTGAGGGATCATCCGGTTTTCGGATTTGCCGACGGGTGCCTGCGGGGCATCGGTCAGGTGGTTTTTCAGAACAATGCGCTGACCGGGGCAATCATCCTTGCCGCGCTTTTCGTCAATTCCCCGATATACGGGACGATCGCCATTTTCGGCGTCGTTGTCTCGACAGCGACGGCCCTCTTCCTCCAGGCAGACAAGGGTCTTGTCCGGGACGGGCTGTTCGGATTCAACGGCGCGCTGGTCGCGCTTGCCCTGATTGCCTTCACGAGCGAGGATTTCCACTATGGCGCGGTGCCGTCTGTGTATCTCGTCGTCTACATCGCCTTCGCGGCGGCGATGACCACCATTGTCTTTTCAAGCCTGGCGGCGCTGCTGGGTCCAGTGAAAGTGGCGCCGCTGACCATGCCGTTCGTGCTGGTCGGCTGGCTGTTCCTGTTCGCCGTGCTGAAGTTTCACAATATTGATGCCGGCCCGCTGGCCAAGCCCGTCTCGCCGAGCCAGTACGATCCCGATTTCCACTATTCCCTGTCGACCTGGTACCGGGGCATCGGCAACGCCATCGGCCAGATCTTCTTCCAGGACAACTGGATCAGCGGATACCTGATCCTTTTCGGCATTGCGGTGAATTCCCGTATCAGCGCGCTCATGGCGCTGGTCGGGGCCAATGTGGCTGCGCTCGTGGCCGTGATCTACGGCGCTCCGGAAGGGGCCATCAGCGATGGCCTCTTCGGTTACAATGCCGCACTGACGGCGATCGCGCTTGGCGGCTTTTTCCTTGTGATCACGCTGCCGGCCGCGCTCTACACGCTGTTCGGCATTGTCGTGTCGACCTGGCTGTGGGCGTCCGTTGCGATCTTTCTCGAGCCGATCGGGATGCCGGTGCTGACGTCGACCTTCGTGATCGTCACCTGGCTCATGCTGATCGGCGTCGGAGGGTTCAAGGCCCTTGTCCCCGTCCCGCCCGACAAGGCCGTCACGGCCGAAGTCAATCGCAGGCGATACCTGGAGACGACCCCGGAGAGCTGACGCCCCGGACTCAGGGTTTCAGAAACCGTCCGCCTTCCGTGTCGGAGCGTTCCGCCAGATCGAGCGCGGTTTGCAGGCGGGCGCCGTGGTCGAAATCCGGCTCCGCGGGCGCGCCGTCCCGGACCGCGGCGACGAACCGTTCGTAGACCGTGGGAACCGGATCGACGGTGATTTCCGTCCAGTGTCCCGTTTTCAGGTCCTGGCCGCGGCAGATCCTCAAGGACTCGGCCTGTTTTTCGAACAGGACCTCGAGCCCGCCTTCGGTGCCGTAGAGCCTGAGGCGCAGGTCGTTGAGATGGCCGGAAGCGAAGCGGGTGGCGCTGATGGTGCCAAGCGCGCCGTTTTCCAGTTCGGCCTGCAGCGTGAAACTGTCATTGGCATCGAGCGTGTAGTCGCCGATCCGCCCGCCTTCGGCCTTGTCAAAGGTCTTCAGGCGGCAGGAGAGTTCGCCGACCGGGCTGCCGGCGGCGAAGGTGACGAAGTCCAGGATATGGATGCCGACATCGCCGAGCACACCCTTGGATCCGTGCTCCGTCGACAGGCGCCAGAGCCACTGGCTTTCGGTTTTCCAGTCGCCCCAGGCCGGCTGGGTCAGCCAGCTTTGCAGGTAGGAGGCCTCGAAATGCCGCAGGGCGCCGATCTCGCCGCTTGCGACCAGGCCCGCCGCCTTCTGCAGGACAGCGACATTGCGGTAGCTCAGGTTGACCATGCCGACCAGGCCGCTTTTCCGGGCAAGCTCCGCCATTTCACGGGCATCGGCGGCGTTGGTGGCCAGCGGTTTTTCGCACAGGACATGCTTGCCGGCCTTCATGAGGACCAGCGTCGTCGGGTGGTGCGCCGCGTCCGGTGTCACGTTCGCGGCGGCGTCGAACCCGCCCCAGGCAAGGGCTTCCTCGAGCGTTTCGAAGCGGTTGGCAATGCCGTACGTGTCGCAGAACTGCGCGAGCACGTCCGCACGCCCATCGACACCCGCGACCAGCTCCACGCCGGGGATCTTCTGAAAGGCGGCCGCGTGGGTGCGGGCCATGTTGCCGGTCCCGAGGATCAGGATCCGGAGCGGTTTGACTGCTGAAGCCACGGCTGTCTCCTCAGCGCTGGCAGGTGGGGCGGCCCGGCCTTGAAGGCAACCGGGCCGGAGAAAGCTGGAAACCGGCGAACGCAGGAAATCAGCGGAAGCCGTCCTCGCCATGGGCGTGCAGCTTGGGGCCGCGTTCCTCGATCTTTTCCGGAGCGGCGTCCGCGGGAACGTTCGGGGCGGCGTTCGGATCGGCCAGACGGGCCATCGGGTTGAAGGCCCATTTGACACCGTTCTTCAGAACCCGCTGCACATGGGTGTTGTGATAGGTCGGGTAGGTTTCGTGACCGGGCCGGAAATAGAAGACGTTTCCGGCGCCGCGCTTGTAGGTCAGGCCCGAACGGAACACCTCCCCGCCCTGGAACCAGCTGATGAAGACGGTCTCCAGCGGTTCCGGCACACCGAAGGGCTCGCCGTACATTTCTTCCATTTCCAGCTCGAAACTGTCCGGCAAGCCGTTGGTGATCGGATGGTTGCGGCTGGTCACCCACAGGCGCTCGCGTTCACCGGCCTCGCGCCAGGTGAGATTGCACGGCCCGCCCATCAGGCGCTTGAACGGCTTGGCGAAATGGGCCGAGTGCAGGAACAGCATGCCCATGCCGGACCAGACCGCGTCGCAGACCCGCTCGACCACGGCATCCGAAACCTCTCCATGCGCCGCATGGCCCCACCACAGGAGCACGTCCGTTTCGGCCAGGCGTTCGGCGGTCAGACCGTGTTCCGGCTCCTGCAGGGTCGCGGTGGTGGCGCTGATGTCCGGGTCTGTGTTCAGAGCTTCGGCAATGCAGGAATGCATGCCGTCCGGATAGGTTTCCGCGACGATCTTGTTGTGCTGTTCATGGACGTTTTCGCCCCAAACCACGGCTTTGATCGGCATTGCAGCCTCTCCTTGAATTGTGGTGTTGGCAGATGTTGATGGAGCGCTTCCATAAATCCTCCAAAGCGCTTTGAATAGCGGTATCACCAGCATTCCGGGCTGTCAAATGGTCCTTCGCCTGAAACAAAAATGCTTTTGAGCGGCGTGACCGCAGGTCGCATGGGCATTTTCTTTTCCATTCTCCATAACATTCAGTATAGTATGGTTTGGGGAATGGAGGTGACGATGAATATCTATCTCTTGGCGGCCGCGGTGCTGTCGGCGGCGGTCTGTCTCATTCACACTTTTGCAGGCGGGCGCACCATTGCCGTGCCGTTGCTCAAGGCGGCGGATCTGCATCCGGTGCCGAAATACGTGACCTATTACTGCTGGCACATCGTGACCATCGTGCTGGCCATGATCGCGGTGATGTTTGCCCTGGCCGCCTTGCATGAAGGCAGCCTCGATCTCGGCTGGGTGGCAACAGCCCTCGTGACGGCCTTCTGCCTGCTGGGGCTTGCAGTGCCTCCGCTCAAGAAGCAAAAATACAGTCATATGCCGCAAGGCTGGCTGTTTCTGCCGATCGTGATCCTCGGCATGGCGGGCGGAGTTGTCTGATCTGAAAAAGCGTTTTGGCAAGAGCGACTGGCTGCACCTCGGGCTCAAGCAGTTGGCGGACAGGGGAGCAGCCGGATTGACCGTGGAGGCGCTTTGCGAAACGGCAGGGCGCACGCGCGGGTCTTTCTACCACCACTTTGCCGATCACGGTGCTTTCGTTGCAGCGCTGATGCAGTCCTGGAAGCAACAGCACACGCTGGATGTCGCCGATCGCACCCTGGCGCAGGAGCAGGCTGTACGGGCCCAGACCCTGTCGAGCCTGGCCAATGGCCTCGACCACGGTCTTGAACGCGCCGTCCGGCAGTTCGCGCAGGCCAACCCCGTCGCGCAGGCGGTCGTGCGGGAAGTCGACGATCTGCGCACAGGCTTTGTTGCCGGGCTCTACCGCCAGCAGGGCCTGGATCCGGCCCTGGCCGATGATATTGCCCGGATCGAATACGCCGCCTTCGTCGGCAGCCAGATCGTGTGGCCGGACATGCCGGCCGAGGACCGCATGGCTCTCGACCGGCGTTTTGCAGGGCTGGTTGCGCGGGCAACCGGCAGCACATCGGAGACCTGACCGGTTCGGCGCCGCAAGGTATAGTTCAATACCCTGCCGTCAAAGCCCCCGGCCGGCGCGGGTCCGACGCGCCCGCGAGAATGCCGTCCACGGCCATGATCGACTGGGTCGACCCCATGGCATTCTTGACTTCAACCTTGTGCCCGCGTTGCTCCAGAAGCCGGATCGTGTCCGGTGACAGGCCTTCCTCGATGCGGATCTCGTCGGGCAGCCACTGATTGTGAATGCGCGGCGCTGCCGTGGCCTCGGCGATGTTCATCTTGTGGTCGACGACATTCATGATGATCTGCAAGGTCGTCGTGATGATGCGGCTGCCGCCGGGAGACCCGGTCGCAAGGTAAAACGCGCCGTCCTTGAACACGAGGGTCGGGCTCATGGAAGACAGCGGCCGCTTGCCGCCCTCGACCGCGTTCGCGGTGCCGCCGACCAGACCGTAGGCATTGGGCACGCCGGGTTTTGCGGAGAAGTCATCGAGTTCGTTGTTGAGCAGCACGCCCGTGCCGTCCGCCGTCAGGCCGACGCCGTAGGAAAAATTCAGCGTATAGGTGTTGGACACCGCATTGCCGTCCTTGTCGACCACGGAAAAATGGGTGGTCTCGTTGCTTTCATAAGGGACAGGCGCGCCCGGCCTGACGTCCTTCGAGGACGTGGCGGTGTCCATGTTGATGGTCTTGACCAGCTCGGCTGCATAATCGCGCGAGGTCAGTCCCGTGACCGGCACCTCGACATGGTCCGGGTCACCCAGGAATTTCGAGCGGTCCGCATAGGCGCGCCGCATGGCTTCGGCCATGACATGGATGGTGTCGGCGGAGTTCGGCCCGAACTCACTGATGGGGGAGGTCTCGAGCATGTTGAGGATCTGCACGATATGAACCCCGCCGGAAGAGGGCGGCGGCATGGAGGCGATCTCATGGCCCCGGTAGCTGCCGGTCACAGGATCACGCCAGACGGGCCTGTAAGTCTGCAGGTCCTCCACGGTCATGCCGCCCCCGGCGTCCTGCACCTTCTTGGCAATTTTCTGTGCCACCTCCCCGGTATAAAACCCGGCGGCGCCCTTGTCCGCGATCAGGCGCAACGTTTGGGCGAGGTCTTCCTGTTTCAGGGTTTCTCCGGGCAGATAGGGCAGGCCGCCGGCCTTGTAGAAGATCGAGCGGGAGGCGCTGTCGGCAAGAAGGCGTTTGGCGGAAGCCGTCAGGGAAGCGGACAGGTCCGGTGTGACCGTGATGCCGGTTTCGGCAAGGGCAATGGCCGGTTCCACGAGCTCCGCCCAGGTCAGCGTGCCGCTGCCGTGTTTCTCGAAGGCCTCGGCAAATCCCGCGACCGTGCCCGGCACGCCGACGGCCAGGCCTGAGAAGCGGGATTTCTGATTGTCCGGCTCGCCGTCCTCGCCCAGGAACATGTCCCTGAAGGCCGCGGACGGAGCCTTTTCCCGGTAGTCGAGCGCCTTGGTCTCGCCGCTGCCGGCCAGGTGGATCATCATGAAGCCGCCACCGCCAAGGTTGCCCGCGCGCGGCAGGGTCACGGCCAGCGCGAACCCGGTGGCAATCGCCGCGTCGACCGCGTTGCCGCCTTTTTTCAGAATGTCGACGCCCACCCCGGTGGCGACTGCCTCCTGGCTGGCGACCATGCCGTTCTGCGCCGTCACCGGCTGGAACCGGTCCCTCAGGGAATAGATCGGCGCATCCTGCGCGGACAGCGGCAAGACCGCTCCAGAGACGAGCGCAATCCCGAAGGCAACAGCGGCAAAGGCGGATTTGAAGTGATGTTTCATGAGTCTCTCCGGCGATTTCGCGACCGATCTTGCAAGTGGATGACGCGAAAATCAATGAAGATACGCGCCTTGATTGCATTTGGGGTTCGGGGCCCTTGATCCAGCGCAAGGCTACATGATCAGATAGATTGCAGTCTCGAAACCACAAGGCAGAAATCCTTCACGGGGCCGGCCGAGCCAAGGAGATTTCATGACACGCGCAGTTTCAATTCAAAATGCGGCGTCCCGCCCGGGCAGGAAAGCCGTGCTGGCGGTTGCGGTTGTTGCCGCGGGCGTGCTGTCGGCGGGAACGGCCCGGGCCGGGGACGCGGCCACGGGCAAGGCGCTGGCCCTGCAATGGTGTTCCGCCTGCCATGTTGTCGCCGACGATCAGGCAACGGCGTCAAGCGTGTCCCTGCCGAGTTTTTTCGACATGGCCAAGGACCCGGGCTGGTCGCAGGAAAAACTGGCGACCTTTCTTGCCAATCCGCACCCCCAGATGCCGAACATGACCCTCGGCAACACGGAAATTGCCAATCTCGCGGCCTATATCGGCTCGCTGGCGCCGTAGCGAAGTCTGATCGGCCCAGCCAGGCATCTTGCGTACATGAACTGGATTTCCGCCGGCCTTTCGCCCCTGCCCGGGATGGGGCCGGGGGCGCGGTCACGCCCGGTCATGTGCGTGACAGAATTTCTCAAAATTCGAATTCCGCCCGCATGGCGGCGTGGAACGAGCCCGCATAATCGCCGTTTTCACTGTCAAAGACCTCGTCCGGCAGGCCGTAGTTGAACACCCTGACGTCCGTCGCCCGGCTGGTCATGGCGGCGCTGGCCAGGATGTGATCCAGCGCCTGGCCCTTGCCTCGGTGAATGACGGTCTTGCGCTTTTCCGGCGGCAGGGCGGCATCGAGCTGGTAAAGGCGGCGCGATTCCAGATCGGGCGACCCGGTGTCGTCCGGATCGGCGCGCAACAGCCGGATCGTGCCGGTTTCGCTGGTGGCGTTGAAGTCTCCGGCAAGCACGACCTGTGCCGCGTCGTCCGCATCGAACAGGTCCTCGACCGCGAGGCGCAGTTCCAGTGCCTGTGCGGTCTGCTTGAGCACGGACAACTGATAGCCCTCGGCCCAGGCAGAAATGGATCTCCAGGAACGGTCTTTGCGCTTGCCGCCCCGGATCATGGCGGCAACCGGTGCGCGCAGGTGCACGCAGAACAGGTGAAGCGGTCTGTCCGTGCCGATATCGATCTCGGTCCTGAGCACCGGCCGGTCGAATTCGATCGTCTGGGGCCGGTCGTAAGGCGGCAGAGCCGTGCCGGGCTGCCATTGCGGCGGGTGCGCGTGGGCCTGGTAAAGGCTTTCAGACTGGCGGATCGGATGGCGGGACAGGACAACCAGATTATGCCGGTCTCCCGGTCCCTTCGCGGACGGCCGTTCGCTGGTGGCGCGGTTGAATGTCTCGTAGGGGGTACCCTCCAGCAAAAGGTCGAGCGCCTGGAATTGCCGCGCCACCATGCCCTTCTGTTTTTGCGCGTTCACCTCCTGCAGGCACAGGATGTCGGCGTCGAGCTCCAGGATCTTCGGCCTGAGCGCGTCCAGGCGGGGTTTGAGCTCCGCCGGGTCGTGGCGGTCGTTGCCGAAGGATTCCATGTTGAAGGTCGCGAGTTTCATTCACAGGGCCCGGTCGAAGGAAGGATACGGCAGACCATAGCGGCGGAGAACTTCAAGTGGTAGTGAGCTTGGGAACACCAGGAGAGAAGATGATGACCGGCGAGCCATGTCCATGCGGCAGCGGAGAAGAGTTTGCACTTTGCTGCGAACCGTGTCTGACCGGGAGCAGCGCGCCGAAAACCGCCGAGGCGCTGATGCGTTCACGGTACGCGGCCTATGTCCGGGAGGACATCGCCTATCTGAAGGCAACTCTGTGGCCGAAATATCAGAAGTCGTTCGACGGACCTGGAACGGCGAGATGGGCCGCGGAGAGCCACTGGACAGGCCTCAAGGTCCTGAAAACGGAGAGGGGCGAAGAAGGCGACCGGGACGGCACGGTGCTGTTCGAGGCCCGCTATCTCTCCGGCGGCAAGCTCACAACGCATCGGGAGTTGAGCCTGTTCCGCAAGAAGTCCGGGCGCTGGTATTATGTCGAGGCGGTGCCGGAATAGACTTGTCTGCTTCTTCGTATCCGGGCAGCGCCTGTTCCCGGACATGCACACCCGGCCTGTTTCAGAAAATCAGGCCGCGCCTCGCTTGAAAAAAGTCCGGTCCCTGCGATTGGCGGCGGAAGCAGGGACCGGACCAGACCGCGGACAGAAGGGGAGGCAACCCTCGACATCCGCAAAGGCCGGTGCTCTTAACCCGGAAGGGTCAAATGGAAGAATCAAGAATAATGTTCCTGATTTGTTCTCATATTTGACGAGAAATGCGGGCCCTTGTCAAGGACGAAAAGAGCGGCCAGGACGTTTTCAGCGGACGCGGCCTGCAGGCCCTTGTTTCGACTGGGGCGGACGCCGGCGCCCGGGGGCCTCACACATCTGTGAAACCTGACCAAGGGTGACCGCTTGATCGCCATAGAATATTAAGTCCCTCATGTCACAAATACGGAAGAGTATTCACAAGGGACCCCTCAGTGCGATTTTCCGCCAATTCCTGGACGAAGCGTTTGCAAAGCGCCGCCTGGCCTCGGGTATTGGGGAAAGGAGGCGGTCAGATCGCCGATTTCCTGCAGGGAAACGGGGGTGACGGCCAGGCTGCCGGCCGCATGGCCGTGTCGACCTTCGCCGTCAGGATTGCCGGCGCCGCGCTCGCCTATGTCTCGCAGATCGTGCTCGCCCGGCTCATGGGCGCCCATGACTACGGCATTTATTCCGTCGCCTGGACCTTCGTGATCGTGCTTGGTGTCATGGCCTGCGGCGGCTTTTCCAGTTCCGCCAACCGGTTCATCCCGCAATACCGGCAGACAACCGACCCGGACGGATTGCGCGGCTTCCTGCGCACCAGCGGCCTGGTTGCCTTTTTCATCGGCAGTGCCATGGCGGCAATCGGGATGGTGCTGGTCCACCTGATGCGCCCGGTGATCGAACCCTATTACGTTCAGCCGCTGACGGTCATTCTGCTCGCCTTGCCTTTCTTTGCGTTCGGACTGGTCCAGGACGGCATCGCCCGCAGCTATGACTGGCCGTTTCTCGCCATGCTGCCGACCTATATCTGGCGGCCGCTGGCGGTCCTGGTCCTGCTGCTGGCCGTTGTGCTGGTCGCCGGTGTCCAGGCCGATGCGCTGACCACCGCAATCGTGGCGGTCGCCGCCACGTTCCTGGTCGCAGCCTACCAGTATCTTCATCTGCGCAGGCGGCTGGCGCCGCATGTTCCCAAGGGACCCGGCCGGGTGGACCTGAAGACCTGGCTCGCGGTGTCCATGCCGATGCTGATGGTGGACGGTTTCCTGCAGCTGATCACCAGCGCCGATGTGATCATGGTCAGTTTCTTCCGGGACCCGGACGAGGTGGCGGTCTATTTCGCAGCCTCCAGAACGCTCGCCCTCGTGCATTTTGTCTATTTCGCCGTTCGTGCCGCTTCCGCGCACCGGTTTTCCGGCTACACCCACAACAAGGACCAGGGTGGACTGGCAGCCTATGTGGAAAAGGCGACGCACTGGACCTTCTGGCCGTCACTGGTGGCCGGTGCCGGTCTGCTGCTGATCGCGCCGCTGTTGCTGCGCCTGTTCGGGACCGGGTTCGAAGCAGGCTATCCGCTGATCGCACTCCTGATGATCGGTGTTCTGGCACGGGCATCCGTCGGACCGGCCGACGCGCTCCTGACCATGACGGGGCACCAGAACAGCTGCGCGGGCATTTATGCCGGAACCTTTTTACTCAATGTTGTTTTGAACCTGATCCTGATCCCGCCGTTCGGGCTGGCCGGGGCGGCGATCGCCACGAGCCTTGCGATTCTTTTCGAGGCCACGGCCCTTGCCACGGTGGCAAAACGCAAGCTCAATATCACCACATTCGTTCTGCCATTGCTTTTCACCTCCGGGAACCGACCTGTTGACCGCTGAACTGCCCAGTTCCGACGAGCATGAAGTTGTCCATTTCGATCCTTTGAGCGCCGAAACGCCGAAGGATGCCTGGCAGGTGCTTGGCGATCACGCACTCGATCCGAACCCCTTTTTCGGTCCGGCCTTCCTGTGTGCGTTCCTCGAACATATTGGACCGCGGTCGGTCCGGCTTCTTGTCGTGCGGGAGCGTGCAAGCGGCCGCTGGTTGCTGGGGGCCCCACTCGGAAGGAGGCGGCTCGGCCTTGCCCTGCCGGCCAACGCGACCTGGGCGACGGAATACGCGCCGCTCGGCACGCCCCTGATACACCCGGATGCGGGCGACGATGCCGTGCGCCGCTTTCTCGAAGCCGGCACCGTGCCCGGCGGCCTGCTTGCCGTGCCCTACCTGCCGCTTGAAACGCAGTCGGCGAGACGGCTGAAGAATGCGGCGCCGGACCGGACACTGGTGCTTGCCCGCTCGGCGCGGGCAGGACATGGCACGGGCGCCGAAGGCACCGCCCAGCTGGCCGAGGCCGACAGCGGCAAACGGCGCAAGGAAATGCGGCGCCTGATGCGCCGGTTGGGAGATCATGGCACGCCGCGCTTCGTCAGTCTTGCCGGCGCGGAGGCGATCCAGGGTTTCGAGGCCTTTCTGCACCTGGAAGCCGCGGGCTGGAAAGGCCGCACGGGCACGGCGCTGCTCAGCCTGCCCGAAACCGCCGCCTTCGCACGGCTGGCGGTTCAGCACAGGGCCGGAACGGGGGGTGTGCGTATCGACCAGCTCTGGGCCGGAGACACGCTTGTCGCAGCGCTGGTCCTGTTCGGGGACGGCGGCAGGGTGTTTTCGTGGAAGATTGCCTTTGACGAGGATTTCGCCCGCTATTCGCCGGGCGCGCAGATTGCCCTGCAGGCACTGAGGACGAACCTGGCCAGTCCCGGCTTCAAGGAAGCCGACTCGCTGGCCGTCCCGGGTCACAAGATGATTGAACCGCTCTGGCGCGGGCGGCTCGAAACCGGGACGCTTGTGTATGCGCAAGGCGCGCTCGGCGGCTTGAAACAAAAGCTCGGCGAAGCCGATGTCCAACTCGAACGATCCCTGCGCCATGCCGCCAGATCGCTCAAACGGCGCCTGTCCCGGTGACCGTCTTCAACCTTCGTTTTCTGACCGTTCCCGCAGTTTCCGGCGGATGATCTTGCCGGTGGTGGTCATGGGCAGCGCATCGACGAACTCGATTTCCCGCGGATATTCATGGGCGGACAGGTGCTCCCGCACGAAGCTGCGGATGTCGTCCACCAGGCCGGGCTTGTCCTGTTCGTCCGGTTTCAGGACGATATAGGCCTTGACGATTTCGGTGCGCAGCGGATCCGGCTTGCCGATGGCGGCGGCCAGCGAGATGGAGGGATGTTTCAGCAGGCAATCCTCGATCTCGCCGGGTCCGATACGGTAGCTGGCCGACGTGATGATGTCGTCGTCGCGGCCGACGAAATGCACATAGCCGTCCTCGTCCAAAATCCCCTGGTCACCGGTGATCATCCAGTCGCCGATGAATTTCTCGGCCGTGGCCTCCGGCTTGTTCCAGTATTCCAGGAACATCACCGGGTCCGGCCGGCGGATGGCGATCTGGCCGAGCGTTTCCGGCGGCAGGGCATTGCCGGCGTCGTCGATGATCGCGACGTCGTGGCCGGGCGTGGCCTTGCCGATGGCGCCGGACCGGCTGACCCCGAGGTCGGCCACGGAGCCGAGCACCGCGTTGCATTCCGTCTGTCCGTAGAACTCGTTGACCGGAAAACCGAATTCGTCGCGGAACCAGTCATAGGTCTCCTTGCCCAGCGACTCCCCGGCGGATCCGACGCTGCGCCAGTCGAGCTGAAAGCGCTTGCCCGGACTGTCGACGGCGCGCAGCATCTTGAGAGCCGTCGGCGGGATGAAGGCGTTGCGCACGCCTTCGCGTTCCAGCAGCCGGAAGGCGAATTCCGGGTCGAACTTGCGTGCCGCATGGGAGACCACCGGAACACCGAGGCTGAGCGAGGGAAAAAGCGCGTTCAGCAAGCCGCCCGCCCAGGCCCAGTCGGCCGGGGTCCACAGGAGGTCGCCGTCCCTGCCGAGAAAGTTCTGCGACAGCTGGATGCCCGGCATGTGCCCGAGCAGGACCCGGTGACCGTGCAGGACGCCCTTGGGCTGGCCGGTGGTGCCGGAGGTGTAGATCATCAGCGCCGGGTCGTCGGGCGTCGAGGCCAGCGTGTCGAACCGGTCCGATGCTGCCGACAGAAGGGCGTCGAAAGACAGGGCGCCGGTTTCCGGTCCGTCCACGGACACAACCAGCTCGAGGCCGGGCAGACCGTCCCGGATGTCCGCGAGCTTGGCGAGGCCCGCCGTGTCCGTCACGAGCGCCTTCGCGCCGGAATCCCCGAGCCGGTAGGTCAGAGCGTCGAGGCCGAACAGGGCGGCCAGCGGCACGGCGACGGCGCCGATCTTGTAGGCGGCCAGGTGGGCAATCGCGGTTTCCGGGATCTGCGGCAGCAGCAGCGCAACCCTGTCGCCGCGCGCAATCCCGTGGGCCTGCAGTGCATTGGCGAAGCGGTTGGCGGCGCGGTTCAGCTCCTGGTGGCTCCAGTCGCGGTGCGTGCCGTCGGCCAGGACCTGCCTTATGGCAAGACGGTCAGGATCCCGTGCGGCCCAGACGTCGCTGACGGCTGTGGCCATGTTGTAGGTTTCAGGCAGGGACCAGCGGAACTGGGAAGTCAACGTGTCGTAGTCGCTGGCGCGTTGCAGCATGAAGAGGCGTCCGGTGCTGTAAATTTAGGCAGCGGAGTTTAGGGCGCTCATTGCTGCAGTGCAATAGATCTTGGGAATTACTTCCGGGCCAGCGGATGCGCGCTTTCCACCAGTTCGCGCAGGCGCTCGTCCAGCACATGGGTGTAGATCTGCGTCGTCGAGATGTCCGCATGTCCCAGGAGCTGCTGAACGACACGCAGATCGGCGCCGTTCTGCAGCAGATGCGAGGCAAAGGCGTGGCGCAGGACGTGCGGCGACACCTTGCCGGCGTCGAGACCGGCGGCGATGGCAAGCGTCTTGAGCTCCCGGCCGAAATGCTGGCGGGTCAGGTGGCCGCTGTCGCCGTGGGAGGGGAACAGCCAGGGGCTGTTCTCATAGGCGCCTTCGGCTGCGCGCAAGCCGACATAATCCTTCATGGCGGCCTGGGCCGGCAGGGAGAGGGGCACCAGACGTTCCTTGCCGCCCTTGCCCTTTATCTCGATCAGCCGCGCATCCCTGAGCGCGGCGGACACCGGCAGGGCAACCAGCTCGGAGACGCGCAGTCCGGTCGCATAAAGAACCTCGATCAGGGCGTGAAGACGCTGGGCGCGCAGCCGGGCAGCGGCACTTTCGTACGGTTGTTCGGTCGCGGCCCTGGCGGTTTCGATCAATCGGTCGACGTCGTCGACGCTCAGCACCTTGGGCAGGCCCATGCGCTTCTTCGGTGCGGACAGGGTCCGGGTCGGATCGTCCTCGCGGCTGCCTTCGGCATAAAGGAACTTGTAGAACTGTTTCAGCGCCGACAATCGCCGCGCCTGCGAGGTTTCCGCAAAGCCCCGGCGGGTCAGGTCGCTCATGTAGGCGGTGATGTCCTCCGCGGCGGCGGCCGCCAGCGTCTTCCGGCCCAGAAATGCCGAGAAATCCTCCAGGTCACGCCGGTAGCCGGCGAGCGTGTTTTCCGCCGCGCCACGTTCGGCGGCCAGCATCTCCAGGAAGTTCTCAAGATCGAAGCCGGTTGCCATCTGCGCCTTCCCGATCCCCTATCGGCCGAAGCCTTCCTTCTTGACCCGCACCTCGATTTCCCGTTCGCGCGGATCGACGAAGGTCGCCAGGGAATAGACGGCGCCGTAGCCGAGCGCGCCCAAAAGCAGCAGCACGAACAGCAGGCGGGTCAGGGTTGGCACGTCGGATCTCCAGTCCAGGGCGCAGCGAATCGGATACGGGATTGTTTCAACAGGGCCGGGTGGATGCAAGGCAAAGCCGAAGCCATCGATCGCCGGACTTCCCCCGTGTCTTTTTTGCCGAATATGCTACAACGCCGCCATGACGAACAACGATAACTCGCGGACCCCGAACGAGGGCACCGCCGGACAAAATGCGAAAGCCGTCGACCTTGCCCGCCTGGTCAGCGCCCTTGGGCAGCGATCCATCGTTCTGGTGGGCATCATGGGCTGCGGCAAGTCGACCGTCGGAAAGCGCCTGGCGCAGCGGCTCGGCCTTGAATTCATCGATGCCGATACCGAAATCGAGCGCGCGGCCAACATGTCGGTCGCCGAAATCTTCGCGGAACACGGCGAACCCTATTTTCGCAGCGGCGAGGAGCGGGTGATTGCCCGGCTTCTGCGGGAAGGCCCCCAGGTTCTGGCAACCGGGGGCGGCGCGTTCGTGAGCGCGGCAACCCGCGCGGAAATCGCCGAGCGGGGCCTGTCGATCTGGCTCAAGGTCGATTTCGACACGGTGATGGCGCGGGTGCGCCGGCGCTCGAACCGGCCGCTCTTACAGAACCCGGACCCGGAGGGCACGATGCGCAAGCTGATGGCCGACCGCGAACCGGTCTATGCCAAGGCGGCGCTGACGGTGGTTTCCAAGGACGTGCCGCACGAGTCGGTGGTCGACCAGATCGTCGTCTCCCTTGCGGACTATTTATTCGACAGCGAGGACCAGCCTGCCTCGCAGACATCGGTCTCTTGATATTGATTGGCGTGACAGCATGGCAGACACGGTAACGGCCCGGGCACTGATGGGCCGGGATGAACAGACGGTCCGGGTGGATCTGGGCGCGCGCAGCTACGATATCCGCATCGGGCGGGGTGTCCTGGAAACCGCCGGCGCGGAGATTGCGGCGGTCCTGCCGGGCGCGCGACTTGCGATTGTCGCCGACGAGACCGTCGCGCGGCTGCATCTTGCAGCCTTCTCGGAAAGCCTGAAGGCCGCCGGCCTCGCGCATAGCGCGATCACGGTGCCGGCGGGTGAAAGCACGAAGTGTTTCAGCCAGTTCGAGCGCCTGTGTGACGAATTGCTGGCGGCCCGTCTGGAGCGCGGCGATGCGGTGGTCGCCCTGGGCGGCGGCGTTGTCGGCGACCTGACCGGCTTTGCCGCCTCGGCCGTCCGGCGCGGCATGGCCTTTGTCCAGGTACCGACCAGCCTGCTGGCGCAGGTGGACAGCTCCGTCGGCGGCAAGACCGGAATCAATTCGCGCCATGGCAAGAACCTGATCGGCGCGTTCCACCAGCCCGCTCTGGTGCTGGCCGATACGGCCGTGCTCGACACGCTGTCACCGCGCGAATTCCGCGCCGGCTACGCGGAAGTGGCCAAATACGGCCTGCTCGGCGATGCCGAGTTCTTCGCCTGGCTGGAAGCGAACTGGCAGGCCGTGTTCGCCGGTGGCCCGGAGCGCGACGAGGCCGTGGCCCGCTCGTGCCAGGCCAAGGCCGACGTGGTCGCCGCGGACGAACTGGAAAGCGGCCGCAGGGCCCTGCTCAATCTCGGCCACACGTTCGGGCATGCGCTGGAATCGGCGGTCAGCTACGAGACCGAGCGTCTGGTCCATGGTGAGGGCGTGTCGATCGGCATGATGCTGGCCCATGAGTTTTCCGAACGTCTCGGCCTGATCGATGCCGACACGGTCGCCCGTGTTCATGCGCATCTCACCGATGTCGGCTTGCCGGTGACGGTTCAGCAGATCCCGGGGCAATTGCCGCCGGTGGACACGTTCATGGACATCATCGCGCAGGACAAGAAGGTCAGCCGCGGCGCGCTCACCTTCATCCTGACCCGGGGCATCGGCGAAGCCTTTGTCGAAAAGGGTGTCGATCCGGCAGTTGTTTCGGACTTCCTGAAGGAGAAACTCGAGGCATGATGGAAACGGCTCTCTGGCTGGCGGTCGCCGCCATCTTCGTGCTCCTGTTCCTGTCCGGCTTCTTTTCCGGATCGGAGACGGCGCTGACCGCGGCGTCGCGCGCGCGCATGCACCAGCTGGAAAAAACCGGCGACTGGCGGGCAAAGGCGGCAAGCGCCTTGATCGCCAACCGCGAGCGGCTGATCGGGGCGCTTCTGCTCGGCAACAACCTGGTCAACATCCTGGCGTCCGCGCTGGCGACAACCGTCTTCCTGACCCTGTTCGGCGAGGCCGGTGTCGCGCTGGCGACCCTGGTCATGACGGCGCTTGTGCTGGTCTTTGCAGAGGTTCTGCCGAAGACCTGGGCGATCTCCAACCCGGAACGGTTCGCCGTGACGGTTGCCCCGATCGTGCGGGTCGTCGTGGCCGTGTTCGGCCCGGTGGTGGTCGGTGTCGAGTGGATCGTCAGGGCGATCCTGAAGCTGGTCGGCGTCACCGTCGGTGACGATGCCTCGATCCTGTCCGCCCACGAGGAGCTCAGGGGCGCGGTGGATCTGCAGCATATCGAAGGCGGCCTGGAAAAGGGCGAACGCGACCGCCTGGGCGGCCTGCTCGACCTTGCGGAGCTGGAAGTCTCCGACGTGATGGTTCACCGGACCAACATGGTTGCGCTCAATGCCGACGAGTCGGCGGACAAGCTGGTCAACGCGGCCCTGGCGTCGCCCTATACCCGTCTGCCGCTCTGGCGCGGCGAGAGCGACAATTTCGTCGGCGTGCTGCATGCCAAGGATCTGTTGCGGGCGCTGCATGCCGCCGGGGGCGATGCCTCGAAAATCAATGTTCTGGACATCGCCGCGCCGGCCTGGTTCGTGCCCGACACGACCAGCCTGCAGGACCAGCTCAACGCCTTTCTGCGCCACAAGTCCCATTTCGCGCTCGTGGTCGACGAGTATGGCGAGGTGATGGGGCTGGTGACGCTGGAAGACATCCTGGAGGAGATCGTCGGCGAAATCGCCGACGAGCACGATGTCGAGCTCGAGGGGCTCCGGCCGCAGGCGGACGGCTCGGTGATCGTCGACGGTTCGGTGCCGATCCGCGATCTCAATCGCGCAGCCGACTGGAGCCTGCCGGACGACGAGGCAACCACGATCGCGGGCCTCGTCATTCACGAGGCACGCATGATTCCGGAAGAGCGCCAGATCTTCACCTTCCACGGCTTCCGCTTCACCGTGCTGCGCCGGGAAAAGAACCGGATCACACGGCTGAGGATCATGCCGCTCGGCCAGATCCCGGGCGTGAAGGCCCCGGCCGTTCCGGCCGTGCCGCAACAGGACGCGGGTGCTGTGAAGGCGGGCGCCTGAGTGGAAATGCGCTTGGCTTAAAGCCTATTTGATTCTTGGAACCCCCACCCCTACCCCCTCCCCACAAGGGGGAGGGGGATTCTGCCGAATGCGCCGAGATTCCTGAACTCTAGCGACCTGCATAGGGAAAGTACCTGTACCGCAAAGCACGCACATGTCTCCTTCCCCTTTTGGGCGGGGCTATCGTAATTGAAGAAGAAACGCCACATACGTCGGTGTCACCCCGGGCGAACGAAGTGAGACCCGGGGCCCACTCGTTTGCAGAGTGGAGAAGCAAAGGCACCTTTCGAAAACGCACCGTACGCTTGGGTATGCGGATCTGCGAGTGGGTCCCGGCTCGCGCTGCGCTTGGCCGGGATGACTCCAAAGGTTTCATATTTGCCAACGGCTCTAACGAGGAATTGCAAATGCAATTCCCTGCCCCTTGAGGGCTGGGTGGCAGTTAAAAGCAATTCGCCGAGGAGGCTTATGCGTCCGCCACTCTTGCCGCGCGGGGATCGGGCTCATTGTCGGAGCGGATTTCCAGGGCGAGGGCGTGGACGCCGCCGGCAAGTTCGTCGGCAAGCACCTCGTTGATCGCCCGGTGGCGGGCCACCCGGTTGAGACCTTCGAACGCGGCGGCGGCGATCTGGACCCGGAAATGGGTTTCGCCGCCCTCGCGCCAGCCGCCGTGGCCGCGGTGGTTCTCGGATTCGTCGATGACGTTGAGAAAGGACGGCTGGAACGCTGCCGTGAGCTTGTCGGTAATGGTCTGTCTGGTGCTCATTCCATTCACGTAGAGACACAGATTTCAAAGATCAAGTCTATGCTGGGGTGACCCCGGCTGATAAAGTCGCGGGCTGCCCCGTTTCTAGGGTCCGGGGCAGGAAATTAATTTTGGATACCTCGACAATGCAACCTTGTGCGGCTTGCCCGCGCGCCGACGGACTTCGATATTCTGCCTCATGAAACTGGATTCAAAACTCTTCGACGGTATCCGGGTGAAGCCGGACAAGGAACGGGCCCAGGAAGGCCGGCACCCGGTCTGCGAGCATCCGGGCTGCAACCGGCCGGCGCCTCACCGGGCACCGAAGGGGCGCGACCGGGAAGGCCAGTATTTCAATTTCTGCGTCGACCATGTCCGCGAGTACAACAAGTCCTACAACTACTTCACCGGCATGGGCGACGACGACGTGCGCACCTACCAGAAGGACAGCCTGACGGGTCATCGTCCGACCTGGAAAATGGGCGTCAACAAGCAGGCCGCCGACGGGCCTGACGGGTATGACCCTAGGGCAGGCATGCGTGCAAATGCGCAACGCAGGTCCGAACAGGTACGCCGTCCGCGCGAAAGAAAGCTACTAACGCTTGAAAAACGCTCCCTGGATGTGCTCAATCTGCCCTACACGGCCCGTGGCGCGGAGATCAAAGCGCGCTATAAGGAGCTAGTTAAACTGAACCATCCGGATGCCAATGGCGGTGACAGGTCTTCCGAAGACCGCCTGCGGGAAATCATTCAGGCCTACAACGTCCTGAAAAAAGCCGGTTTCCTTTAAGCCTGCAGGTCCTGCCGGCTTTTCCCAAATGACCCTTCCCGAGTCCCGGGACAGCGGAGGACTGATGACTGAGACGACGACTGCGGCCATGGCCATGCCGGATACTGAAGTTTCTGTAGAAGAGGTTTTTGGGTTCAAGTCCGACCTCAAGGTGCCGGCTTTTTCCGCGCCGTCGGAGCATGTGCCCGAGCGCGACGAGGACTATCTGTTCGACCGGGCGACAACCCTGGCGATCCTGGCGGGCTTTGCCCACAACCGCCGCGTGATGGTGACCGGCTATCACGGCACGGGCAAATCGACGCATATCGAGCAGGTCGCCGCCCGGCTCAACTGGCCCTGTATCCGCGTCAACCTGGACAGTCACATCTCCCGTATCGACCTTGTCGGCAAGGACGCGATCGTGATCCGCGACGGCCAGCAGGTCACCGAGTTCAAGGACGGCATCCTGCCCTGGGCCTATCAGCACAATGTCGCGCTGGTGTTCGACGAATACGACGCCGGCCGTCCGGACGTGATGTTCGTGATCCAGCGGATCCTGGAATCCTCCGGCCGCCTGACCCTGCTCGACCAGAGCCGCGTCATCCGTCCGCATGCCGCCTTCCGCCTGTTCGCGACCGCCAACACGGTCGGTCTCGGCGACACGTCCGGCCTCTATCACGGCACCCAGCAGATCAACCAGGCCCAGATGGACCGCTGGTCGATCGTCACCACGCTGAACTACCTGCCGCATGACAACGAGGTCGATATCGTCCTGTCCAAGGCCAAGCATTTCCAGACGGACGAGGGCCGCAACACCGTTTCCAAGATGGTGCGCCTCGCCGACATGACCCGCAACGCCTTCATCAACGGCGACCTGTCGACGGTGATGAGCCCGCGGACCGTGATCACCTGGGCGGAAAACGCGGAAATCTTCGGTGATGTCGGATTTGCCTTCCGCCTGACCTTCCTCAACAAGTGCGACGACATGGAGCAGTCCCTGGTGGCGGAATTCTACCAGCGCTGTTTTGGCGAAGATCTGCCGGAATCCTCCGTCAACGTTGTCATGAGCTGAGGTCCGAATGGCACCGCGTCCGGGTCACAACACGCTTCCGGGCAACAAGCCCGCGCCGAGCACCGAACCGTTCAAGCAGTCGGTGAGCGGCACCATGCGGGCGATCTCCGGCGAGCCGGAGCTGGAAGTCATCTTTTCCGGAGACCGGCCGGGCATTGCCGGCAATTCGGCACGCCTGCCGGAGCCGCCGCGCAAGGTGAACGCACGCGACATCGCGGTCACCCGCGGCCTGTCGGATTCCATGGCCCTGCGCATTGCCTGCCATGACAAGGCGGTGCACGCCAGGAACATGCCGCAGGGGCCGGACGCCCGCGCGATCTTCGAGGCGGTCGAACAGGCGCGTTGCGAGGCCGTCGGCGCAAGGCGCATGAAGGGCGTCGCCGAGAATCTCGCCACCATGCTCGACGACAGGTTCCGCAAATCCGGTGCGCCGGACATTTCCAGCCGCGAGGAAGCACCGCTCCAGGACGCGCTGTCGCTGATGGTGCGCGAGCGGCTGACCGGCGCCAAGCCGCCGGAAAGCGCGGAAAAGCTGGTCGACATGTGGCGCGGCTGGATCGAGGACAAGGCCGGCGCCGATCTCGACCGGCTGGAAGCCGAGGTCGAGGACCAGAACAGTTTCGCCTCCCGCCTGCGCGACGTTCTCAAGTCGCTGGACATGGCCGACGAACTCGGCGACCACGACGAAGACATGGACCCGGACCAGAACGAGGACGAGGGCAACAACGACGAGGCCGAGACAGGCGACGACAACGAAGAGGACAGCGGTGAACAGGAAGCGTCACCGCAGGAAATGGAACTCTCCGGCGAAGAGCAGGATAGCGGCGACACGGAAGCCGCCGAGGCCGACATGGAGGACTTCGCCGAACAGGACATGGCGGAGGACACCGAGGAGCCTGGCGAAAGCGACCGACCGGACACCTCGCTCTCCAACCGCCCGGAAACCGACTATCGTGTCTTCACGCACCAGTTCGACGAAACGGTCACGGCCGAAGAGCTGTGCGACACGGCCGAACTGGACCGGTTGCGCGGTTTCCTCGACAAGCAGCTGACCCATCTGCAGGGCGCCGTCGCGCGCCTCGCCAACCGGCTTCAGAGAAAGCTGATGGCGCAGCAGAACCGCGCCTGGGACTTCGACCTGGAAGAAGGCCTGCTCGACACGGCGCGGCTGACCCGCGCGGTCACCGACCCGATGTCGCCGCTCGCCTTCAAGCAGGAACGGGACACCAATTTCCGCGACACGGTCGTGACGCTGCTTCTGGACAATTCCGGTTCCATGCGCGGCCGGCCGATCACGGTGGCGGCCACCTGCGCCGACATCCTGGCACGCACGCTGGAGCGCTGCGGCGTCAAGGTCGAGATCCTCGGTTTCACAACCAAGGCGTGGAAGGGCGGCCAGTCGCGCGAAAGCTGGATCGGTGCCGGCAAGCCGCCGACCCCCGGCCGGCTGAACGATCTGCGCCACATCATCTACAAGTCCGCGGATGCCCCCTGGCGCCGCGCCCGGCGCAATCTCGGCCTGATGATGCGCGAAGGGCTTCTGAAGGAAAACATCGACGGCGAGGCGCTGCTCTGGGCCCATGACCGGCTGCTGGCGCGCCCCGAACAGCGGCGCATCCTGATGATGATTTCCGACGGCGCGCCGGTGGACGACACGACGTTGTCGGTGAACCCCGGCAACTACCTGGAACGTCACCTGCGTTACGTGATCGAGGAGATCGAGACACGCTCGCCGGTAGAGTTGATCGCCATCGGCATCGGCCACGACGTTACCCGCTATTATCGCCGGGCCGTCACCATTGTCGACGCGGAGGAACTGGCGGGCGCGATGACCGACCAGCTGGCTGACCTTTTCGACGACGAGGTCCAGCAGGCTCACCAGTCACACGGCCGCCGCCGGGCGGGCCGCCGTTAGGCGGCCCCGACACCGCCATGGCAGCGATACGGCCCGGACGACCGAAAAAACTCCTTGGTGCGGCGGCTCTGGCGGCGTCCATGATCCTTGCGGCGCTCCCCGGTGCCGCCCAGGAGCTGCTGCGGGACGGCGAGGCCGTCAAGACCCGTACCAAGCCGATCGAAACCTTTCACATCGGCCGGGAAGACAGCCGTTTCGGCAAGCTCACCTTTCTGGGCGGGCTGGAGGTCCTGGCGTCGGACCGCAAGATCGGCGGTCTTTCCGGCGTGATCACCCTCGACGGGGGTGCGCGGTTCCTTGCGGTGACAGACAATGGCCACTGGGTCAGCGGGCGTGTCGAGCAGACGGCGGAGGGAAAGCCGCTCGGCCTGTCGGACGTGCGCTACGCACCGCTGCTGGGTGCGGACGGCAAGACGCTGAACGCCCGCTGGGGCCACGATACCGAAGCACTGACACTGGCCGGATCCGGGCTTTACGTGACTGCCGAAACCCGCAATGCGATCTATCACTATCCCTGGCCGCTGACGACGGGGCGGGAGAAGATGATCGGCGAAGTGGCGCTTCCCGATGATATCCGCGATCTGCCGCGCAATGCCGGGCTGGAATCCCTCGCCGCCGTCCCGGACGACAGTCCCGATGCCGGCAAGCTGGTCGCCATCGCCGAATCCGCGCCGAGCGGTCTGCACGACCTGACGGGCTTTATTCTCGGTCCCGGAGGCACGGGCCGGTTCACCTTGCGCCGCCATGACCGTTTCGATGCCACCGACGCGGCCTTTCTGCCGAACGGGGATCTCCTGGTCATGGAGCGCCGCTTCAATCTGCGCGACCTGCTCGGCCTGCGCCTGCGCCGGATCGCGGCGGCGGATCTCAAGGCCGACGCGGTGCTGGACGGCGAATTGCTGCTGGAAGCGGATTTCAACGCCCAGATCGACAACATGGAGGGCCTGGCCGTTCACGTGACGGACAAGGGCGAGACCATCCTGACGCTCGTGTCCGACGACAATCGCTCCATCCTGCAGCGGACGCTGTTCCTGAGGTTCCGGCTGGAGGAGTAGGCTGGGGAATCCAATCAAACTTTTTTTAAGTAGATCGGGGTCCAGAGTCCGTAATCTCTGCGGAATACCGATTAGGCCATTTTTTAAGTAACTCAGCTTCTGTACGAAGAATATTCGAATTTGGGTGGTGGGCCACTCGATCCCTCATCAATAGAATAAGCGCAATCTTTAAATTCACTACAAACTTGTCTTTTTCTGAATTTATTTCTTCGATTGGATGATCTGTGTCTGGACCCCAAAGGTGATGTGGATAGAATTCTCGGTCATCTTGCAGTGTGAGGCGTCGAATTGATTGCTTTAAGTCCTTATTTGGTGAATTAAAGGACGCACTGAGATTATGTGCGAAAAAGTTTCGTACCCCGGCAAGACCTTTGAGAGCTTGCCTTGAGTTGTCATCAATTGCACCGAGAGCGAAAAGAAGATCGATTTGTGGCGTGGTATCACCAAGCGGCCTACCGTGCTTGAGCAAGTGTCTGGCTGGCTTTTCGTCAATAAATCGATGTAGCAACGTTTTTTCAACGGCGTGTTCTAGTAGTGACCCTCCAACAACGGTGACGATCAGATCTGAACCCGTTGGTTTCGCTGCTTCATCCATCAACTCAGAAATTGCTTGCACGGAATTGGCAGCGTCAGGTGCAAAAATTGCCCATGTCATTGTAAGTTTCTCCAAATATCTCCTTTGCTGAGGGGGCAAGCTTAATCAAAAAAAGGCACCGTAAGGCGCCTTGATTAGTTAATTTGTTCTTGGAGTTCGTTCCGCTTCAGGCCGCCCGGCTGTCCGGGTTGGCCCGGAACACGCCCAGCACGATCCGGTAGGGGGCGAGCAGGGCGACAGCGACCAGTATCTTCACCAGGAAGTCGCCGGCGGCCAGAGAGACCCACAGCAGTGCCTGGGTGTCTTCTGCAATGCCGAGGAAGGGCACCGGGAAGGCCAGGGAGCCGTCTTCCATGCCGAACAGGCCGTCGATGAAGGCGAAGCCGGCGGAAAAGGCGATGCCGAAAAAGAGTACGGTGTCGATCACCGAGCCGATCAGCGACGAAGTGATCGGCGCCTTCCACCAGGTCTGCCGGCGCAGGCGGTTGAAAATGGTCACGTCGAGCAGCTGGGCGACCAGGAAGGCGGTGCCCGAGGCGATCAGGATGCGCGGCGTGGTGAAGGCCTCGTTGAAGGCCCAGAACACCATCGGAACGACAATGGCCAGCACGAAGCCGGTCACGACCACCTTGCGGGCGGCCGACGCGCCGAAACGCCGGTTGGTGAGGTCGGTGACCAGGAAGGCGATCGGGTAGGTGAAGGCGCCCCAGGTCAGCGTGTCGGCCAGGTTGATGCCGCCGACAACGTGCTGGACCGGAAACTGGACCAGGAAATTGGAGGCCGCAACGACAATCGCCATCGCGAGGATCGCGATGGCGAAATGGGCCGCGGAGAAACTCCGGGAATCCGTCATGTCATGTCCCGTAAGGGTTAAGCGGCGGCGGCTTCGGCCTGCTTGCGCTTGATGCTGACCTTGATCTTGCGGGCAGCGTCGGACAGCTGGTCGTCGCTGGCCTTCATCAGGTAGGCGTCCAGGCCGCCACGGTGCTCGACGGAGCGCAGTGCGTGGGCGCTGACCTTCAGCTTGAAGGTTTCGCCAAGCGTGTCGCTGATCAGCGACACGTTGCACAGGTTCGGAAGGAACCGGCGGCGGGACCTGTTGTTTGCGTGCGAGACGTTGTTGCCCGTCATCACATCTTTACCGGAGAGTTCGCAACGGCGTGCCATGATATCACCTTTTGTTTTCGCGGCTGGGCCGTTACATGGAACCCAGCAAGTCCAAACCGGAACCGGCGCGGACCTTAGGTCCGGCGACATCGTCTCCGGCATTTCTCGGAAAAAGTTGCCCCGCTATAATGGCAGCGCGTTCCAACGTCAAGACATCTCCGGCTCTTTGCTGCGATTCTGTGTTTTAATTCGCAGAACCGGCAGTCGTTAACCAGTGGGTTACCATAATTAAGAATGATTGTGGTCGTTCAGCGGAAGGGATTCATGCTAAGCTTTCCGCCACGGAACACTGTGAGCGCGGGGGCGCAATTCGCTGCCTAACGGCAGGGCGGAGGTTTGAAAGTGTTTGGTTTGACATCTCTCGGGCGCCTGATCGCCCTGCCAATGCTTGCAACGGCGTTGCTCGTGATGCCCGCGGAAGCGAAGAAAAGCAGCGTTGGCGGCCTGTACAACATTTCCATTGCGGGCTTCAAGATCGGCCGCGGAACCTTGTCCCTCGTGATGCAGGGCAATGCCTATTCGGCGAAGGTCAGCCTGGAGCCGGCCGGCATCGGTACGTTGTTTTCCACCGGCAAGGGTGGCGCGGAAGCGTCCGGCTGGCTGGTCGGGTCACGGGTGGTGCCCTCGAAATACCGGATGGCGTCCCATGCCTCCAACCTCGATTTCTACGTGAAACTGAGCCAGGGCTCGGGCAGCATCCGCTCGATGGAAGTCGCACCCCAGTTCAAGCCCAACAAAGAGCGCATCAAGGTGACCAACCGTCACACGCGCAATGCCATTGATCCGCTGAGCGCCGCCCTGATGCCGGTCGGCCGCGCCAAGGACAGCCTCGGCCCGAAGGCATGCTCGCGCAAGCTGCCGGTGTTTGACGGCTGGACCCGGTTCGACATCAAGCTGAGCTACCAGGGCACCAAGGAAGTGTCCGGTCATGGCTATGACGGGCCGGTGGTCGTGTGCAAGGCGCGCTGGGTTCCGGTTGCCGGGCACCGTCCCTCCAAGGAGTCGGTCAAGTACATGGCCCGGGCCAACATGGAAGTCTGGATCGCCCCGATGGGCCGGGAAAACGTTCTGGTTCCCTACAAGATCTCGATCGACACCAAGAACGGCCGCTTGGTGGTGGAAGCCTCCAAGCTCAATATCCGGGGTGCGGGCAGCGACAGCGCGTCGGCCGACTGAGCCAAGGGCCTCGCGGTTATCTTCCGGAGCGGCCGCACCGGAAAAGCGCCATTTCCGTTGCGGTGGCGCACACGCCGAGGCTTGCGCCCACTTGCGTCTCTTGTTACAGCCCTCCACGTTATGCATCCAGGCACCCTTCGTGCCTCTATGACAGAATTCCCGGAGCGGCCGCCGATCAGTGGCGGTGCCGGCTTGTTTCAGGTAACCGAGTAAATGCACAGCTATTTGGACTTCGAAAAGCCCGTTGCGGATATTGAAGGCAAGATCCAGGAACTGCGGGCCCTTGCCACAGAAGATGGCGAGGCGGTCAATGTCGATGGCGAGATCGAACGGCTGAAAGCGAAATCCTCGCAGACTTTGCAGGACCTTTATACCAAGCTGACTCCCTGGCAGAAGACGCTGGTCGCCCGGCACCCGGACCGGCCGCACGCAGTCGCCTACATCGCCGGTCTGATCGAGGACTTCACGCCGCTGGCCGGTGACCGCAAGTTCGCCGAGGATGCCGCGCTGATCGCCGGCATCGGCCGTTTCCGCGGGCAGTCGGTGGCCGTGCTCGCCCAGGAAAAGGGCCATGACACCGAAACCCGCCTGAAACACAATTTCGGCATGGTCCGGCCCGAAGGCTACCGCAAGGCCGTGCGCATCATGGAAATGGCGGAGCGGTTCGGCCTGCCGCTGATCAGCTTTGTCGACACGTCCGGGGCCTATCCGGGGCGGGGCGCCGAGGAGCGTGGCCAGTCGGAGGCAATTGCGCGTTCGACGGATGTCGGCCTGGGGCTCGGCACGCCGTCCGTCTCCGTGGTGATCGGCGAAGGCGGATCGGGCGGGGCAATCGCGATCGCCACCGCCAACAAGGTGCTGATGATGGAGCACGCCATCTATTCGGTGATTTCGCCGGAGGGGGCCGCATCGATCCTGTGGCGCGACAGCGCCAAGGCACAGGACGCGGCGACGGCGCTGAAGATCACCGCCCAGGACCTGAAACAGCTCGGCGTGATCGACGGCATTGTCGAGGAGCCCGTCGGTGGTGCGCACCGGGCGCGCGAAATCGTCATCGACAATGCCGGCCGGGAGATCGAGAAGGCCCTGAGCGGTCTGGCCGGACTGTCGCCGGAGGAAATCCGCAAGCAGCGCCGCGACAAGTTCATCGCAATCGGGCGCACGCTCAGCTGACACCGGTCAAATTCGCAGAAAATCCGGTAATATCCGGCGGGCCGCCGTTCGAGCGGCCCTTTTGCCATTCTGTGGCCAGAATTTGCCGTCATTCAGGCAACTATGGGACGGGTGCGGAGACCGGTCCGAAGGTTTTTTGTTCCTATCACCAGAATGTGGGTCGCAGGGGCAATCCGGGTTCAGTAACTTATCGTCAACCATCACCCCCTAGCCTTTGCGCGCGGGGGCGTAGACTATAGGGAAACACGGCGCAAGCTGCCGGCACGTCCGCTGTGCTGCTCCGGGTTTCGTTCAGTTTGGGATTGTACCATGGTCTTTGGGCGCCTTTTTACCACGCCATCCGGTCATCGGCCGGATCTGCCGAACCGGCGCAGCCGCCAGGCCGTCAAGATCGGCGCGGCTCTTCTTCTGGCCGGGGTTGTGGCTGCCTGCCAGGGCGATGAATTCAGTGCGGGTCCCAACAAGGCCAAACTTCCGGTCAGCGCGTCCCTGAAGCGCAAGATGACCGATCTCGACATGAGCCTGACCTCGCCGATCATGGTCCGGATCTTCAAGGAGGAATCGGAGCTGGAGGTCTGGAAGCAGACCCGTGACGGCAAGTACAAGCTTCTGGACGAATTCGAGATCTGCAAATGGTCCGGCAAGCTCGGTCCGAAATTCAAGGAAGGCGACCGTCAGGCCCCGGAAGGGTTCTACGAGATCACGCCGGCCCTGATGAACCCGAATTCAAGCTATCATCTTGCTTTCAACCTCGGCTATCCGAACACCTATGACCGTGCTCACGGACGGACAGGCTCCCATCTCATGGTGCACGGGGCCTGTTCCTCGCGCGGCTGCTACGCGATGACGGACGAACAGGTCCAGGACATCTACTCGCTGGCCCGCGACAGCTTCAAGGGCGGTCAGCGCTCCTTCCAGGTCCAGGCGTTTCCGTTCCGCATGACACCGGAAAACATGGCGCGGCACCGCAACAGCCCGCATATGGAATACTGGCAGATGCTGAAGACGGGCTACGACCACTTCGAGGTCGCCAAGGTCCCGCCGCAGATTTCGGTCTGCGAGAAAAAATATGTCTTCGATGCGGTTCCGCTGGTCGAGGGCGTGCCTTTCCGTGCCAGCGGCAAGTGTCCGGAATACCAGGTCAGTCCGCGGATCGCGTCCGTGGTCGCCGCAAAGCGGAAGCGGGACAACGAGAAGTACCAGCAGCTTGCGGCACGTTTAGACGCCCGTGAAGAGCGCCAGAAGCGCTGGGAGGAACGGTCCAACAAGCTTGCGGAGGTTCTCGGTGGCGGCGAGGACGGTGAAGTGACCGAAACGGCGGCAACGGACGCCGCTCCCGCTACGCCGGCCGAACAGCCGCAACAGACGGCCGAGGCCGCACCCGAAGCCACGAAGCGGCCAGGAGCCGCGGTTGAAAATGCCTATGCCGCCCAGGACCAGTCCGGCGGCGGCAGTGCCGTGGGAAGTTTCTTCAAGCGGTGGGTGCCGTTCGGGCCGAAGGCATCCGACGAGGGCGCGGGCATCGGGCCGATCACGACCGAAATCGTGCCGGCTGCCAAGCCTGAATAGAGGCTGAGTTCCACGAGTTTCTGGAAACATTTATCTGTCTGGAGAGTTTAAAGCTCCTTCAGCTTTGTGGCCGGTGCATCAGCGCGATGAACCCTGCAAATGAGCCCGGAGGAAATTTGGTCTGCGTGTCACCACGGACAAGCGCAGCGCAGATCCGGGGCCTACTCGCTGATCCGCTTGCTCAAGCAGCAGGTGTTTGGACTGGCCACCTCAGCATCCCCATCAGATTCTCTGCGAACGAGTGGGCCCCGGTTCTTGCTTCGCGCACCCGGGGTGACCCCTGTGTATGTGGCGAGAACTGCTCCAAACTCGCCAAATGACCCGGCAGGTCTCTCCCTGGAATGCCTCAGGCCGGGAAGGTTCTATTTCGGCATCAGGGCCCAGTAGTCGAAATCAAGCAGCACTTCGGGCAGGTAGTTGCCCTCGTGATCCATGCCCGGAAAATCGTGGCACGGCCGGTCCTTGGTCGCCACCAGGCGCAGGCGCAGGGCGCCGACATCCGAACGGCCGTCGATATCGGCCTTGTCCAGCACTTCCGACCAGGCGTAGACCGTGTCTCCGGCGGCCAGCGGCCCGACATGGCGGCCGGCATTGATGCCGGCAATGTGGAAGACATTGGCAAGGCCGTTGAAGGACAGCGCCCGGGCGAGCGAGATCACGTGGCCGCCATAGACCAGCCGGTGGCCGAAGCGGTTATGCGCTTCCGTGTGATGGTTGAAATGAACCTTGGCGGTGTTCTGGTAGAGCCGGGTGGCCATCTGGTGCTCGGCTTCCTCGACGGTCATGCCGTCGACGTGGTCGATCTTCTCGCCGATTTCATAATCGCCGAAGCGGAACGCGGAGCCGGCCAGGTCGTTGTCCCAATTGGCGGTGTCCAGCAGCGGAACGGCCGTGCCAAGCGATTGCGGGTCGAGCGCGGCGGGAAGTTCGGGGACCACCGGTTCCGGTGCCGGGTTGGCGGCAACCCGCTTGTTGATCATGACCCAGCGCACATAGTCGAGCACCTCGGTGCCGTTGTCCGTGTATCCGGTCGAGCGTACGTAGACGACACCGGTCTTGCCGTTGGAGTTTTCCTTCTTGCCGATGACTTCGGAGACGGTCGAGATCGTGTCGCCGGGATAGACCGGCGCCAGGAAACGTCCGCCCGCATACCCGAGGTTGGCAACCGCGTTCAGCGATATGTCGGGCACGGTCTTGCCGAAGACGACGTGGAAGGTCAGCAGATCGTCGACAGGCGCGTGGGCGTACCCAAGCGATCTGGCGAAGGCATCGGAGGACTGCACCGCGAAACGGGAGCCGTAGAGGGCCGTATAGAGGGACTGGTCACCTCCGGTGATGGTGCGCGGCGTAGCGTGGCGGATCACCTGGCCGACTTCAAAGTCCTCGAAAAAATTGCCGCGATTGGTCTTGCTCACCGATGCCTCCCGGGTGTGGTGTTTCCGGAATAAAGCCTATCGCAGTGCACACAGGCAAGTCAGACGTTTTGCCGATGGGACGAATATCCCGCAGCCCCCCTCAGGATGACCATGAGGTAAGAAACAAAAAGCCCAGGCATGGCCCGGGCTTCTGGTCGATTGCAATCAGGTGTTTCCGCGTCAGTTGACGGTCGGCGTATTGGCCATCTTGTTGCCGGACTGGGAATACTCGACCATCGATCCCGCATAGAGCTTGGCGTTTTTCACGCCGGCGAGCTCGGAGACCGCGAACCAGTGGCTGGCGGCCCAGTGGCCTGTGTTGCAGAAGGAAACGGTCGGTGTGTCTTCCTTCACATCCAGCGATGCCTTGAGAGCCTCTGCGTCGATGGCGGTCGACATGGCCGGCGAGCCGTCCTTGAAGAAGGCGGTGTAGGCATAGTTGATCGCGCTCGGCAGCGTGCCCGGGCGCGCGGCGGCTTCGTGCACGTCCTTGCCGGTGTAGAATTCCGCCGGGCGGGCATCCACGAGCAGGGCGTTCGCCTCTCCCGCAACGACGGCGGCGACATCGGCGGTCGTTGCCAGCCAGGTGTCGTCGAGGGTCAGCTCGAGCTCGCTCGGAAAGGCGGATTCAGTGTCGGTGCTGACCGGCAGGCCGGCGGCCTTCCAGGCGCTGAGGCCGCCATTGAGGATCGAGAGATCTTCAAAGCCGGTGGATTTCAGAGTCCAGTAAACGCGTGCGGCGGAGCCGAAATCGGTGTCGGTCTTGCCTTCAGACAGGATGACGATCGGCACATCCTGTTCCAGTCCGAGTTCTTCCAGCTCGGCTTCGAGCTTTTCGATGTCGAACAGGGCGCCAGGGTTCTTCTCCGGGCCGCGGAACATGCGGTAGGGTGCAAAGAGAGCGCCTTCGGCATGCCCGTCCTCGTAGCCGGCATTGCGGATGTCGAGCAGGATCGGCATCTCGCTGTCGAGCGCGGCGGCGAGGTCATCCGCTTCCACCAGCGGTCCGAAGGTCTCGGCGGAAGCTGTGGTGGCAAGACCCGTTGCCAGGGCCAGGGCGAGCGCAAAGCGTTTCATCATGTCAGCAATCCTGCTTGGTGGCCGCGGAAAGAACGCGGTTCCCCATTCATGGTATTGGCCTGAATTTTAAGGTGTTCCCGCTGCGGCAACAGGGATGGCATTTCAAAGTTGGCGGGTGGATTGACAATTTGACCCAAGCAACGCGCGGTTCTTGGCAGGGGATTGCCGGGGGAAGCAAAGAAAGCCCGGGTTTCGGGCAAATGACAAGACCTCTGTCCATCATTCCGGACAAGTGCAGCTTCGCTGCAGACCGTCCGGATTGACGGCCAAGTCCTGCAGCAAACAAAAAAGCCCGGGACAGGCCCGGGCTTCTGGTCTATTCCGACACGTCTTTAAGGCTTACGCGGATTCCTTGTTGGCCGCGCGTTCGGCGCGCTTGCGGGCATGCGGATCCAGCTCCGCCTTGCGCAGGCGGATCGAATTCGGCGTGACTTCCACCAGCTCGTCGTCCGAGATGTAGGACAGCGCGGCTTCCAGCGTCAGTTTCTTCGGCGTGGTCAGCTTGACCGCGTCGTCCTTGCCGGCCGAGCGGATGTTGGTCAGCTGCTTGCCCTTCAGGACGTTGACTTCCAGGTCGTTGCCGCGGGTGTGCTCGCCGATGATCATGCCAGGATAGACCTTGGTGCCCGGGTCGATCATCATCGGGCCGCGGTCTTCCAGGTTGAACAGGGCATAGGCGACGGCTTCGCCGGTGCCGTTGGACAGCAGCACGCCGGTGTGGCGGCCCTGGATCGGGCCCTTGTAGGGCTCGTAGCCGTGGAACAGGCGGTTGAAGATCGCGGTGCCGCGCGTGTCGGACATCAGCTCGGCCTGGTAACCGATCAGACCCCGGGTCGGGGCATTGAAGACCAGCCGGGTGCGCCCGCCGCCGGAGGGTTTCATCTCCAGGAGGTCGGCCTTGCGCTCCTGCAGCTTTTGCACGACCACGCCGGAATGCTCCTCGTCGACATCGATGATGACTTCCTCGATCGGCTCCAGGCGGTTGCCGGCGTCGTCATACTGGTAGACGACGCGCGGGCGGCCGACACCGAGCTCGAAGCCCTCGCGGCGCATGTTCTCGATCAGGATCGCCAGCAGCAGTTCGCCGCGGCCGGCGACGACAAAGGCGTCCGGTTCGTCGGTTTCTTCCACCTTCAGCGCGACGTTGCCTTCGGCTTCCTTCATCAGGCGCTCGCGGATGACACGCGACTGCACCTTGGAGCCTTCGGTGCCGGCGAGCGGGCTGTCATTGACGCGAAAGGTCATGGACAGGGTCGGCGGATCGATCGGCTGGGCCTGCAGCGGCTCGTCGACGCCCGGGGCGCACAGCGTGTCCGCAACGGTCGCCTTGGTCAGGCCGGCAATGGCGACGATGTCGCCCGCTTCGCCCTTTTCGATCGGCTGGCGTTCCAGGCCGCGGAAGGCGAGGATCTTGGAAACCCGGCCATTCTCGACCACGGCGCCTTCGCGGTTCAGCGCCTTGAGCGGCATGTTGGGCAGGGCCGTGCCGGAAACGATGCGGCCGGTCAGGATGCGGCCGAGGAACGGATCGGATTCGATGGTCGTCGCAAGCATCTTGAATTCGCCCGGCTCGGCTTCCGGCGCGGCGACCTTGTCGAGCACCATGTCGAACAGCGGATCCATGCCCGCCTGCGGTCCGTCCGGCTCCAGCGCCATCCATTCCTGCTTGGCGGAGCCGTAAAGCACCGGGAAGTCCAACTGGTCTTCATTGGCGTCGAGGGCGGCGAACAGGTCGAAGACCTCGTCGAGCACCTCGTCGGCGCGCTGTTCCGGCTTGTCGATCTTGTTGATGGCAACAATCGGCTTCAGGCCGAGCTTCAGCGCCTTGCCGAGCACGAACTTGGTCTGCGGCATCGGGCCCTCGGCGGCGTCGACCAGCAGGATCACGCCATCGACCATGTGCAGGATACGCTCGACCTCTCCGCCGAAATCGGCGTGGCCCGGCGTGTCGACGATGTTGATCCGGGTGTCCTTCCAGACCAGGCTCGTCACTTTTGCCAGGATGGTAATTCCGCGTTCGCGCTCAATGTCGTTGGAGTCCATCATGCGCTCTTCGGTGCGCTGATTGTCCCGGAACGCGCCGGACTGCTTCAAGAGAACGTCGATGAGGGTGGTTTTGCCATGGTCAACGTGAGCAATAATGGCAATATTACGAAGGTTCATGAGTGGCTCCAAAAGACAGAACGGGCCCGTTTTGGACCCGAACTTGTCTGGAAGTTGATTTGCTATGGGTCGGCCGTTTCGCCGAATTTGGCGCCTTTATACGTGGCGCAGCGGGATTGTGCAATGCAGTGTCATTTCAGCGGATTGACAGCGGTTCCTGGACACCTTAATTCGTAAGGTAACCTTACTAAAAGCGGTGGCGATGCCTTTACCTTCTCCAAATGTCGGTGTCACCATGCTGGTCGTCGACCTGGCACGGTTGCTCCGGAGGCGTTTCGATGCGGAATTGACCAGGGTCGACACGGGTCTGACCGCCGGAGAGGCGCGGACCCTGTTTTATGTCTGGCGCAATCCGGGCGAGCGGCAGGCCATGCTGGCCGATCGCATGTATGTCGAACCGATGACCCTGGTCGGCTATCTGGACTCGCTTGAAAAGGCCGGGCTGATACGGCGCTGCCCGGATCCGAAGGACAAGCGTGCCAAGCTGATCGAGCTGACGCCTGAAGCGAACCCGCTGCTTGAGCGCATCGGTGACGCGCTTCAGGAGGTGCGGTCCAAGGCCCTGGAAGACGTCGCGCCCGAAGACCGCAAGACGCTGGAACTGCTTTTGCAGACCATGAAGGACAGCCTGCTTCCGGAGGCTTCCAAGGGAAAACAGAAATGACTTCCGACAGCTCGATCATGAGCGCAAGACGCACATCATTGCTTGGGGCCGGGCTTGTCGCCATCGGCCCCATTTCAATGGCGCTTTACACGCCGGCAATGCCCGCGCTGGTCGAGGCTTTCGGGACAAGCGACAGCGCGGTCAAGCTGACGCTGACGGCCTATTTCGCCGGGTTTGCGCTTGCCCAGCTGGTCTGTGGTCCGGTGACCGACGCGTTTGGCCGGAAACCTGTGACGCAAGCGTTTCTGACGCTCTATCTCGTTTCAAGCATCCTGGCGACACTGGCTCCCACGGTTGAATTCATGGTCTTTGCGCGGGCGCTGCAGGGGATTGGCGCGGCCGTCGGCATTGCCGTTGCGCGCGCCATTGTCCGGGACCAGTTCACGGGGCAGGAGTCCGCGCGCATCATGAATGCCGTTGCCATGATGCTGGCGCTCGGGCCGGCCGTTTCGCCGACCATCGGCGGGTTCGTGCTGGAGCTGTTCGGGTGGCAGGAAGTCTTCTGGTGCATGGTGATCTACGGCGCGCTGCTGATGGCCGCGGTCGGGCTCTTCCAGGTGGAAACGAACCCGAATCCGGGCACCCACCATCTCAAGCCCAGGCAACTGGCGGTCAATTACCTGACGCTTCTCAAGGATCCCCGCTTCCTGGGGCCAAGCCTCCTGATCGGCTTTGGTCTCGGAAATCTCTATGCCCTGGCAACGGTCCTGCCGTTCGTCCTGATCTACGAGGTCGGATTGTCACCGTCCGAATTCGGCCTGACCATGATCATCCAGTCCGGCTCGTTCATTGCCGGAACGATCCTGACCGGACGATTGCTGAGAGTGGTGGAGGCGCGCAGGCTGGTGCCCTACGGCCTGGCGATCTGGGTGGTCGCCTCGGCCCTGATGTGCGTGCTGACGTTGACGCAGCAGCCGACCATTCTCACGGTCATGGGGCCGGTGGCGCTGTTCGTGTTCGGGCTCGCCCTGGTGCTGCCCGCCAGCTTCACCGAGTCGATGGCGCCGTTCCCGCACATGGCCGGTGCGGCATCGTCCATGGTCGGGTTCCTGCAATTCGGCGGCGGCATCGTCGCCAGCCTGATCGTCGCGGCCCTGCATGATCCGGTGCTGGGGCTTGCCGTCGTGCTGCCGGCCATGCCGATTGTCGGCATCATGCTCAACCAGTTCTTCAAGAGCCAGGCGCTGCAAATGGCGGCTGCGGAACAGCCATAAGAAAACGGGCCGGTTTCCCGGCCCGTCGACTGTTGCAGTGCTGTCACTTAGCCCTGGCGGACCGGATCCAGCGTGACCTTGTGCAGTTCCTGGTCGTCCCGGTCCATCAGGCGCACGGTCAGCTGTTCGCTGCTGCCGTCAATGTCGACCAGGCCGAAGAACTGCAGGCCCATGGAGGGCGGCAGGTTGGCGCCCTGTTCGGCGGTCGGCGCCTTCACGTATTTCACTTCCGGGCCGAAGGTCCTATCGAGATCGTTCGGGCCGAAGGTGCCGGCATGGATCGGGCCGGAGACGAATTCCCAGAACGGCTTGAAGTCCTGGAACCGGGCCTTGTCCGGATTGTAGTAGTGGGCGGCGGTGTAGTGCACGTCCGCTGTCAGCCAGACGATGTTGTCGATGTCGGCGGTCTTGATGAACCGCAGGAGGTCGGCGAATTCCAGTTCGCGGCCCTTCGGTGCGCCATGATCGCCATTGGCGACGGCTTCCGCACCGGCCTGTTCCTTCCAGTTGTCCCAGACGATCAGGCCGATCGGCATGTCGCAGGCGATCACCTTCCATGTGGCCCTGGAGTTGAGCAGCGCGCGCTTGAGCCAGGCAAGTTGTTCCGCACCGAGAATGCGCGCGTCCGGCGACAGCGTCTCTTCCATCGAGGCGCCGTTCGGGCCGCGATAGGAACGCAGGTCCAGGAAGAACACATCCAGCAGCGGGCCATAGGCGATCTTGCGGTAGACACGGCCCGGTTCCGCCGGCGTGTAGCGGATCGGCGTCAGTTCGTGGAAAGCCCGGCCGGCACGGGCGGCGAGCAGGTGAATGTTCTTTTCCGAATAGCGGTCGTCGGAGGCGAGATCCTTGGCGTCCGACCAGTTGTTGACAACCTCGTGGTCGTCCCACTGGAAGAAGGTCGGCACCTCGGCGTTGAAGGCGCGCAGGTTGTCATCCAGCAGATTGTATTTCCATTGGCCGCGATATTCGTCCAGCGTCTCTGCAACCTTGGTCTTTTCCTCCGTGAGGACGTTCTTCCAGACGGTGCCGTCCTTCAGTTCGACCGTTTCCTTCATCGGGCCGTCGGCATAGATGGTGTCGCCCGAATGGATGAAGAAATCCGGCTGGTGCCCGGCCATGGTGGCATAGGTTTTCATGCCGCCCCGGTCCGTGTCGATGCCCCAGCCCTGGCCAGCCGTGTCGCCGGACCAGGCGAACCGGACATTGCGGCGGGACGCGGGCGCCGTGCGGAACCGGCCGGTCATCTGTTCGGAGACGGCGTTGACGTCGTTCAGGTCGGCGAAGGCGACGCGGTAGAAGATTTCCTGGTCCGACGGCAGGTCTTCCAGCAGGCGCTTGGCGGCAAAGTCACTGTTCGGCAGGGCGTTGATCGGTGCCAGGCGCCGCGGCGATTCGAAGGTCCCCGTCGTGTCGACCTCGACCAACATCTTTGCCGGACGGTCCGTGCGGGCCCAGATCATGCCGGAACCGGCATCGACATCGCCTGACTGCAGGCCATGCGTGATCACAGGACGCGACGCGGCGCGCGACAGGCCGGGCAGGGCAAGCGAAGAGGACACGGCAAGGCCGGTCGCGACCGACGACTTCAGAAAATTACGGCGTGAAAAACGTGCAGACATTTCGAAACTCCTGGCTGGGGACCGCGGAGGCGGAGCCCTTGGCAAGGCCAACAGGTGATCACGTGCGATGACAAGGGCATGTCCTTTCCAAGACCGTTGTCCGAAATTTTCATGACAGTGCCGCTTCCGTGCCTTGACCCGCCGGGTGCAACGCGCGAAACCGGGGACCTATCGTCAGAAGGACGCATTGATGCCGACCCGCATACCCTATGAACTCCCGCGCTTCGATGGCAAGAGTGAACGCCCGCATGTGATGGGTATCCTCAATGTCACGCCGGATTCGTTTTCCGACGGGGGCAGGAACGCGGTCGCCGGGACAGCTCTTGCCCACGCGCGGCAGATGATTGCGGACGGCGCCGATATCATCGATGTCGGCGGGGAGAGCACGCGTCCGGGGTCCGAACCGGTCTCGCTGGATCTGGAATGGTCGCGGCTTGTGCCGGTCCTGGACGAGGTGATCGCCATGGGAACACCTGTCTCCATCGATACCTACAAGGCCGAAATCGCCCGGCGGGCCTGTGCGGCCGGGGCACTCATCGTCAATGATGTCTGGGGCCTGCAGAAGGACCCGGCCATGGCCGATACGGTGGCCGAAGCCGGCGTGCACGTGGTGATGATGCACAACAGGACGGAAGCCGACCCGGAGATCGACATCCTGGCCGATATCGACCGGTTCTTCGAGGCGTCGATGGAGCTTGCGGAGCGCGCCGGCATTGCGAAGGACAAGCAGATCCTCGATCCGGGCTTCGGCTTCGGCAAGACCATCGATCAGAATTTCCGTATCCTGAACAGGTTCGAAACGTTGGCAAAACACGGTTTGCCGCTTCTGGCGGGTGCCTCGCGCAAACGCATGATCGGAACGGTGCTCAACGCGGAGATGGAGGACCGTCTTTATGGCTCCATGGCGGTTCACATGACGGCCATGCTCAAGGGCGCGGCTATTGTGCGGGCTCATGACGTACGTCCACATGCCGATTGCGCGCGTATGCTTGAGGCAACACGGCTGGAACGGAACCCGACCTGAATGAACACGCAACCGCAGTCTGCCGACGAACCTGCCCGCAGTGCCCCTAACCGCGGTGCCCCAACCCGTTGTGCCTTGGGGCTCGGCTCCAACCTCGGTGACCCGAAGGCCAATCTCGACGCGGCGGTCCGCAAGCTCGAGGAGACCGAGGGCGTCACGCTCGTGGCACGCTCATCCGACTATCGCACGCCGCCCTGGGGGCCGGTGGAGCAGGATGACTTCATCAATATCTGCGTGGTTGTCGACACGGTCCTGAGCCCGCAGTCCCTCCTGAAGCGGTGTCTTCAGATCGAGAACGAGCTCGGCCGGGTGCGCGACGTGCGCTGGGGCCCGCGCGTGATCGATGTCGATGTCCTGATCTGCGGCATGCAGAAGATCGACGAGCCGGACCTGGAAATTCCGCATCCGCGCATGGGCGACCGGGCTTTCGTGCTGATCCCGCTGGCCGAAATCTGGCCCGACGCACCGCTGGCCGACGGCCGCACCGCTGCCGAGGCGCTGGAAACCTGTCCGGACCAGGCCGGGGTGGTCCGGCTGGGCTGATGGCTTGCCGGTCGCACCTTGCGCGAAACATCGCGGCAAACGGTCCGAAAACGCTAATTTAAGACTTGTGAAGGAAACTTCGCGGCGTCAGTTCCGCCGGGCCCGTTGATATGTCTGTTGTTCATGGTTTGATCGATTTTCTCAAGGACAAGCGTCATCGGTCCAGGGAGACGCTGTTCTTTGCAGGGCTCACGATCCTCCTGCCGAATGCGCTCTACATCGTCCTGAGCATTCTCTATTGTCCGAACCGGACCTTCTTCGTCGCCCTTCTGGCGATGACCTGTTTTCTCGGTCTCATCGTCAACCGGTTTGTCTTCCTGGTGCTGCTGTTCGCGGTGATGACCCTGGATGCGCTGGTGATCGTCTCGCTCTATTTCCAGATGCCGCTGACCATGATCTTCGATTCCCTGCGCTACGCAGGGAATGTCAGCCTGATCAATTCGGCGGTCTACCTGGCCATCCTGGCCGGTCTGCTGGTTTCGCTCGCCCTGACCTATCTGGTCGTCCAAAGATCAAAGGCCCATCGGGAAAAGATCAGCCTTGTCACCTTTCTGGTGCTCGTGGTCGCCTTTGGCGCCGCCGACTGGTGGGTCAACCTGTCTCCCCAGGAAACCCTCGTTGCACAAAACAACTTCGGTGAACGGTTTCAGCCGATCGACGACGCCGCAACGCTCCATGCCGGCATTGCAGGGCGCCTGGACGCGCCCGGTGACAGAAATGTCCTCATCGTCATGGTCGAAGGTCTCGGAGCCCTGGCGTCCGAGGACTATCGTGACCTGATCTGGGGGCCGCTTCTGGACCAGGATGTCGGCGATGCCTATGACGTCGAGACGGGCGCAGCCGTCTATTTCGGCTCGACCACGTCGGGCGAAGCCCGGGAACTGTGCAACGTGAATGGTGACTATCGCGATTTCCGGTCCCGCGACAGCGCTGACTGCCTGCCGAAACAGGCCGCGCAAGCCGGGTACGAGACCGCGGCGTTTCACGCCTTTACCGGCGATTTCTTCGAACGCTTCGACTGGTTTCCGAAGATCGGTTTCGAGCAGCTGAATTTCATGGAAAACAATGCCGGTCTCGATCCCGATGCGGAGCTGGACAATTGCGGCGTCGCGTTCCGTGGGCTGTGCGACACGGATGTGGCCCGCTCGGTGGAGCGCTTCCTGCTCGACGGCAAGGGTGAGCGGAAGTTTGCCTATTGGCTGACGCTGAACTCGCACAAGCCGGTGCCGCCCGGTGAGGTGCCCGCCCGGCTCCATTGCGACGATGGCGGCGTTTTCGACGATGTCGAGCTTTGCCGCATGGCGGAGCAGTGGCTCAACGTGTCACATCTCGTCAAGCAGATTGCCCTGAACGAGGACCTCGCCGAGACCGACATCGTTCTGGTCGGGGATCATCATCCTCCGCTTTTCACCCGCAGTGCGCGCAAACTGTTTCAGTCGGGCCGGGTTGCCTGGCTGCACCTGACGCCGAAAGCGCGCGAGCATACCCTGACCGCGTCAGCTCCATATCCTAAAGCCCGATAAAGCTTTCCATGTGAAAGCGCGCATTATCAGGTCCCTGGTGATGCTCTCTGCCACAGGGACAGGCCCGGCGCGCAAGGCAGCCGGACCAGCAGTCGAGGCTGCGGCTCGTGGCGAGATGATCGCGGCAGCGGGGCACGTCATAGCCTGTTTCCAGGGTGAGGGCGCCGGCCGGGCAGGCAGTGATGCAGGGCTTGTCGGCACAGGTCTCGCATGGACCGGCCGATCGCGTGTCCTGCTGGATCGCCAGGGGCGTCTTGGACAGAAAGGCGGCCCGGAAGCCGGCCCAGGGGCCATAGTCGCGATGCGCCAGCACACCCATCGGGCTCTGGGAGAAACCGCCGCATCTTCTGGCCCATTGCTGGAACGGGTGATAGGGCGGGCCGTCAAAGGGGAACGCCGCCTCGAAACCTTCCGATGCCGCGATCTCCGTGAGCACACGCCGTGTGTAACGGTCGAGCGGGTCGGCCGTGCCGTCCGAGGCTTCCGGGCTTGACGAGAGTTTCGGCCAGACCGACGGACCGGTGCTGCCGATCAGCAGCAGCGACCGTGCCCGAGCTCCGCCTGAAAGGCTCGGAAGGCTGGCCTCGTCCGGGGCATCAAATCCGCCCAGACACAAAAAACCGGCGGCCGCGAGCCGTTTCGTCAACGCCGCTGCCGCCGGTCCGCTCATGATGAGGCCTCTCAGCCGAGACGGTCGCGCTTGGCCAGCGTGCGCAGGCGCAAAGCGTTCAGCTTGATGAAGCCGGCGGCGTCCTTCTGGTCATAGGCGCCCTGGTCGTCCTCGAAGGTGACCAGCTCCTCGGAATAGAGCGAATAGGGCGAGGAACGGCCGACGAGGATGACGTTGCCCTTGTAGAGTTTCAGTTTCACCGTGCCGGTGACATGCTCCTGGCTCTTGTCGATCAGGGCCTGCAGCATCTCGCGCTCCGGCGAGAACCAGAAGCCGTTGTAGATCAGCTCGGCATAGCGCGGCATCAGCTCGTCCTTGAGGTGGCCGGCGCCACGGTCGAGCGTGATCGATTCCATCGCCCGGTGGGCGGTCAAGAGGATGGTGCCGCCCGGGGTCTCGTAGATGCCGCGGCTCTTCATGCCGACGAAGCGGTTCTCGACCATGTCGAGGCGGCCGATGCCGTTGTCGCGGCCATAGTCGTTGAGCTTGGCGAACAGGGTCGCCGGGGACATCTTCTCGCCGTTCAGGGAAACCGCGTCGCCCTTCTCGAAGCCGATCTCGATCTCGGTGACGACGTCCGGAGCTTCGGTCGGATCGACCGTGCGCTGGAAGACATAGTTCGGGGCTTCCTCGGCCGGGTCCTCGAGCACCTTCCCTTCGGAAGACGAGTGCAGCATGTTGGCGTCAACGGAGAACGGCGCTTCGCCGCGCTTGTCCTTCGGAACGGGGATCTGGTGCTTTTCGGCAAAGTCGAGCAGGTCGGTGCGCGACTTGAACGACCAGTCCCGCCACGGCGCGATCACCTTGATGTCCGGGTTGAGCGCGTAGGCAGACAGCTCGAAGCGGACCTGGTCGTTGCCCTTGCCGGTCGCGCCATGGGCGACGGCGTCGGCACCGGTTTCCTCGGCGATCTCGATCAGGCGCTTGGAGATCAGCGGGCGGGCAATGGACGTGCCGAGCAGGTAGACACCTTCATAGACGGCGTTGGCGCGGAACATCGGGAAGACGAAGTCGCGGATGAATTCCTCGCGCAGGTCGTCGACATAGATTTCCTTGATGCCGAGCATCTCGGCCTTCTTGCGCGCCGGTTCCAGCTCCTCGCCCTGGCCGAGGTCGGCGGTGAAGGTCACCACTTCGCAGCCGAATTCGGTCTGCAGCCATTTCAGGATGATGGAGGTGTCGAGGCCGCCGGAATAGGCCAGCACGACTTTCTTGATGTCACCATGCGCCATTTTGGGGAAGGTCCAGTTCGCTGTTCTTGCGCGAGAGCCCGCGCGGTTGAAAATTTGCGGCAATTTAGCCGGTTCTCTGCGGCGCGCAAGCCCCCCGGCGTGGTCAAATGGTCACCGCGTCAGGCTGGAATAAATCTGCAGCACCAGATCGCCCGGACCAGCCTCTGTCGTGGTGACAACAGGCGTCGGCACGGCGCCGATTTCCAGGTCCAACGCGAAGTCCCGCCAGCGATTGAGCGTGTCGGCAAAGTCCTGCGGTGATTTGCACGCGGCCTCCTGTTCCGGAGAGCGGCCGGAATAACGGTGATAGGAAATGTAGCCGTCTATCTCGAGCGTCAGGTCGGCGGTTCCGGGATCTGTTGCCGCGTCGGCGTCGTCCGCGGGAGCAACGGTGCGGGCCGCCACATAATGGTAATCCTGACGTGTTTTGTCCTGTTCGTCCGATTCGAACCGGATCAGGGTGAAGCGGGAGAGGCTTTGCCAGGACATGTGAGCGCGTTTTCCCGCGGAGATCACGGTCAAGCCTTCCCTTGAGAGCTCAAGCCATGAGTCGGGTTTTGGCCTTCCCCAGAAGGCAAACAAGCCCACTGCGAAGGCTATCCCGATCATGACAGGGACCACGGTTGGAATTCCCTCGAAGACGATGCCGAGAAACGCGGCCAGGGCGACGGCAAGCGCACAGCAGAAAAGAGCGTTCAAAAGACCTGCCTTGATCGGGTCCGGTCTCAAGACAAGTATTTTGGAAGACATCTCTCGACTGTTCCGCTGACGGGATCGGGTGGCAGGACGGGAAACGACGACGCTTCCGGGGCAACGCAACTCACTCCGCTGCCGCCTTGCCGACGGTTTCCTTGACCCCGTAACGGGCCAGGAACATGTCGACGCTTTCCTCGATGATCCGTTCCATTTCGGGCCGTTCGGTGACGCGCCCGCTGTGAATGTTCGGATAGAAGGACCGTGACTTGATGAGGCCGAGAAACTGCGTGGCGGCGAGCCCCGGGTCGTCGACATGGAGCTTGCCCTCGTTTGCGGCCCGCGCGATGAAGTCGCGGAAAACGCTGATCTTGGTCATGCGGCTGTCCATGTCGGCTGCGAGGTCCGGATCGCGGATGGTCTCGCTCATCACCATGCGGGCGAGCGCCATGAAACAGGGATTGATCATCAGGTCGCCTTCCGCCCAGCCGAGGCGGACAAGAAGGTCGCGGATCGGCAGGTCCGGATCGTAAGGCAGCTCGAGCGCGGAATTGACCTGATCGGCCAGGCACTGGTTGATCGCCCGGAACAGAGCGTCCTTGCTTTCGAAGTGATTGTAGACCGTCCGTTTGGAGACCTGGGCACGCTCGGAGATCCGGTCCATGCTGGCACCGGCATAGCCTTTTTCCTGAAACTCCGCGATCGCCGCCACGACGATCTGTTTTTTCTTCTGATCCGATACGGACATTGAATTCCCGTTCCCTCCTGCCACCTTTCCGGCAGGAGAATGCAAGCCCCACCCCTTTCATCCCAAAAATCAGGCCCTATGTAAACTAGGGCGTTTACAGATGCAGCGTTCATGCTTACACTGCACCGTGTAGTTTACATCCTTTAGCCAGACAAGGCCAGCCAAAGGAGACGCCCCCCAAATGTCCGTTACACTTACAATCAACGGGGAAACGCGCACGCTCGACGCCGACCCCGAAAGCCCGCTGCTGTGGGCATTGCGCGACGAACTCGGAATGACCGGCACGAAGTTCGGCTGCGGCATCGCCGCCTGCGGTGCCTGTACCGTCCATCTGGACGGGGTTCCGATCCGTTCCTGCCAGACGTTCGTCGGCGACCTCGAAGGCGCCGACATCACCACGATCGAAGGCATCAGCGACAAGGCGGCCGAAGCCGTCCAGTCGGCCTGGAACGAACTGGACGTGCCGCAATGCGGCTATTGCCAGTCCGGGCAGATCATGGCTGCAACCGCGCTTCTGGCAGAAACGCCGAAGCCGACCGACGAGGACATCGACGCTGCCATGGACGGCAATGTCTGCCGTTGCGCCACCTATGCCCGTATCCGCAAGGCGATCCACCTTGCCGCCGACAAGATGGAGGGCTGATCCATGTTGCATTTGCTTCAAAAACCGCTTGAGGCCGCCAAGCCGACCCGCCGTTCCTTCCTGAAGATGTCCGCGGGAACCGTCGGCGGTCTCGTGCTTGCCATGAACCTGCCGCGCGGCACGGCCGCGGCCGCCGAAGGCGACTTCATCCAGCCGTTCGTGCATATCCGCCCGGACAACACGGTCGTGGTGCTGTCCAAGCATTTCGACATGGGCCAGGGCACCGCGTCGGGTCTGTCGACCCTGGTCGCCGACGAACTCGACGCGGCCTGGGACCAGGTCACGGTCGAGTTCGCACCGTCCAACCCGCAGGTCTACGCCAACACGCTGTTCGGCGTGCAGGGCACGGGCGGGTCGACGGCCATGGCCAACTCCTTCATGCAATACCGCCAGGCGGGGGCCGCCGCCAAGGCGATGATCGTTTCGGCCGCCGCGAAGGAATGGGGTGTGCCGGCGGGTGACATCACCGTCTCGGAAGGCGTCGTTTCGCACGGCTCCGGCAAGTCCGCGACCCTGGGTGAGCTGGCAAGCCTTGCCGCCAACGAGGATGTGCCGGCGGAGCCAGCCCTGAAGACACCCGAGCAATGGGTCTATATCGGCAAGTCCTTCCCGCGCCTTGACGTGAAGAACAAGACGGTCGGCGCGCCGAAGACCTACACGATGGACTTCCAGCGGGATGATCTTCTCGTCGCCGTTGTGGCCCGTTCGCCGCGTTTCGGCGGCAAGGTCAAGTCGTTCGACGCGAGCGAAGCGAAGAAGGTTCCCGGTGTCGTCAACGTGCTCGAGATCCCGGCGGGGGTCGCGGTCATTGCAACCTCCACCTGGCCCGCGATCAAGGGGCGGGGGCTGCTCGGGATCGAGTGGGATGACAGCGAGGCCGAGACCCGCTCCAGCGATGCGATGATCGCGGAGCTGAAGGACATGACCGGCAAACCCGGCCTCAAGGTGCGCGAGGACGGCGATGTCGATGCGGCCCTGGCCGCCTCGGACCGGGTCATCGAAGCGGATTTCGAGTTCCCGTTCCTGGCCCACGGCGCCATGGAGCCGCTGGACATCGCGATGATGTTCGATGGGGAAACGGCCGAATTCTGGTTCGGCTCGCAGATCCAGACCATCGACCACAATGTCGCCGCCACGGTGCTGGGCATTCCGTTCGAGAAGGTCAGGATCAACACGCTGTGGGCCGGTGGCTCGTTCGGCCGGCGGGCACAGGCCGATGCCCATCCGGTGGTGGAAATCACCACGCTGGCCAAGGCGATGCAGGCGGCCGGCATGGAACCGGCGCCCGTGAAGATCGTCTGGACCCGCGAGGATGACATGGCCGGTGGCTATTATCGTCCGATGTCGGCGCACAAGATCAGGGCCGGTCTCGACGCGGACGGCAACGTGACGGCGTTCAAGTACAACATCGCCGCCAAGTCGATCATCAAGGGCACGCCGTTCGAGGCGATGCTGATGAAGGACGGCGTCGACCACAACATGACCGAGGGCGCGCATGACACGACCTACGCGTTCCCGCTCATGAACATGGACCAGGCTTACCAGGAGACCAAGGTTCCGGTGCTGTGGTGGCGGTCCGTCGGGCACACCCACACGGCCTATGTCATGGAAACCATGATCGACCGTCTCGCGAAGGAAGCCGGCAAGGATCCCGTCGCCTACCGACTGGAAATGATCAAGGACGATCCGCGCAAGGTGGGTGTCCTGAAGCTGGCGGCGGAGAAGGCCGGCTGGGACACGCCGGCGCCCGAAGGCCGTTACCGCGGTGTTGCCGTGCACAAGTCCTTCGGCTCCTACGTGGCGGAAGTCGCGGAAATCTCCTTCCGCGACGACGGCACCGTGAAGGTGGAGAAGGTGACGGCGGCGGTCGATTGCGGCACCCCGATCAACCCGGACAACATCCGGGCCCAGGTCGAGGGCGGCATCGGATACGGTCTGGGGGCGGTCCTGCGCAACCAGGTCACGCTGGCAGACGGGGTGGTCGAGGAGACCAACTTCGACACCTACGAGCCGATCCGCATGTCCGACATGCCCGAGGTCGAGGTGCATATCGTGGCGTCGAACGAGGCTCCGAGCGGCATTGGAGAGCCGGGCACCCCGCCGATCGGCCCGGCGGTCGCCAATGCCATCGCCGCGGCCAGGGGCGAGTGGATCACCACGCTGCCGCTGGCTAAAAACGGGCTGGTGTGACGAAACAGCACCCGCAATGCAGAAAGGCCGCCTCCGGGCGGCCTTTTTTGTTGTCGGTTCGCGGTATCCGGTTGCCGGGCGGTCCGGTCAGGAGGCGGCCAGCGCCTCCCGGTCCTTCTTGCGCATGCGTTCGGACGCCGATTTCAGCTGGCCGCAGGCGGCGAAGATGTCGCGGCCGCGCGGCGTGCGGATCGGCGAGGCGTAGCCGGCCCGGTTGACGATGTCGGCGAATTCCTCGATGCGCTCCCAGTCGGAACATTCATATTCGGAACCCGGCCACGGGTTGAACGGGATCAGGTTGATCTTGGCCGGAATGCCCTTCAGGAGGCGGACCAGATCAAGCGCATCCTGGTTGCTGTCATTGACGCCCTTCAGCATCACGTATTCGAAGGTGATGCGCTTGGCGTTCGAGAGGCCCGGATATTGCCGGCAGGCGTCGAGCAGGGCCTCTAGGTTCCATTTCTTGTTGATCGGCACCAGCACGTCGCGCAGCGCGTCGTTGACCGCGTGCAGCGAGATCGCCAGCATGCAGCCGATTTCATCACCAGTGCGGAAAATTTCGGGGACTACGCCCGAGGTCGACAGGGTGATGCGGCGCTTGGACAGGGACAGGCCGTCGCCGTCGGAGGCGATCAGCAGTGCCTGCTTGACATTGTCGAAATTGTAGAGCGGCTCGCCCATGCCCATCATGACGATGTTGGAGACCAGCCGGCCTTCGGACGGGACAATGGCGCCCTGGGGCGTATCGGCGTCCGGGAAATCGCCCAGGCGGTCGCGCGCCATCAGGATCTGGGACAGGATTTCCTCCGCCGTCAGGTTCCGGACCAGCTTCTGGGTGCCGGTGTGGCAGAAGGTGCAGGTGAGGGTGCAGCCGACCTGGCTGGAAACACAGAGCGTGCCCCGGCCTTCTTCCGGAATGTAGACGGTCTCGACTTCCACCGGACGGCCGGCGCCGCGCGGCGGAAAGCGGAACAGCCATTTGCGCGTGCCGTCGACCGAGATCTGCTCGTCAACGATCTCTGGGCGGGCGATGCTAAAGTGATCGTCCAGTTTCTGCCGAAGGTCCTTGGCGATGTTGGTCATCTGCGAGAAGTCGGAAACGCCGCGCACATAGAGCCAGTGCCAGAGCTGCGAGGCGCGCATGCGCCATTGCTTCTGCGGCACGCCGATGGTGCCGAGCGCCTCGCCCAGCTCTTCCCGGGTCAGACCGACCAGAGTCGGTTTGTCCTCGCCGGAGGCGAGCGGCGCCGCAGCGGCTGAAACGGTGGGCGCGTTCGGATTGTCCCGCGCGATGTCGAGTGTAATCGCCATGTCGTGATCCGTTGTCTCATCCGGCGCAGGCAATGGCGCTCATCCAGAAACGCGGCTGCCGGGTTCCCTGAACGGCAGGGAAGACTTCAAGCGCTCCCAAAACCACAATCGGACGAAAAAATCAAGTTTTCGGGTGTGCAGGGGAGCCATGCGCCGACCGGACGCCAAAAGCCCGGCCGGGCGGTGATACGCCCTGCCGGGTTGAAGGAAGGTGCCGAAGAAGACGGGAAGCCGCCTGTCAGCGGCAGGCGCCGGCTGCAGTGTCGATGGCAGCCGTCACGCCGGACAGCGAGAACTTGTAGGTCGTCCGGGTGCCGCGGCTGGATTCGCCGTTGACCGTCATTTCGCGGCCGGCCTTCATGGCCCCGACCAGCTGCGCCTCGGTTGCGGCATTCTCCACCCAGGCTCCGTCATTGTTGGTGAACAGCGTGAAGGCCTTGCCGTCCACATCGACGGTGACGGACGACTTGTCCTTGAACGGATAGCCGACGAGAAGGCTGGGTTCGGAGCTGACGCCCTCCGCCGGGCGGGAGGTTACGAAGAAGAAGACGTCTCCGTGATTGCGGTCGCCCGGAAGCATGGTGGTCGGTTTCGTCAGCGCATAACAGACCTTGCCGCTTCCACCGGTCAGAGCATAGGCCGCCCAATCCTTGTGTTGTTTCAGAAGCGTCGGGGTTTGCGCGAAAGCCACTGCACTCGAAACAGCAAGACCTGCGAGGGCCAGAACCAGCGATTTTGCTTTCATCATCTCCACACCGTTTGGATTAGAGTTTCCGTCAAATTTAATTCAATAGCCGTCTGGCATATAAACCTTGCTTTAATGATAACTTAAAGCGGGTTACGAAAGGGTTGAAGCCCGGCAACCGATATTTGTGTCTTCGACGTCCATGTTGTCCAAACGCTGTTACGGTTAAACGCGGCGACAGTGTGGCAGAGCCCCTGTGCCCCCTTTCGAAATGTGCCGAACCTGCTAAAGATTAGGTCGGGACACCGAATGTCCAATCGACATGAACCATGAAGGCACGATGTTCTACCACGACAAAACCGGTCGGCTTTTTCACCTTCGCAAGCTTTCTCCCGGGATCACGCTGATCCGGGGAATGGCAGGGAGTTGAGCGGCTCTTGGCGCAGACGCACCACTATTCCGATCTTATCGTCAAGGTGGCCACGGACCGGGACAGGGCAGCCTTTGTCGAGCTGTTCGACCATTTCGCGCCACGCCTGAAGGGTTACCTGATGAAGCAGGGGGCGGAGGAAGCCCTTGCGGAAGAGATTGCCCAGGATGTCATGGTCACCCTGTGGCGGAAAGCCGAGCTGTTCGACCCCGGCAAGGCATCCGCCAGCACCTGGCTCTACCGGGTCGCACGCAACCGTCGCATCGACCGGCTCAGACGGCAGAAAACGGCGGAACTCGACCCGGAGGAACCCTCGCTGCAGCCGACGCCGCTGCCCGATGTCGCGGACGAAATGGATGCGCGGCTCCGGGAGGAGCGCGTGCGCTTGGCGATGGAACAGTTGCCCGACGAGCAGAAGGAAGTCGTCCGGCTTGCCTTTTTCATCGGCCAGTCCCACAGCGAGATCGCGGAAGAGACCGGCTTGCCGCTTGGAACCGTCAAGTCGCGGATCCGGCTTGCCTTCGGCAGGCTGCGTCAGCTGATCGAGGCCGACGAGGCCGTCGATGTGGACTAGGCGGGCCGTTCTTGCGCTTGCCGTCTTTGCCGGTTGTTCCCTGCAGGTGCAGGCCGGCGCCCTGCCTGAAGGCTTTGTCTATCTGCGCGACGTCGTTCCCGACATTCACCAGGACATGCGCTATGCCTCGCGCCGGAATTTCATGCGCAGGCGCCTGCCCGGTTACGGCGCGGGCGAATGCGTGCTGACACAGGCGGCGGCGCGGGCGCTCGGCAAGATCCAGAATGCGGCGGTTGCATCCGGCTACTCACTCGTGGTTTTCGACTGTTACCGGCCTCAAGGCGCGGTGGATGCCATGGTGGCCTGGGTTCGGCAGGGAAAAGGCACGGACCCGGACTACTACCCCAATGTGCCCCGGTCCGAGTTGATCCGGCAGGGCTATATCGGCGCCAAGAGCAGCCACGCCCGAGGTTCCACGGTCGACGTGGCTCTGGACCTTCTGGACGAACAGGAAGCGGGATCGAAACAGGTCTGCCGCCGCCGCGACCGCGGGACGGTTGATTTCGGAACGCCGTTCGACTGTTTCGATCCGGCCAGCAGGACGGACTCACGCGCGGTGTCCGAACGCGCGCGCGAATACCGCAATACGCTGGTGGGCCTGATGCGAAAGGGCGGTTTCAGGAACTATCCGGGCGAATGGTGGCACTTCACGCTTGAGGACGAACCGTTCCCGAACCGCTCGTTCGGCTTTGCCATAACGCCGCGATGATGCGCCGGCGAGGTGTCAGTCGGCAAAGACCGGGATCAGTTCGGACACCGCCGTGTCCGTGTATTTCGATCCGGGAAAGACCGAGCCGATCTCGAATTCCATCCAGGTGACCTCAAGCGGCGAGCCGAACGAGAACCGGCTTTTGCGCATGTTGTCCGGCAGGTCGAGCCGTTGACTGCTGCCGTCCGACAATCGCAGTGTCGCGCTGCGCACGCGCGCATTCTTGGCGTAGATGTCCTGGTTCTTGGCATAGCCGTTGACGAGCTCGAAACCTGACAGGAGGCGGGGACGGTCGAAGGTGATCAGGAGTTTCTGTCCCGCACCGTTGCCCGAAACGCCTTCCACCCAGGCCGTCGACAGGTTTCCGTCGAACAGATTGCCGGGGCCGTACCGGTTGCCGTATTGCGGATCGAGAACCGAACTTGCGCAGAAGCGAAGGCTGCTGCCGGCAAGGGAGGCGGTGCGGCAGAAGTCCCGGGTATAGTGCGGTGCCGGCTGGTGCTGCGGTTCCGTCCGGCTGACCGTGATCTGGCTGGCGCCGCCGGAGGCCGGGCCGGACGTGTCGGGAAGCGCCGCGGCGGCCTCCGGCCCCTCTCCGGAACGGCCGCCGAAATAGAATTCACCGATCAGCGCCTCGTTGAGCCACGGCAGCTGGCGTTCTCCCGTCGACAGGTAGACACTTTCGCGGACCTTGCCCATCAGGTGCCGGACCTCGAGGTCCGGGGTGCCGATCAGCCGCGCCAGGGCTTCGGTGAACGGGCTGTTGCTGCCGGAGCCGTCCAGGGCAACATCACCCGGAGAGGTGGCAAAGGCGATCATCATGCCGGCGGCATTGGCCTCCAGCCGCGCCAGGCCGTTGGCCGCGCCCCGGGAGAGGGACCGGGGCAGGGGATTGTTCCGGCAGGCATCGAAAAACACCAGTTTCAGGCGCGCTCCGGAAATTTCCATGATTTCCAGGAGGTCGTTGGCCTTGAGCGCCTGCGCCGGCAGATCGGTGGAGGCCTCGATCTGGGCATCGACCGGCAGCAGCCAGTTCTGGCCATTCACCTGCACGCCGTGACCGGCATAGAACACCAGGGCGACGTCGGCGCCCTCGGAGTTGCGGCCGAAACGGGTCAGGCCTTCCCGGAAGGCCCTGCGGTCGCCGTCGATGATCCGGACGACGTCAAAACCCAGCCCGGTCAGCTTGTCCGCGATCAGGTTGGCGTCGTTGGCAGGGTTGCGCAGCGCCGGCATTGCCTGGTAGGCGCCATTGCCGATGACCAAGGCGGTTTTTGCGGCGGCGAGCACCGGTCCCGGCAGGGCGAAGCTCAACAGGAGCATCAGCCCCGCCACACATTTCATTGTTCCGTTCATTCCATGCCTCCCGCAGCAAGGCAAAGAAAACCGCCGGGCGTGCCTGAAAGCAAGTTGAATTTTCAGGTGCCCGGCACCTTGCGGCCGGTGCGCATTACCGGGCCGCCGCTGACATGTTTCGGCCGTTCCTGCTTCGGTCCCCCGGCCGTGATCGAGCGCTCCGCGTAGCGGCCGAGGGCGCGGTGGCGGTCATACATGACGATCGCGCCGGCCATGGCCACGTTGATGCAGAATTTGGTCGGGATCTTCACCACGTGGTCGCAGCGCGCCAGCATCTCGGGCGACAGCGAGCCGCGCTCGGGTCCGAGCACATAGGCGGCCTGCAGCGGGTGGCCGAAGCTGGGCAGGTCGATGGACTCGTCCGTCAGCTCGATCCCGACCAGTTGGCAGCCCTTGGGCAGATCCATGGCATCGACACTGTCCCAGGTGAAGACGGGCAGGTGTCCGGGGCTCTTCGAGGTATCGGAAGGTGGCGCCTTGCGGATTTTCTGGTCCGCGTCGACAGTGAAGAAAAAATTCGCCCCGAACGCATGGGCAGACCGCATCAGGGTTCCGAGATTCATCCGTTTCGACAGGCCTTCGGCCCCGACCGCAAAGTAACCGCGCATGGGATTTCCGCTGTTTTTGATTTGGCTGTCTCCTTACCCGATATTTCGCGGAGCCGAAAGTTTGCGGTTTATCCGGAATGCCAATTCCTGACACGGGCGTGAGTTGTTAACGTCTGCCGCGAACGCCGCCGCCGCGGTTGTCACAATTCAAGAGGTTGCCGTGAAAGCCTGTCTTTGCAAGTCCTTTGGCCCGCCCTCCAACCTGTCGATCGAGGACATTCCCGAACCCGTCGCCGGTCCTGGCAGGATCGTTGTCCGGGTGAAGGCTTGCGCGCTGAACTTCTTCGACACGCTGATCATCCGGAACAAGTACCAGTACAAACCCGACCTGCCGTTTTCTCCGAGCGCGGAATTTTCCGGTGTCGTGGAGGCGGTCGGCGACGGCGTCAGCGAATTCGCCGCCGGAGACCGGGTCATGGGGTATGTTGGATGGGGCGCCGCGCGGGAAAAGGTCGTGGTCGAGGCCAAGGATATCGTGCGTCTGCCGGACGGGGTCGCGTTCGAGACCGCAGCGGGACTGGCTGTCACCTACGGCACCACGCTGCATGCCTACCGGGACCGGGGCGACCTGAAACCCGGCGAAACCGTCGCGGTGCTCGGCGCGTCCGGCGGGGTCGGCCAGGCGGCGGTCGAGATCGCCGCGATCATGGGGGCGAAGGTGATTGCCTGCGCTTCGTCGGAAGAGAAGCTTGCCTTCGCGAAGTCGCTCGGCGCCGACATGACCCTGAACTATTCCGATCACCCCCTGAAGGAGGGGCTGAAGGAGCTCACCGGCGGCAAGGGAGTCGATGTCGTCTACGACCCCGTTGGTGGGGACCTTTCCGAACAGGCGGTGCGGGCGACAGCCTGGGGTGGCCGGTTTCTTGTCATCGGCTTTGCCGCGGGCGACATTCCGAAAATTCCGCTCAACATCGTCATGCTGAAAGGCTGTGATCTGCGCGGGGTCTTCTGGGGCGCGGCCGTGACGCGGGACCCGGAGGGCAACAAGCGGAACATGGACCAGCTGCTCGCCTGGGTCGAGGAGGGCAAGCTGAAGCCGCATATCCACGGGGTCTATCCGCTGGAGGACATCGCCACGGCCCTGGAGGAAATCGCCGCGCGGAAAGTGCGCGGCAAGGTGATTGTCACACCTTGAGGCTGCGCTGACGGGAACCGATGTGAGAGGTTGTGGCCGGATCCTTCGAGACAGGCCTGTCGGTCTTCCTCAGGATGACGCAGAATGTTCAGTCGGCTCTGAGCGTGCAGCAAAACAAGCGTCATCCTGAGGAGGACCGTCAGGTCCGTCTCGAAGGACCGGCCGCTTGCTCCGGCGAGCCCGACCCTCAGACCGCGAATTCCGCGATCACCGGTGCATGGTCGGACGGTTTTTCCCAGCCGCGGGCCTCGCGCAGAACGCTGGTGCTCCTGATGTGCGGCGCCAGTGGCTGTGACACCCAGACATGGTCGAGGCGGCGGCCCTTGTCGGCCTTGGACCAGTCCTTGGCCCGGTAGCTCCACCAGGTGTAGAGCTTTTCCTCCAGCGGCGTGAACTGGCGCATGGCGTCCAGCCAGCCGCCGGTTTCGCGCAGTTTCTCAAAAAGCTCCGTCTCGACCGGGGTGTGCGAGACCACTTTCAAAAGCTGCTTGTGGGACCAGACGTCGTGTTCGTAGGGGGCCACGTTGAGGTCGCCGACGAGAACGGCCGGTTTTGCGGTCTCCGTACCCTGGAGCCAGGCCTGCATTTCCGCCATGAAGTCGAGCTTGTGGCCGAATTTCGGGTTGATCTCACGATTGGGTTCGTCGCCGCCGGCCGGCACATAGAAATTGTGCAGGCGCAGGCTGGCGCCGTTGAAAGGCACATCGACAGCCACGTGGCGGCTGTCGCCCATCTGGCAGAATTCGCGCTTTTCGATGTTGCTCAACGGCAGGCGGGAGAGGGTCGCGACCCCGTGGTAGCCCTTCTGGCCGTTGATGGCCATGTGCTCGAACCCGGCCTTGCGGAAGGCGGCTTCCGGAAAATTGGCATCCGGGCACTTGGTCTCCTGCAGGCAGATCACGTCCGGCGCGATTTCCTCGATCAGCTGCTCCACGATCGGCATGCGCAGGCGCACGGAATTGATGTTCCAGGTGACGAGTTTCAGCCGGTCGGTCATGAGAGATTTGCCAAGGGTCGTTGCAGGTCCGCCAAGTCATAAGGATTCGGGCTCCAAGCGCAATAGGCTTCACCCTTCACTTTCGTCCTCGGGTGCCTTTCCCGCTTCTCCGGCGCGCTTCAGCGCGAGCTGGGTCGCCGCGGGCCCGATCAGCTCGAACACCACGGTGGAGCCGATGGCGACGGTCAGGATCTCGGTGCGAAAGTCCGGAAAGGCTTCCGCGGCGACCAGAGCCATGCCGAGGGCGACGCCCGCCTGGGGCAGCAGCGACAGGCCGAAAAGATAGCTTTTCCCGGTGCCGGGTCCGTTCGTGAACCTGCCGCCAAGCCAGCCGCCCACCAGACGCCCGGCCAGTCTGAGAACGATATAGGCCGTGCCGAGCAGGCCCAGTTTCAACAGCATCGCCGGCTCAAGGGACGCCCCCGCCAGCACGAAGAAGAAGATCATGAAAGGCCATTCGATATGCTCGATCTCGTGGAAGGGCCGGTTGTGGTGGCGGCCGGTATTGACCACCATGGCGCCGCAGGCAATGCCCGCCAGCAGGAAGGACAGGTCGAGCCAGAGTGCCAGCCCGGCTGTCAGGAAAACGATGCCAAGAGCCTCTGCCAGGGTCGGATCTCCCGGCTGCAGCCGGCCGGACAGGTAGCCTGCAGGCAAACCGATGACGGCGCCGAGAAGGAGCGACCCGGCGATTTCCCAGGCGGCATGCATGAGAGCATCTGATCCGTTGCCGCCCGTGAGGGCCTGTGCCGCCATCAGGCAGAAGGCAAACACCAGGATGCCCCAGAGATCGTCGACGGCGACGACGCCGGAGAGAATGGACGAGAACGGTCCCCTGGCCCGGTACTGGCGGATGACATCGCTGGTCGCAGCCGGGTCCGTGGCCGTTGCCAGGGCTGCCAGCACGAGCGCCAGGACCACGGGAAAGCCAAGCAGCCACAGGCCCGAGAAGACGATGGCGGCCGTGCACAGGACCGCGCTGACGGAGATCACGGTGACGGCGCGGCCGCTGTTTTCCATATGCACCTTGGACAGCTTGCCGCCGAGCAGGAAGGCGACCATGGACAAGGCCAGGACGGCCAGGGTCTCATAAAGCTCTGTCAGGCTGTGCGGCAGCAGGTCGAGGCCGGCCGGGCCCGCCCCGAGACCGCACAGGATCAGCAGGGTCACCCGCGGCAACTGGGTCTTGTGGCCGATCGCGTCCGCCAGCATGCCGGCGAGTAGCAGGGCGCCGATGGCCATCAGGGTCTGGGCGATATCCATGTCTTTTCATGGGGACTCCGGGCAGGTCTGTCTTTGATCCGCCGCAATCCCGCCTTAGTCGGAAGTCTTGGCAAAAGTGGATACGTGTTTTTGCGGAGAATTCGTCATTTCGTCTACACTCCGTTAGGAAATCCAACGCATTTTAGGCGCGGGCGGAAAGCTTTTTTTAACCTATCGAGGTCGCTGTGCTGGAACTGGTCAAGCAATTTTGCTCCGTTTTCGGATTTCTTTTCCTTGGGGCCTGCACGGCTTACGACTTTCCTGACCCGACACCCGAGGACTATGCGGTCCATGGCATCGACATTTCCCGCTGGCAGGGCGATATCGACTGGGTGGCGGCCAAGAAGGGCGGGGTCGCCTTTGCCTGGATCAAGGCAACGGAAGGCGGCGATCATGTCGATCCGCGCTTCGTCGACAACTGGGTCGGTGCACGCAAGGCGGGGGTGCCGCGCGGCGCCTATCACTTCTATTATTTCTGCCGGCCCGTGGAAGAGCAGATTGCGTGGGTGAAGGAGATCATTCCGGTCGATCCGCAGGCGATCCCCCTGGTGCTCGACATGGAATGGAATGCCCATTCCAAAACATGCCAGAAGCGTCCCGCGCGCAGCCAGATCCTCCGGGACATGAAAATTTTCCTGGATGAAATGGAACGGCACTACGGCAAGCGGCCGGTGATCTATTCTTCCGTCGATTTTCACCGCGATCGCCTCGTCGGGGCTCTTAAGGGCGAGCAATTCTGGCTGCGCTCCGTCGCCGATTACCCGAACAACATCTACGACCAGCGCAACGACTGGGTGTTCTGGCAATATACGGCAGAGGGCCGGGTGCCGGGCGTGCGCGGCGATGTCGACCGGAACGTCTTTTTCGGCACCAAGTCGCAGTTTCGCGACTGGCTCAACGGCAATTTGAAGCGCTGACATACGGGGCAGACGGTCATTGCACCTTGATCTGGTGCGCGATGTCCCGGCCGTTGCTGACCGTGACCTGGGTGAAGCCGATCAATTTGCAGAAATCGAGAAAATTCAGCTCCTGGGGCTGGTTGGAACGTGCAAACAGTTCCGTAGACCGCGCCATCGAGGTCAGCGACGCCAGCAGGGCACGCAGCCGGTAAAGCGTATCGTACTGGCCGTCGCCGGTGGCGACGATGATCAGTTTTTCAAGGTCGGTCCCCTTGGCGAACAGGTGATAGCCGACGACACGGCTCTGCTTGTCGTGCTGTGCCGCCAGGCCTATGACAAAGGCGGCGCGCGAGCGCTTGCCGGCATCCGGAGCCAGGGCAAGGTCCGAGACATAGACCTCGCGTGTCTGCGGCTCGGGATAATAGTAGCCCGCATGAGCGTCGAAGGCGCGGGCCGCCGTACCGGTTGCCGTCAGCCAGATGATCACCGTTGTGACCGTGATCGCAATCGCCTGAATTCGTTTCATGTTCCGCAGTCCCCCGACCGGATTGGAGGCCCATCAAGCCGTGAACGCATGCCGGACGCAAGCTGTGTCGGGCAATTATTGTCTTGAGGCAGGGGCGCAAGGACGCAAATGCTATACTTTTGCCATCATGTGACCCCAATCCTGTGAGGTGTCAGGGCGCAGATTTCGGAGTTTATGATCATGGTGACCCGCTTCTCGTTGGCGCTGGTGACAGCAGCCCTGGTGGCGCTGCCGGCTTCGGCCGAGGCCGCCGGACCGGCGGTAGCCTACACGACCGCGAACCTCAACATGCGCGCCGGGCCCGGCACGAACTATCCCGTGATTACCACGGTGCCGCGAGGCGGCGGTGTGACCGTGTTCGGCTGCACGGCAGATTTCACCTGGTGCGATGCCGCCTTTGCCAACGCCAAGGGCTGGGTGTCCGGCAGATACCTGAGCTATGGCGGCAACGGCATCTATTACGGCCGGCCGATCCCCAATGCCGGTGTCGGTATCGGTGTGCCGCGCTACTACCGCGACTATCCGATCTACGGCAGGCCACCCGTCGTGGTGCAGCCGCGGCGGCCCTATCCTTACAGGCCCTATTACCCGCGCTATCCGGGCCGCTATTGAGAGCACCGGACCTGCTGACCCGGAAGCGCCTTGACGCGTGTCCCGTTCCTCGAACGGGCCGGGCCGCAATATCCTTCTGACGGCCCTGTTCCGCTCCTTTTCAGATCGACGGATCTCGATTCGAAGCGCGACTCACATGTTTCTCGGCGGACCAGCTTTCCGACGCAAGCTGGGCGCAAGCCTCCGCCATCACGATCAGGCACCGACTGGCCCGCAACCCGGCCACGGCACTCTCCTGCCAGGACGCCTTCCCGGCCGGGACAGCGTCCGGCCCAGATTTTCGGAGTTATGATCATGCGCATATGCTTGTCGCTGGCATTGATCGCCCTTGCCGTTCCGGCGCTGCCGCTGGAGGCGGGGGCCGAGGGGCCGGCGATCGCCAACACGACCGCCGACCTGAACATGCGCAGCGGTCCGGGAACCGATCATCGGGTCATCATCACGGTCCCGCGCGGTGGGCGGGTGACCGTGAATGGCTGCACGGCCGGTTTCAACTGGTGTGACGTGGTTTTCTCCGGTTCAAAAGGCTGGGCATCCGGTCAATACCTGGTTTACGGCGGCACCGGTCGTTATCAAGGTCAGCCAATTCCGGCCGCAGGGCCCGCTCTTGGCGTGCGGCGCTATCGGCGGGACTATCCGATCTATTCTGCCGGACCGGTCTACAAGGGCGGACCGGTCTACAAGGGGGACCCGGTCGCGGCCGCACCGCAGCCGGCGCAGTCCTACGAGTACGATGTCGAGCTTTATCCGTTCGCGCGAGAGCCCTGCCCGCGTTATCCCGACCGGTATTTCGAGCACCAGGTCTGCTGAGACATGCCCTGACCTATTGCACGGGTTTGGGAGCGGCCATGACCAGCGACCAGAACACCTTGTGCTTTGCCGACGGCGAATAGGCCGTGGCGATGCCGAGGCGGGTCGCGTCCTTGGTCAGCAGAACCTGATTGTGTTTCGGGCTTTCCCGCCAGCCTGAGAAAGCCTCCGCGAAAGTCCGGTAGCCGGCGCTGACATTTTCGGCGGCGGCGGTCTTGGGTTCGCCGATAGAAGTCATTCGGGCGGACAGCTGCTGGTCCGGCTTGAGCGACGCCTGGACCGAGCCGGCCGAAGCCATGGCGGCCGCCTGGCTCTGGGCGATCAGGGTCAGTTGCGAGTCCGGCGAGACCGGCGACAGGCCGTTGTTGACCCGGTATTGCGAAATCATCTGCGCCGCCGTCGCGGCATCCACCTGGCCGTCGACACGGGCCATGTCCTGGTAGAAGGGCGGCGTCTGCATGCGCTCGCCCATGCAGGCAGTCAGAGACAGCGCCGCCACCCCGGCAACCGCCAGCGCGAAGCGTCGTTTAACGGTCAGAATTCGAAACACCAATCAGGCTCCCCCGGCAGCGCAGGTCACGTCAATGTTGCGCTGATTCGCGCGCGGACCCGCCGGTCATGTACCGACAACAGAGCGGAATTGCGGCATCCGGACGCAAATTCCTTGCATCCGATCGAAAAAAACCAGCCCGATAAACGGGCTGGCCAGGCTGCATAAGGCTCTTCAGGGGCGCTTGCCCCGGCCTTTCAGGGAGTTCCGCTGTCAGCGCTTGCAGGCGTCCAGCACGTCTTCGTAGGTTCGCAGGCCCGTTGTCGGGGCGCAGACGAGCACCGACATGTTGCCGGGCGCATGTTCGTTCTTCCACATCTTGGTATGGGCCTTCGGGATCTGCTCCCAGGGAAAGACCTCGGACATGTAGGGGTCGATGCGCCGTTCAATCATCAGCTTGTTGGCGGCGGACGCCTGTTTCAGGTGGGCGAAGTGGGAGCCCTGCAGCCGCTTCTGGTGCATCCACATGTAGCGGACGTCGAAGGTGCAGTTGAAACCCGAGGTGCCCGCGCAGATCACGACCATGCCGCCTTTCTTGCACACCAGAGTCGACACCGGGAACGTCGCCTCGCCGGGGTGCTCGAAGACGATGTCGACATTGTTGCCCTTGCCGGTGATGTCCCAGATCGCCTTGCCGAACTTGCGGGCTTCAGCGAACCACTCTGCATATTCCGGCGAATTCACCGTCGGCAGCTGGCCCCAGCATTTGAAGTCCTTGCGGTTGATGACACCCTTGGCGCCGAGGTCCAGCACGAACTGGCGCTTGTCCTCGTCAGAGATCACGCCGATGGCGTTGGCGCCGGCTGCCGTAATCAGCTGGATGGCGTAGGACCCAAGGCCGCCGGAAGCGCCCCAGACCAGAACGTTCTGGCCGGGCTTGAGCTCATGCGGATGGTGGCCGAACAGCATGCGGTAGGCGGTGGCGAGCGTCAGCGTATAGCAGGCGCTTTCTTCCCAGGTCAGGTGTTTGGGCCGCGGCATCAGCTGCTGCGCCTGGACACGTGTGAACTGGGCAAAGGAGCCGTCCGGGGTCTCGTAGCCCCAGATCCGCTGGGACGGCGAGAACATCGGGTCGCCGCCGTTGCATTCCTCGTCGTCACCATTGTCCTGGTTGCAGTGAACCACGACCTCGTCACCGACCTTCCAGCGCTTGACCTTGTCGCCGACCGCCCAGACGATGCCGGACGCGTCGGAGCCGGCAATGTGATAGGCGGCGCCGTGACCGTCGAACGGGCTGATCGGCTGGCCCAGACCGGCCCAGATGCCGTTGTAGTTGACGCCGGCGGCCATCACCAGGACCAGAACCTCGTGGCTGTCCAGTTCCCAGGTCGGGACGACCTCCAGCTGCATGGCTTCCTCGGGCGGGCCGTGGCGTTCGCGGCGGATCGCCCAGGCATACATGTTTTTCGGCACATGACCGAGGGGCGGGATCTCGCCGATCTCGTAAAGGTCTTTCACCGGAGCATCCTCGCGCGTTCGGTTGTCATTGGCTTCGGCGGTTGCTGTCATTCTCCCCTCCCAGGGCTTAATGGCCTCAGAATTTCGCATTTGCACAATGCTTGATCGGGCCGAAACCCGATTTTGCGCAACTATTGTTCAAAAATGCCGCGCTGATCTATACGACTATTGCTTAACTTGCGTTTTGATGCCAAGCATATTTTGCATTGCGGGAGAAACTTTCGCGGGTGTGCATGTTCCGGCGCGCCGCCGACTGTTGGGGAGAACAGGCTGACGTGGCGCCGCCGATTGACAAAAAAACTGGCAGCCGAAGGCCTTAGGAGGACTATTGCATGAGTGGACCGGGTGAAAACCGACCGGAAAAAGACCGTCCGTGGATCTTCCGGACCTATGCAGGACACTCGACGGCGGCAGAGTCGAACAAGCTCTACCGTGGCAATCTTGCCAAGGGTCAGACCGGTCTGTCGGTCGCATTCGACCTGCCGACGCAGACCGGTTATGACCCGGATGACCTGCTGGCGCGCGGCGAGGTCGGCAAGGTTGGTGTTCCGGTGGCCCATCTCGGCGACATGCACACCCTGTTCCGGGACATTCCGCTGGAACGCATGAACACCTCCATGACGATCAACGCGACCGCCCCCTGGCTGCTGTCGCTCTATATCGCGGCCGCCGACGAACAGGGCGCGGACCGCAAGCTTCTCTCCGGAACGACCCAGAACGACATCATCAAGGAATACCTGTCCCGGGGCACCTATGTGTTTCCGCCGGCGCCGTCGCTGAAGCTGACCACGGACGTGATCGCCTGGACCTATTCCAACATGCCGAAATGGAACCCGATGAATGTCTGCTCCTACCATTTGCAGGAAGCGGGCGCGACACCGGTGCAGGAACTGTCCTTCGCCCTGGCGACGGCGGTCGCCATCCTGGATTCGATGAAGGCGAGCGGCGCCATTCCGGAAGAGGATTTCCCCAAGGCGGTGGGCCGGATCTCGTTCTTCGTCAACGCGGGCATGCGCTTCATCACCGAAATGTGCAAGATGCGCGCCTTCACCGAACTTTGGGACGAGATCTGCCGCGAGCGCTATGGCGTCGAGGACGAGCGTTATCGCCGCTTCCGCTACGGCGTCCAGGTCAATTCGCTCGGCCTGACGGAGCAGCAGCCGGAAAACAATGTCTACCGCATTCTGATCGAGATGCTGGCCGTCGTGCTGTCCAAAAATGCCCGGGCCCGCGCCGTACAGCTGCCGGCCTGGAACGAGGCGCTGGGCCTGCCGCGTCCGTTCGACCAGCAATGGTCGCTGCGCATGCAGCAGATCGTCGCCTACGAGACCGATCTGCTGGACTATGCCGACATTTTCGACGGGTCGGAGGAAATCACCCGCAAGGTCGAGGCACTGAAGGCCGAAGCGCGCGAGGAGCTTGCGCGGATAGACGCCATGGGCGGCGCGGTCGCCGCGGTCGACAGCAGTTACATGAAGCGCCAGCTGGTGGAAGCCAACTCGGCGCGCCTTGCGGCCATCGAGGCCGGCGACCAGGTGGTGGTCGGTGTCAACAGATGGACCGAGAGCGAACCGTCACCGCTGTCGGGCGGTGAGGACGGCGCCATTCTGACGGTGGCCGGGCATGTCGAGGACGAGGCGATCGAGAAGGTCAAGGCGTGGCGCGAGACGCGCGACAGCGCTGCCGTGGCAACTGCCCTGAACGAGCTCAAGAGCGCTGCCCAGGAAGGCCGCAACATCATGGAGCCGTCGATTGCGGCGGCCAGGGCAGGCGTGACCACCGGAGAGTGGGGGCGGGTCCTGCGCGAGGTCTTCGGCGAGTATCGTGCACCGACCGGTGTCGGCCAGTCGGTGCGCGACGAGGCCGGCGACCTTGCATCGGTGCGCGCCGATGTGGACTCGGTCTCGGAAAGCCTCGGCCGCCGGCTGAAATTCCTGGTCGGCAAGCCGGGTCTGGACGGTCATTCCAACGGTGCGGAGCAGATCGCCGTGCGCGCCCGTGACTGTGGCATGGAAGTCGTTTACGAAGGCATCCGCCTGACCCCGGCCCAGATCGTCAATGCGGCGATCGAAGAGGATGTCCATGTCATCGGCCTGTCGATCCTGTCAGGGTCGCATCTGGCCCTGGTCCAGGATGTGATGGACCGCCTGCGGGCGGCCGGCGGCGACGACATACCGGTTGTCGTCGGAGGCATCATTCCCGAAGAGGATGCCGCCCGGCTGAAGGCCATCGGGGTTGCCGCGGTTTACACGCCCAAGGATTTCCAGCTTACCGACATCATGGCGGATGTTGTCCGGATCGTCGGCAGCAAGGTGGAAAAGGCGGCCTGACGGCCGGATTGAACCGGTGCCGGCATGGTTGTCCCTTGGAGAAGTGCTTACCTTTCGTAAACCTTTGTTAACTCTTTGTTGAGAGATTCGAAGAGTTCCGCCAGAAGGCGGTTCTCTCTGAATGGCCAGGAGGCCTGAATGGCGACGATTGAAAGGCCGACATCGGCCCAGGTCGTGGCGCATGCGACAGAGTATCCCGCGGACAGGGACGGTGACGGCACCGGCCATGACCGCAGAAAGAAGCGTGACACCGCAGAGCGCCACGAAACGGACACCGGACAGTCCAGCGACAATCCGGCGGTTCTTGTTGATGCCCATCACATCGAAAACCACACCCTGGACGGCGTGGCGGCCTATCGGGCCACGGCGCTGCAGGCGCTTGAGCCGGGCATAGACCACGGACCGGTGCATCCCTTGCCGGGGCCGGTCGACCGTCTTCCCGCGGACAACATCCGGCACGCCTACGAAGACCATTGCGACGGTGAACCTCCCCACGAAGTCAATGTGGCGACCTGATAGGCGTCCGCATCGGTCAAAGTGATTAAGGCCACATGGTTCCGCGTTTCCGGGACTTGACGTTCCGGAGCGTCCCCCCATATCGCGAGCGATACGTAGTCCTACGTATGCTCTGCCCGCGCTGAAAGCGGTGGCGTGGAGGGGAACAAAGCCGGGGGTCTTGGTGTGGCGGAGACAATCGTTTCGCTGGCGGCGCAAAACCTGCTGTCGCCGATCATTCTGTTTTTTGCGCTTGGATTGGGAGCGGCACTCGTCCGCTCGGACCTGTCCGTGCCGGAAGCTGCCGCGAAGGCGCTGTCAATCTATCTGTTGTTCGCAATCGGCTTCAAGGGCGGTGTCAGCGTCAGCGCACACGGCGTCGATGCGGGACTTCTTATGTCGCTTCTGGCAGGTCTTCTCCTGTCCTTCGCGATCCCGTTTGCGGCTTTCGGGCTGCTGCGCGTCATGACCAGCCTGAGTACGACCGACGCGGCTGCCGTGGCGGGACATTACGGGTCGATCTCCATCGTCACCTTCGTGGCCGGCACATCGGTCCTGCAAAGTCAGGGCATTGCGAGCGAGGGTTACCTGGTGGCGGTCGCAGCGGTGATGGAAGCCCCGGCCATTCTGTCGGCGCTGTGGCTGGCGGCGCGGTCACCGGCGTCCGGAGACCCGGCCGGACAGTCCCGGGGCACGGGCGGGCTATGGCGCGAGATTCTTCTGAACGGTTCGATCGTCCTGCTTGTCGGCTCCTTCGCCATCGGGTTCCTGTCCGGACCGAAAGGGCTTGCGGACATCGAGAGTTTCATCGTTGCTCCCTTCAAGGGCGTGTTGTGCCTCTTTCTCCTGGATATGGGGCTGGTCGCCGGCCGGGGGCTGCGCGCCAGCGCCGGCCAGCTTCGTCCCGGACTGATCGGGTTCGGCCTGCTCATGCCCGTTCTGGGATCGCTTGCCGGTCTTGCCGCCGCGAGCGTGGTCGGCCTGTCGGCGGGCGGCACGGTGCTCCTGATGACACTCAGCGCGTCCGCCTCCTATATCGCGGTGCCCGCGGCCATGCGCGTTGCGTTGCCGGAAGCCAATCCGTCCATCTACCTGACCATGTCGCTGGGAATCACCTTTCCGTTCAACCTGACGATCGGCATTCCCCTTTATCTCAGCATTGCCCAGGCCATCGGAGGATAAGCCCATGGAAATGAACGCCGCCAAACGGGTCGAAATCATCATCGAGGCGCCGATGGAGACCCGTCTCACGGATGCGCTCGACGGCGCCGGGGTCACCGGTTACACAATCCTGCCGGTGATGGGCGGCAGCGGCCAGTCCGGCCGCTGGAGCCGGGAAGGGCAGGTGTCGCGCGCCGGGGGCATGGTGGCGATCATCTGCATCATCCGGCCGGACCGTCTCGAGTCATTGCTGGAGGCCGCTTTCGCGGTGGTCGAGCGCCATATAGGCGTCATTTCCGTGAGCGACTGTTCGGTCCTGCGCGCCGAACGGTTCTGAACGGACCGCGCCTGAAGGCGTAGGCGCGCCGGCTGATTTCAATTCCGCGAACCAGATGATATGAAGCTCACCAATGACAGGCCGCGCTTGGGTTGCGGCACGGGTTGGGAGACATGTCCTTGAATTTTCCAGAACATCTCATGGCGGGGTACGGCCGGTATCTCAGCAAGGGCTTCGTGCGTCACAGGGAAACGCATGAGCGTCTTGCGGTCTATGGCCAGACGCCGCAGGTCATGGTGATTTCGTGCTGTGACAGCCGGGTGACGCCGGAAGGGATCTTCAATGTCGGTCCCGGTGAGCTGTTCGTGGTGCGAAACGTCGCCAATCTCGTGCCGCCCTACGAGGATACCGAGGGCCAGCACGGCACCAGCGCGGCGATCGAATTCGCGGTCAACGGCCTGAAGGTCAGGCATATCGTGGTCATGGGCCACGGCCAGTGCGGTGGTGTGAAGGCCTTCCGGGAAAACGCCAATGCGCCGATGGCGACGGGCCAGTTCATCGGCCGCTGGATCAAGCTTCTGGAGCCGGCGGCGATAGCCATGGCCTGTATGCCGGTGGACAAGGCGGACGACCCGCAGCTGGCGATGGAATATGCCGGCATCCGGCAATCGTTGAAAAACCTGATGACATTTCCCTTTGTCGACAATGCTGTTCAACAGGGCGAACTCACCTTGCATGGCTCCTGGTTCGATATCGGGTCGGGAGAGCTCAGGGTCATGGACCCTGAAAGCCAGCGCTTTGAACAGGCGGCGCCGGTGGCGGTCAAGAGTGCCGAGTGACACGCAGGTTCGGAGAAATTGAATGACGGCGGACCCAGGGCTTTATCGGCGCATGGCGAAGTACAATTCCTGGATGACGGAGAAGGTCTATGCCGCCTCCGAGGCGCTCAGCGACGCCGATCGCAAAGCCGACCGCGGCGCCTTCTTCCGGTCGGTGCACTCGACCCTGAACCATCTTCTCTTCGCCGATCGTGCCTGGATGCGCCGGTTCACCGGAACGCCCTACGAGATCAAGGGAATGGGTGTTGATCTTTACGAGGACTTCCCGGAGCTTAAAACCGAGCATTTGCGGATGTGCGAAGACATTTCCGCATTCACCGATCAGCTGACTGTCGACTGGCTCGTCGGAACTCTGGAATGGACCAGTGTTACCGACAAGACGACCCGCAGCCGGCCGCGCTGGCTCCTGGTCACCCACATGTTCAATCACCAGACACATCATCGCGGCCAGGTCTCGACGCTGCTGAGCCAGGCCGGCGTCGATATCGGCGTGACGGACCTCCCCTTCATGCCGGATCTGGTTGAACAGTTTTCCTGAACCATCGGGAAGACAACTCGGCTGGCCCGGCGTGTTACGCTCCGAACCCGGCACGGCAAACGTTAGAGCTTCGGTCAGGCGATCCGGTCGGGAGCGAACACGCGCCCGGCGGGACAGGGTTAGAGCGTTTTCCGATCAATTAGGATCATTTGATGAGCGTATCCGGTTCAGTCGGCAAGGCGCGCCGCGAAGCGCGATGCGGTGCATCGGGCAAGCGGCGCAACGCTGCCGATGGGCCGGATACTCTCACCCGCAACAGCCCCGATGCGTATGAGAAACAATTGAAAATGGGCCGGACGGTTTGGCGCGCCGGCGTCGTTGGCCCACCCTTGTGGTGGGAAACACCACCGCGCGTGACCCGCCTAGCCAGCGCGCCAAACCGTCTCGGTCAAATGACCCTTATTGATCGGAAAACGCTCTAGCCGGCCGGCCGCCTGATCCGGCCGAAATCCGAGTTGAGAACCAGGCTGCGGAACTGGCGCAACAGGCCCGCGTCGAGCTTGCCGCCCATGTCCGCCATGATGGCGAGCGCCTTGCTCGGCGGGAAGCTGTCCTTGTAGGCGCGTTTTTCCGTCAGCGCGGAAAAGATGTCCACGATCGTGAGCAAGCGAACGCGTTTCGGGATCCGGTCACCGCGCAGACCTTCCGGATAGCCCGTGCCGTCCAGAAATTCATGGTGCGACAAGGCCATGTCGATAACCTGTCCCGGAACCTCGTTCCGGCTTTTCAGGATCTCCTGGCTGTAGAGCGGATGCCTGTTCACGAGTTCGCGCTCGTGGTCCGTGAGCTTGCCGGGTTTGTCCAGGATGGAGAGCGGAATCTTGACCTTGCCCAGATCATGCACCAGACCGCCGAGCCCCATCAGATACTGCTCTTGGCGGGGCAGGCCCAGGGCGTGGGAGAAGCTGATCGCATGCCCCGTCACCATCATGGTGTGGCAATAGGTATGGCTGTGGTGGCTTTGGACCGCTGTCAGCCAGTTGTCGATGCCGTCCGTGACCAGCGAAGCGGAGATGTCCTTGGCGGTGCCGGCCAGCATGCGCATGGGAAGCGGCGCGCCGGAGAGCGCCGCCACCGACATCTGGTCGAGCGCTGCTGATGTGGATACGACGGTCCGCGCCGTTGTCTCGGGAAGGCCTGCCGGAAGTTTCGGCTTCGAATAGTCGCCCAGCATTCCCCGCAGCTTCATCAGCAGGTTGGGCAGCTTGTCCTCACGGTCGACCAGATGGAAAACACCCAGTTCGCGCGCTTGCAGAACCTGCTGGCGGCTCCTGATATCAAGCAATCCCAAGGAAGCGTTTTCGCTCGCCTTGGTGAGTGGTTTGAGAACCTTCAGGTGTTCCGGCCGGATATCCTGAAAGTCGACGAGAAGAAGCGTGTCTTCCGTAACGTCTTCCAGAGTGAATTTCGAGAACGGAAGGTATTTGACAGGATAAAGGGTTGCGAGTTTCGCAAACTGTTTCGGAAACGAATTCCAATTCTCGGAGACTGCCAGAATTCGCGTCATGCGCATCAACAATCGTTTTATGAAATATCAGGAACCAGAGGTTGAAGATAAAACGTAAAAAATACCTTAGTAAAAATTGTCGGCATGCTTTCACGGAAACTCATGGTCTCCATGGCCGGTGTCCTGCCGTTCTCCGCTGCCGTTTTGTTGAAGACTCTTACGGCCGACTCGCGGCCTGGCGCGAGGGCCCTTCAGACCGGGTTCGCTCACCGCTTTGTGTTGCCCTGATGACGCACCGTGAAGGGACGCGCCGGATGGCGCGTCCCTCTTGCGGTGTTTTGGGTAAGCCCGCAGCAGGCCTATGCGGCGGCAACGTTGCTGAGGAAGGATTCGACTTCCTGCTTGAGTTCATCCGTCCTGGCGGAGAGCAACCCGGAGGCATCAAGAACCGATCGAGACGATTCCGACGTCTGGTTCACCGTGCCGGACAGGTCGGACATGCGGGAGGAGACAAACGTGGTGCCTTCCGCCGCGCGCTGGGCGTTTTGAGAGATCTCGCCGGTTGCGGATCCCTGTTCGCTCACTGCGGACGCGATCGTTCCGGTGTAGGAGTTCACCTCTTCCATGATCGTGGTGATCTCGGCGATCGCATTGACCGACTCCTTCGTTGCCTCCTGGATCGCTGAAATCTGGGCGCTGATCTCCTCGGTCGCCTTGGAGGTCTGGGTCGCGAGTTCCTTCACCTCGGCCGCAACAACCGCAAAGCCCTTGCCGGCCTCGCCGGCGCGGGCCGCCTCGATGGTGGCGTTCAGGGCAAGCAGGTTGGTCTGTTCCGCAATCGCCTGGATCAGGGTAACGACTTCGCCGATCTTTGATGCCGACGCCGCGAGCCCTTCCACCTTCTCGTTGGTGACCCGCGTGCCTTCTGTGGCGCGGCTGACCACCTCGGTCGTCTGGGCAACCTGGCGGGAAATCTCGTCGATCGAGGTGGACAGTTCCTCCGCGGCGCTGGCAACGGTCTGAACGCTGGATGTCGCCTCGTCGGCGGAGTTCAACGTTTCGGTCGCGCTTGAGGCGCTTTGCCCCGACAGGTCGGACAGGTGGGCCGCCGTTTCCTCCAGGCCGTGAACGGTTTCGTCGACGGAGGTCAGGACGTTGGAAACGCTGGATCTGAACGACTGGATCAGGTCGTTCACCTTGTTCTGGCGGTCCACGGTGGCTTCGTCCGAACTGCGTTGCTGTTCGGCCAGTTCAAGCCGTTCACCGGCTCTGGTTCTGAGCGTGTTGACCGCCTGTGCGAGCATGCCGATCTGGTCGGTGCGTTCCCCAAAGGGAACGTCGTCCTGAAGATCATCCTGCGCAATCCTGGTCGTAATCTCCGCAAGCTGTGTGACCGGGCGCAATTGCCGGCGGATCGCGAAGATCAGCAGAAGAACGGACACAACCACCACCGGCAGCACCAGCAGGGTGTAGCGGCTCATGAGTTCCCACACATTGGCCTCGACCGCGGCCTTTTCCACGCCGGCATAAAGAATGCCGATGATATCGCCTTTCGTGGCGAAGATCGGCTGGTACACCGTGAAATAGTCCTTGCCGAGGATGGTTGCCTGGCCGTGAAAGGTCTGGCCCTTGGTGACGACGGGGTAGACCGCGCCGTTTTGTCCGAGTGGCGTGCCGACGGCGCGCTTGCCGTCGCCCTTGATGATATTGGTGGTCTTGCGCCAGAAATCCTTGGTCTCGGGGTCCCATGCGAACACGGTGGCCGTTTCGCCGGTCATCCGCCCGATCGAATCGATCATTTCGTGATCCGCAAAGGCCGGAATTTCCGCAAGTTCTATGCGGGTGACGTTTCCCGATCGGTCCCAGGTCACCTTCGCGTCCGTGACACGTTCCTGAAACAGGGTCGCCGCGACACGCAGGTTGACATCCTGCTTCTTTTGGGCGGCTACCTGGGCCTGCCCCAATGCGACCTGGTAAAGAAGAATGCCAACAACCACCATCGAGATGGTCAAAACACCCGCGGATACGATAGCCAGTGTCGAAGTGACACTAAGGCGCGCCAGTAAGTTTTTCATCGAATCACCCAATTTCCTCTCCGTCCGCATGGTTAACGAGAGAAGTAAATTTTGGGAAAACGTGGCTACGACCTAAGTTGAATTTCAGGAAAAGCGATTTTCTACCGTAGAGTGTGCTGTTCCTGACCGTTTCAACTGGCAAACAGAAGCGCGCTGCCGGCGACGACAAGCGCAGCTCCGGCCCAGGCGCCAAGTGCGGGCATCTCCCCGGTGCGCCACCACATCATCGGCAGCATGACGACCGGTGTCGTTGCCGACAGGGTGGCGACAATGCCGACCTGGCCACCGGAGAGCGCGAACAGGATCAGGGTCATGCCAAGTCCCATGCCGAGAAGACCGGAAACGGCAATGACGCCGACTATGGACAGGCTCAGCCTGCCGGCGGGTTTGACCCACGAATACGGCAGCCGTGTCAGAAGCAGGAGGCCGATGGCGGCCACGCCGACACGGATGCTGGAAGCTGCAACCGGGTCGGCGCCGGTTTCCATGATCGGCCGGGCAATCAGCGAACCGACGGATTGCGACAGAGCGGCGGCGAGACCGACCAGCACGCCGACCCAGACCGGTCCGCGGATGTTTTCCCACTTGTGCAGCTGCGACTTGCGCTTGCCGAAGCGGATGGCCAGCAGCACGCCCAGAAAGGTCAGGCCGATCCCGGCGACCTGTGTCCCGTTGAGATGTTCCCCCAGGATCATCCAGCCGAGGATCGCCGACATCGGCGCATTCAGGGAAAACAGCATGGCGGTACGGCGCGGGCCCATGCGGTTCAGGGTCAGGAAAAGCGCGGTGTCGCCCAGGAAGATGCCGATGAAACCGGACAGGACCAGTGGCAGAAGATGCGCGTTGCCGATCGAGCCCCAGCCCGTTGTCAGGGCCACCCATGCCGACAACATGAGCGCAACCAGCACCATGCGGGTGCAATTGAAGGCAATGGCGCCAAGGTGTTGTGCGGGGCCGGCGGACAGGAGGCCCGTCAGAGCCCAGAGCGTCGCCGCGCCAAGCGCCGCGGCTTCATAGAGAAACATGAGTGATATCCGTCAGGGGCTGACCGGCAGCGTCGGCGGCTGGCCCGTCCAGGCCGTTTCGAAAAAGGCAACTTCGAGCGCGCTCATCTTGCGGAAGCAGATAGCGGCCTCTTCCTGTTCCTCGGGCGAAAGCGCCGGGCCCAGACTGTCCATTTCCTCGCGCAGCCAGCCGACAAACTCCTGGAAACCGGCAACGGCGTGCAGGTCGATCCATTCGGCGAGATAAAAGGCATGCGGGCGCGGTTTTTGCGCTTCGCGGAGGCCCCAGGTGAGGTAGCACCATTCCGCGCAAAGCAGGCAGGCGAGACCCTCGGTGTAACGTCCTTTGCCGGAGGCGGTCAGCAGAAGTTCGGCAAAGGCACGGGTGACAGGGCCCTGGGCCGCGGCCTCGTAGACTTCGGGGTCTACGCCGAGGGCTTTGAACGAGCGAAGGAAATAGTCGTTTTCCTCCGAAGTCAGCAAGGCCAGAAAACCGGACAGGCGGGACTTGGAACGCATGGCGGGCGCCTTGGCCACCAGAAACCCGATCGTCGATGCCAGATCGGTAATGAACGTATAGTCCTCGATCAGGTAGCGGGCATAGGCTTCCTCTGGCACGGAGCCGTCACCGATCGCCTGCGTGAAGACGTGGTTCGCGGCATCGGACCAATAGGGCTCCGCCCTTGCCGCCAGCCAGTCGGTGAAGCGGGCCCCGGGATCAGCCGCGAGAAAGTCCCGGAAGGATCCGTCGAACTGCGTGGTCATGTGGCGACTGGCTCCCTTCGCGGATGCAGCGTGATGCATTGATCTTCTGCGCGAACGGGTAAACAGGCGGGTGCGGATCTGTCAATCCTCAAGCTTGTCCAGGAGGGCCTGGCCAACTGACAAGTTTCCAGACCGTCATCAACGCTGTCTGTTCCGGAGCCTTCCCGTCGACAGACGCCAGGCGCTCAGGCAGGCTCGGTCTGCCTGCCGATCACGCGTCTTCGGATCGGTTCGGCGGGGGGGAGATCGCGCAGTTCCGCGTGGTGAGGCGACTTGATGCAGGTCGGATCGGTTGCCGCGGCATCACCGGTCATCGCGAAAGCCTGGCAACGGCAGCCACCGAAATCGATTTCCTTTCTGTCGCAGGAGCGACAGGGTTCCGGCATCCAGTCGAAGCCGCGAAAGCGGTTGAAGGCTTCCGACCTTTCCCAGATCTCGCGCAACGGTTTTTCACTCACCTTGTGAAAGGTCATCGAGGTGATCGTCTGGGCCGCGTGACATGGCAGCACGGTTCCGTCCGGCGTGATCATGAAGGCATCCGAGGCCCAGCCCCCCATGCAGGGTTTTGGGTAGTCGGCATAATAATCCGGCGTGACAAAGTCGATGTTGAGGATGCCCGCCAGATCTTCGCGCACCGTCTCGACATAGTCGACCTGGCGCATCACCGCGTCATGGTCCGGCAGAAGGGCCGAGCGGTTCAGATAGGCCCAGCCGTAATACTGGACATTGGCGATTTCCAGCCGTTCGGCGCCGAGTTCCAGGCCAAGGGCAACGAAGTCGGGAACTTCATGAATGTTCAGCTTGTGGATCGGTGCGTTGACGGTGAGCGGCAGGCCGAGTTCACGGACCCAGGCCGCTGCCTGGCGTTTCTTCGCATGGGCGTTCCTGTAATGCCCGACCATTTCCGTCGTGTCCGGATGCGCACCCTGAAAACTGACCTGGACATGGTCGAGCCCGGCTTCGGCAAAGCTCTCCAGACGGTCCCGGGTGAGCGTGACGGCGGCGGTGATCAGATTCGTATAGACGTTTCGTGCGCTCAGGCAGGCGATGATCCTGTCCAGGTCCTGGCGCAGGGTGGGTTCGCCGCCGGAAAGATGTATCTGGAGGACGCCCAGATCGGCGGCCTGTTCGAACGTGTCCAGCCAGGTTTGCGTGTCCAGCTCCCTGTCGGCCTTGAGCAACTCCACGGGATTGGAGCAATAACCGCATTGCAGGGGGCAACGATGGGTCAGTTCCGCCAGCAAGCCGAGAGGCGGACCGACAACAGGTTTCGCATTTGCCGCAGTCATTGGTCCTCCCCGCAGCGCAGCAGCAGGCGGTCGGACCACTCCTGTAGAAAAGTGAGCACGTCCGGGGCGATCTCCTCGGTCGAGGCGTCGTAATCCGCCGCGAGGCCGCGAACGATGTCCGTGACGGTGTCCCTGCCGGTGCAGCGACGCAGGATGTCCGCGCTGATCTCGTCGGGCCAAAGCACTTTTTCCGGCGCAAGCACCACCCATTTCTGCCGCAGCTCGTCGAAGCGCAAGTGGACGTGTGACGGCAGCAGGGGCCGGCTTGTCCGCGTGATTTCCATGCGGGTGCGGGGCACGGTCACCGGCCTATTCCGCTATGGCCGGCCGAAACGCGCCCGGAGCGATCAGGCCCGGTGTCACATAGGCGAAATGCAGGGCATCGAGCATCGCCCAGAGGATGTCGCACTTGGTCAGCAGCGCGTCGACCGCATCCGCCTGCTTGTCCGGCGTATCGGCCCAGAGCATGACAAGGCCGAGGGCGTGTTCGGCGTCGCGCGGGGCCTGGTGCAGGCGCGGCTTGAAATAGGCGAGCGTGTCCTCGGTGATGTAGTCATAGCGGGCGAGCATGGCGGGGACCCGTTCGCCGATGGCGACCGGTGAAAAAAGCTCCGTCAGGGACGAGGCGACCGCGACCAGCAGGGAAGACCGGGACACCAGATCGATATAGGCATTGACCGCGAAGCGGGTCGCGGGCAGGGCGTATTTGCGGGACTTGACCATTTCGATGTCCAGATCAAGCCCTTCGGCGAGCTTCAGCCAGCGCTTGATGCCACCGTCCTTTTCTTGTGTCTCGCCGCCGTCATGATCAACGATGCGCTTGCGCCATTCGCGGCGGAATTCCGGATCTTCCGAACGGGACAGGATGATGGCGTCTTTCTTCGGGATGGCTGCCTGATAGCAATAGCGGTTGAGGGCCCAGGCCCGCATCTGCGCCTTGGTCAGTTCACCCGCGTTCATCAGCTTATGGAAGGGGTGGTGCATGTGATAACGCTCGAAGCCGGCGGTTCGCAGTGTCTGTTCCAGCTCCTCGGGCGAGAGCAGGCGTCCGGCCCGGCGTATTTCGTCGGCTGCCGACGGCTCCACGCCGCTTCCGATACCGGGTTCTGCCGGGGTGTGTAGGTCCCGCGCCGTTGCGACTGCACTCATAACGTCAACTCCATCCCGTCATAGCCGATCTCCCAGCCCGCCGCTTCCACCGTTTTCGCGGCGTCCGAGGCGGGGTCGAGGATCGGGTTTGTATTGTTGATGTGAACGAAAATCCTGCGGCCGAGATCGACATTCCTCAAGGCGGCCAGCGTGCCATGCTCTCCGCCGATGGCCATGTGGCCCATGCGTGCGCCGGTCTTGCTGCCGACACCGGTGTCGGCCATCTCCGTGTCGTGGAAGACCGTGCCGTCGAACATCAGGCAGGCGCCGCCGTCGATCCGTTCCCGCAGCGCGTCGTCCACCGCAGCGCAGCCGGGTATGTAGAACAGCGTTCCGTCTGTCCCCTGCGAGGCCGATGTCCTGAGCGCGATGCCGATCGTGTCGCCAGGGGCTGTGCCGAAATTGTCGTCGTCCGTATTTTCCAGAAACAGCGCGACCTTGCCGGAAACGGCGAAGGTTTCAACGCTCAGTCCGAGCGGGCCACGGGGTCCTTCGAGCTCGGTGACGCCTTCGAGCGGAAGCTCGCGGCGTTCCACCACCTCCGGGTTCAACACCTGAAAGATGCTGTTTTCGCCGAGGGTTTTCAGCACCCTGGCGGTTGCGTAGAGAATGAAGGGTTCGCGCTCCCGCAAGGAAAGGAGACCGGCGATATGGTCGACATCCGCATTCGTCAGGACAACGGCCTCGATCGGCGTGTGCCTGAGCGGTCCGTCCGCCCGGGGCTGCAAATCCGGGCTCGCGGCGATCTGTTCGCGAATATCGGGTGAGGCATTGAAAACAGCCCAGCTTCGGCCATCCGCGCTCGCAGCGATGCTCGATTGCGTCCGAACGCGAAAGCCGGGCTTTTTTTCACGCACTGCACGGCTCAGCGGGGCGTTACAGTTCCATTGGGGAAAGCCGCCACCAGCCGCGGATCCGAGGACCCTGATTTTCACCGAGCTCCTCCCTTGCGCGGCAATCTGTTATTTCTTCCGGCCGCAGGTGCCGATTTCGGCAGGCATGTAGCGGGTGACTTCAAATCCGGCTTCGACGGCGGTCATGGTCGGCTTCTTCCAGGTCTTCATGTCGTTTCCTCCTCTGGTTGACATGCAGCGCAAGTCTAGCACCCGAGTTTGGCGCGGGCAGGCGACACCTTAGTCTGTATTCCGCAACGGGCCGGCGAAGCGATTCTGGCATCAATCTTCTGATCAAGTTATTGATCTTGAATTGGTTTTTTGTCGTGTTGACGCGTTGGTGCGCAATCCGGTCGTTTTTCCTGCCGAAAACACGGACCAAACCAAAAGGCATTCGCTTCGCGCAAGGCGGCACACGAACGCCGCATCTGCGTGGGGCCGTCCGGGTTCATTTTTTTAAAAAGGCGTGGAAGCAAGCGGGACAGCCGCCGCATGTGTGTGAACCGGTGGAGCCGGGCCTGCAGGAGGCAGCGGGCGCGCCGGTGCGCGCCCGTTTCTTCAGATCGCGGTGGCTTTGCTCAGGCCGCGGCCTTCTTCGGCGTGATCAGGCCGCGATTGACCAGGACCTCGGCAATCTGGACCGTGTTGAGCGCCGCGCCCTTGCGCAGGTTGTCGGAAACCACCCACATGTTGAGGCCGTTCTCGATGGTCGCGTCCTCGCGGATGCGCGAGATATAGGTCGCGTCCTCGCCGGCGCTCTCGTAAGGCGTGATGTAGCCGCCGTCTTCCTGCTTGTCGATGACCAGGCAACCCGGTGCCTCGCGCAGGATGTTGCGTGCTTCGTCCGCGGTGATCTCGTTTTCGAACTCGATGTTGACGCTTTCCGAGTGGCCGATGAACACCGGCACGCGCACGGCGGTGCAGGTCACCTTGATGGCCGGATCGAGCATCTTCTTGGTTTCGGCCAGCACCTTCCATTCTTCCTTGGTGTAGCCGTCTTCCATGAAGCTGTCGATATGCGGAATGACGTTGAAGGCGATGCGCTTGGTGAATTTCGACGGTTCGATCGGGTCGTTCACGAAAACCGCACGGGTCTGGTTGAACAGCTCTTCCATCGCTTCCTTGCCGCCACCGGATACCGACTGGTAGGTGGACACGACGATGCGCTTGATCTTGGCATGGTCATGCAGGGGCTTCAACGCCACGACCAGCTGGGCGGTGGAGCAGTTCGGGTTGGCGATGATGTTTTTCCTGGTGAAGCCGGTGATGGCATCGGCGTTCACTTCCGGCACGATCAGCGGCACATCGGCGTCGTAGCGCCAGGCGGAGGAGTTGTCGATGACAACGCAGCCCTTGGCGCCGATCTTCGGCGACCATTCCTTGGAAACGGTGCCGCCCGCGGACATCAGGCAGATATCGGTGTCGGAGAAGTCGTAATTCTCCATGGCCTGAACCTTCAGCGTCTTGTCGCCGAAGGAAACCTCGGTGCCCTGCGAGCGGCGCGAGGCGAGAGCGACGACTTCATCCGCCGGAAAGCCGCGCTCGGCGAGAATGTCGAGCATCTCGCGGCCGACATTGCCGGTGGCGCCTGCGATTGCGATCTTGTAACCCATTTTCGAGTAGTCCTTGTCCGTCTCCCCGCTTCGCCGGCGCCCTGTCCTTGTGAATGGGCGTCGCCGGCTCCCGGCGCCTCCCATCCCCGGGGAGGCGGGATGAGCGGCACCGTCAAGCGGTGGTCTTGGTGGTCTTCGGTGTGTGTTTGAGAGCGGTTGCTGCAGACGTCCGGGTCTCGCCGCGCATGAAGGTCGCGCTGGCAAGGGCCTGGGTCATCATATCCAGAATGTCGGCTTTCAGCCGGGTCATCGGGGCTCGCAATCGTCAAAACTTGAGACGGCGGTGTTTTTGCCCGGAAATCCGCGCAAGTCAACAAGGAATACGGTGGAAACGCGCGATTGGTATTCAAGTTGTTGCCTGGAGGATACGGATCATCTGCCGGGCCGCTGTTCTGCGGGCGGCGTGCGACGTGCCGGCAGGCGGGGCAAACACCGCGTGCCGATGAGTTCATGGATGCAACTCAACCGGCGAACAACCGGCCAGGTCCCTGTCCGGCCGTGCCGAGACCGGCGAGGGTCATCATGTGCCAGGCCAGGGCGAGATTGGAGCTGATCACCGGTTTGCCGAGCCGTTTCTCGCAGGCCTCGATCACCGGGAAGGTGCGCAGGTTGGTGCAGGAGGTGAAGACGGCCTCGACCTGCGGGTCGGATCCCACGGAGCAGATCGCGTCTTCCACCGACCCGAGCGCGATCCGCGCGACAACGGCCTCCTCGCCCTGACCGAAGGAGCCGACCCGGACCGGGTCGAGGTCGTTGTCCCGCAACAGGGCGCAGACCGCGTTCGAGACCTCCTCGACATAGGGCGAGACGACGCCGACCCTCGTCACGTTCAGGTGCTTGAGCGCGGCGACGACCGCGCTGGCCGGGTTGGTCACCTTGGCCGAGCCATGCGCCCTTCCGACCGCGGCCGCCACGGCGTCCGCACCGATCACGGTCGCTCCCGAGGTACAGGCGTAACCGACGACACTGAGCGGCGTGTTTCCGGGCAGGAACCCGGCCGCATCCGTGAGCCGGTCCTTCATCAGCATCAGGGTTTCCGGCGTGACGTCCGGCGCACTTTCGATCCTGGTGTGGTAGAGCGCGGCGGCCTGCCGGTGAAAGATTTCCCGGAACTCGCGTTCGATGGTCTCGTCGGCGGACAGCACGATCAGGCCCAGCGCCTTGGTCGTTTCCACGCTGTGATCAATTTCAAACGGCAACTGCATGGGCTTTGTCCACGGCGTCAGGGCGCAATAACGGGAATTTCCGGCGCGGCGGGCGTGCTCAGGAATTCCGGAGAGCCATCACGGATGACGATGTTTTCCTCATGCACCATCATCCGGCCTTCGCCGAGATCGATGCCGGGTTCCAGCGTCAGCACCATCCGTTCCTTCAGGACGGTGTCGTCGAACCCGGTCAGGGACGGGGCTTCGGTCAATTGCATGCCGAGACCGTGGCCGAGCCGGCCGACATCGCCTTCGCCCTGACCGATCGTTGCCGCCATGGCACGATAGAGATCGGCGCAGGTTCGACCCGGCCGGGCAATCTCGGCGGCGGCGTTGACCGCGGCCACCAGGGTTTCATGGGCCCGCTTGACCGTTTCGCCGGCAAAGCCGATGGCGAAGTTGCGGTCGAAATCGCAGAAATAACCGTCCTTTGTGGCGCCGGTGTCGAGCATCAGCACGTCGCCGGCACGCAAAAGCTGATCGGTCGGTGGGGAAATGACGTCGCCATAGCCGCCGGGACCGGCGCCGCCGACCAGGTACGGCACGTCGTCGGCGCCTTTTTCGAGAAGCTCGATCCGGAAGGCGCGAAAGGCATCCTTGAGCGTCTGTCCTTCACGGAACAGGGCCGGTGCGGCGGCGAAACCGTCGGAACCGATCCGGCAGATTGCACGCAGCTTGTCGAGTTCCAGCTCCGATTTCACCTGTCTCAGGGCCTGGACGAGACCGGTGGCATTGACAAATTCGGCGCCGGGAAGGCGTTCCCGGAGCGACCAGAAGTCCTCAAGCGGCATGCGCAGCGAACTTTCCCGGCCCATGGGCATGCCGATCCGGGGATAGTCCTCAAGGAGCCCGGCGAGCAGCGCGATGCCGTCATCCACCGGATGCGGCGCGGAGAAGGTGCGGATGTCGTCCAGCCAGGTGGCGGACATCAGGTGGGCGCCGATCTGCGGGATCACCGCGACCGGCTTGCCGCTTTTCGGCACGACCAGGAACCAGGGCCGGGTCGGGCTCTGCCAGAACAGGGTCCGGAACCCGGAAAAGTAGCGGACGTCCGCTTCCGTGGTGAAAAACAGCGCATCCAGGCCTGCCTGCCGCATGGCCGCCTGGGCGCGCTCTGTTCTCTGCGCGAATTCGCTCTCCGGGAAATCCGGCTCAGCCATCTTCCGGCCCTTCCGACAGGTAACACAGCACCCGGGAATTCCCGGTCAGCTTGAGGGCGTCACGCAAGGCACCCGCATGGTGAAGGACGGCGATGCCGGCGGCTCCCGACGCGGTGGTCGCAAGGCCGTACCCGGCCAGCCACGCGACGGTATCGGCGGCTTCCGCGTCTGAAATGGTGACGAAGTCATCGGCTTCCCGCGCCAGGTATTTCAGTGCCAGGTGGGATGGCTCCTTGCAGTCAAGGCGGCCCATGATCGAGACCGGCCCCGGCGCGGTGACCGGGCGGCCCGCTTCGATGCTGGCGTTCAGCGCGGGGGCATGCTCCGGTTCGACAACGACAATGGTGACATCGCGGCCGCAGGTGGCGCGGGCGCTGACGGCGCAGGCCGCGGCGAGGCCGCCGACACCGGCCTGCAGGAAGACATGGGTCGGCGGCGCGGGGATCTGCCGGGCAATCTCGTTGCCCATGATCAGGTAGCCTTCCATCACGTCCCGTCCTGCATCGGTCATGCCCGGCCAGGTGCTGTCGGGCAGCAGGATCCAGCCTTCTTCGGCCGCCTGCTTCCGGGCGGCTTCCATGCTGTCTTCATAGGTCGCCCCGGCGCGAACCACCTGCGCTCCCTTGTGCCGAAGCCGCACTGCAAAGGCTTCGGGCACGGTTTCGGAAACGAAGACCACCGCCTTCGCGCCGTAGAGCGGTGCGCCGGCTGCCAGGGACAAACCGTGATTGCCGGCGCTGGCGCAGGCGAAGGTCTCGCCCTCCAGGGCCGTTTCGAGGTTCGTCGCCTCACCGTCGCGCAGTCTTTGCCCGGCCCGCTTGGCGATCGCGTAGGCGGCGCCCAGCGCCTTGAAGCTGCCGAGGCCCATACGGTCGCGCTCGTCCTTGATGAAGAGCGCACCGACACCGAGTTCCCCGGCGAGGCCGGGCAGGTCGAGCAGCGGCGTCGGCCGCTTGTCCGCGCTTTTTTCCAGAAAGGCGTCGGCCATCTCCGGTGTTTGCGAAACCGCGCCCTCCGCCAGGTCTGCAGCATCGGGAAGACCCTTGCCCAGCCAGGAATTTTTCAACGCCTCCATGCGGCCCCCGTTGCTTGCCGTCCGGGTGTAGGTCAGCAGCCGAAGCGACGAATGACAAGCCCTGCTTTTCGGAATGACGGTTTCAGACCAGAACATTGTCGTGCGGGGGAGGCAAAATGCGTCTGCCGGTGCGCGAAAGCGCCTTGTCACATCAACGCTGGCGAGGGGATCGACACGGGGGCCGGGCGAAGCCTGCGTGACGACAAAAAAAAGCCACCCGGGTGTATCCGGGTGGCCAATTCGAACCTCAATGCCTCAGGTCGCGGTTCTGCCGCGGGCCTGAGGCCGCAGGACCAGAAGCGCCAGCACCAGGGCGATCAGGGCGCAGGCCGTGACGGCACCGGTCAATGGAAGCGCCGTCCGGTCGAAGAACGGGCTGCAGGCAAAGATCATCACGCCGCCGGCAACCATCTGGAAGGTGCCGCCAAGGGAAGAGGCCATGCCGGCGTGTTCGCCATGTTCCTCAAGGGCCATCACCATGACAGGGGCAATCACCTGGCCGAGACAGGAATTGCCGACGAAGAACAACGCCATCAGCACCGGCAGATCGTCTATTCCGCTCCAGACCAGAAAGGTCAGCAGGGACGTCGAGGCGGCGAATCCGCAGACCGCCAGCAAGGCGACCCGGCCCATGCCAAAGCGCTGGCCGAGAGGCGCCGCGAACTGGGAAGAGGCGAAGAAGCCGACCGCATTCAACGCGAAAACAAGGCTGAAGCCGGTCGGGGTCAGGCCGTATTGCGTCATGTAGACAAGCGGAGCCGCGGCGAGAAAGACGAAAAAGCTTCCCAGTGAAAACCCGCCGATCAGCGTCAGGCCCATGAATTTCGGGTCGCGGAGCAGGTAGATTGCGCTGCGGGTCATGGCGACAAGATCAATGCGGGCACGGCGGTCCGGCGGCAGCGTTTCCGGCAGAAGCAGCGCCATCTGCGCCACGGCGGCCAGGGCAATGATGCCGAGAACGACGAAGATCAACCGCCAGCTGCCGAACTGGATGATCAGGCTGCCTGTCAGCGGTGCCAGCATCGGCGAGACGCTGAAGACGAGCATGATCAGGGCCATCAGCCGGGTCGCTTCCGTGCCGGTATGAAGGTCGCGCACGACCGCCCGCACGATCACCATCGGCGCGGCCGCGCCGAGTGCCTGGACAAAGCGTCCCAGGGTGAGCGCCGATACATCGGATGCCGTCGCGCACAGGAAGGATCCGGTGATGAAAACGATCAGGCCGAGGAAAACGGGGGGCTTGCGCCCGAACCTGTCCGCCAGCGGTCCGTAGACCAGCTGTGCGATGCCGAAAGCGATGAAATAGACCGTGAACGTCATGTGCACCGCGGCGTCATCCGTCTGGAGATCCCGGACGATTTCAGCCATGGCGGGCAGATAAAGGTCGATTGCAAAAGGGCCGACAGCGGCCAACAGCCCCAGCACGACGGCGGAGCGCACGTATCCGATCTGCATGAGATTTCCAATAAAAAAAGCGCCAGAGGCGCGAAGGTGAAGACGTGTAGGGTAAAGCGCTGCAGCGAGCGTGTCCAGATCACTTACAGGTGGGAATTGTCGGCCCGGATTTCAAGTGCCGAGGGCGCGCATCGGGACTGTGGGCATGTCATGAAAGCTTCATGCAAGTGTCACCGATATGGCAAGGACGCCCACTAGCTTGCCGCCACCTTCAACCCAATTCATATGGGAGCTAGTGCAATGGCGAACCTTCGCGGGCGTTTTTTGAAAGGCGTCAGCCTTGCCGTTCTGTTCGGTCTCGGGGCCGTGCCGGCGGCGCATGCCGAGTATTTCGAGCGTATCAATTCCTATCCGGTCTACAAGACCCTGCCGGAAGGCGCCGACAAGGCGACCGAGACCGTCGCGGAGATCATCTACGCTTCCAAGGACGGCCGCACATTGGCCTTCACCGACAGCCCGGGTGAAGCCATCGTCTTCGTCAATGCGGCCAATCCGCTGAACATCCAGCCAATGGCCCGCGTCGCGCTCGGCGGCGAGCCGACCTCCGTCGCCGTTGGTGACAAGGCCGCCTATGCCGGCGTCAACACGTCCGATGACTTTATCAATGCGTCCGGCCACCTGGCCGTGATCGCGCTTGATGGCATGGGCATCACCGCGACCTGCGACGCCAAGGGCCAGCCGGACAGCGTTGCCATTTCCCCGGACGGCAAGTTCCTGGCCATTGCGATCGAGAACGAGCGCGACGAAGACCTCAATGACGGTGTCATCCCGCAGATGCCGGCGGGTCACCTGGCCATCTTCGATCTCGATGAAAACGGCGCTCCGACCAACTGCGACGCGGTGCGCATCGTCGACATGACCGGCCTGGCCGAGGTCGCTCCCACCGATCCGGAGCCGGAGTTCGTTTCCATCAACTCGAAGAACCAGGCCGTCGTTACCCTGCAGGAAAACAATCATATCGCGATTGTCGATCTTGCCTCGGGCGACGTGGTTGCCAGTTTCTCCGCAGGCACCGCGACCGCGGAAAATGTTCCGGTGAAAAAGGCGCGCATGAGCGATGCCTCCGGATCCACCGAAAATGTCCGCCGCGAACCGGATGCGGTTGCCTGGATCGATGACGAGCGGTTCGTCACCGCAAACGAAGGCGACTATGAAGGCGGGTCCCGCGGCTTCACGATCTGGACTGCCGAGGGCGATGTGCTGTTCGACAGCGGCAACCAGATGGAACATCTGGGCATGTCCCATGGCCATTACCCGGCCAAGCGCGCCCACAAGAAAGGCACCGAGCCGGAAGGTGTTGCCGTGGGCGAATTCGGCGGCGAGACCCTGATCTTCGTCAATTCCGAGCGCGGCAACTTCGTTGCCGTCTACAAGGATACCGGCGGTGAGCCGGAATTCGTCCAGCTTCTGCCGACCCATGTCGGTCCGGAAGGTCTTCTGGCGATCCCGAACCGCGATCTCTTCGCCGTTGCCAACGAAGTCGACGAGGACGGCGTACGCGCGCATGTCTCGCTCTACCAGTATGGCGCGGACACGCCGTCCTATCCGTCCATCGTCTCGATTACCGACCCGGAAAAGGGCGCGCCGATCGGCTGGGGCGCCCTGTCGGCCCTGGCCGCGGATCCTACCGACGCCAACAGGCTCTATGCGGTCAGCGACAGCTTCTATGACGATGCCCGCATCTACACGTTGGACATCTCCTCGAAGCCGGCGAAGATCAGCTCCTACGTGACCGTCACCGGGTTCAACCAGTCCAAGCTGGACCTGGAAGGCATTTCCGTTGCCAGGGACGGCGGCTTCTGGCTTGCGTCCGAAGGTCATCCGGAAAACGACCGCCGTCACCTGCTGCTGAAGGTCGGCACCGACGGTGCGGTCCAGGAAGAAATCACGCTGCCGCAGTCGCTGATCGACCAGGCGCAGCGTTTCTCCTTCGAAGGCGTGGCCGAATTCGAGATGGATGGCCAGACGCTTGTGGCCGTTGCCGTTCAGCGTGAATGGAAGGACGACCCGAAAGGCATGACCAAGCTGGCCATTTACAATCCGGCCGAGAAATCATGGGGCTTTGTCCATTACCCGCTCGATGCGCCGAAAAGTGCTGCCGGCGGCTGGGTCGGCCTGTCGGAAATCGTTTCGCTCGGCAAAGGCAGGTTCGCCATCCTGGAGCGTGACAACAAGGGTGGTGAAGACGCCGCGATCAAGCAGATCACCACCGTTTCGCTGGAAGGGGTAACCCCGGCAGCCCATGGCGAGGAGCTTCCGGTCCTGGAAAAGGCCTTCAAGGTGGACCTCCTGCCGGCGATGGCGAAAGGCAAGGGCTGGGTCCTGGACAAGCCGGAAGGCCTGACCATCACCGCCGACGGCCGCCTGATCCTGGTGACCGACAATGACGGTGTCGACGACGCGCCGGGCGAAACCCAGCTGATCGATCTCGGCCCGGCCTCGCGCCTGAACTAGAACCACGGTTTCCGGTCTCCCAAGACCTGACCAAGGACCCGGCAGCCTCTGGCCGCCGGGTCTGTTGCTTGCGGAGCAGCGTGTTGACGCCAGCCCGCGTCCGTCTTCTCACCGGGGCGTCCTGTAGAGATTCTTCGAATACCAGTTCTGCTGGGCGTTCCTGACCGGCCAGTTTTCGACATTGCTTTTCAGCAGGTAGGACCCGGAATAGTCATAGACGGGAATGACCGGCACATCGTCGGCGAGAATTTTCTCGATCTCCGTATAGAGCGGGCCGGCCTCCGGAGCTGTTCGGGCCTGTTTCAGGAGCCTGGAGACATCGGGGTTGGCGTATTTTCCGTCATTGTATCCACTGTCTTCGCCGAGCAGGTCGAGGAAGGTCGACGCCTCGTTGTAATCGCCGCACCATGCTCCGCGCGCCATGTGGAAGTCCTGCCGGGAGCGTACTTTCAAAAAGTCGTTCCATTCGAGTTCGCCGATCCGGGCTTCGACGCCGAGTTTGGTCTGCCACATCCGCGCGATCGCTTCGGCGATTTTCTTGTGGGCGGACGAGGAATTGTAGAGATAGTTGAAGGCAAGAGGCTCACCGCCCGTGCCGTACCCTGCTTCCGCGATCAACGTTCTGGCCTTGTTGTCCCGTTCCGTCTGGCTGAGGACGGCCAATTCGGTCTCGGGCGGATCGAACCCTGCAACTTCGGTCGGGGTGAAGGAATAGGCTTCTCTCTGGCCGCCGGCCAGAATCTCGTCGGTGATGACACGCCGGTCGATCGCGAGCGAAAGCGCCTGCCGCACACGCCTGTCCTGCAAGGCCTCCGGCGCACTGGCCGACATGTTGAAGACGAGGTAATAGTTGCAAAGACGCGGAAAACTGACCGTTTCGTCGGGATAGTTCTGCCGTATCCGCTCGTAAAAGCCGGCGGGAACGTCCGTGCGGTCGACCTCACCCGCCAGAAACAGCGTCACACCCTCGTTTTCGTCCGGGACGACGCGGGCCACGACCCGGTCCAAGATGGTTTCGGCACTGTCCCAGTAAAGCGGGTTGCGCACGCGTACGGACCGGGCGTCCGTCTCGTGAGATTCGAGCGTATACGCGCCGTTGGAGACGATGTTTTCCGGATGTGTCCAGGCCGCGCCGAAGGTTTCCACCGCTTCGCGCGGGACCGGAAATGTCACGGTGTGCACGGTCATTTGCGGAAAGTAGGGCAGCGGCGTTGAAAGGCGGACCTCAAGCGTGTGGTCGTCCACTGCAGTCACGCCCAGGGCCTCGACAGGTTTTTGGCCGGAGGTGATTGCGTCGACGTTTTCCAACGACATCAGTTCGATGAACCACTGGTAAGGGGCATTCGTGGCCGGGTCTGCCGCACGGCGCCAGGCATAGACAAAATCCTGTGCCGTGACCGGATCGCCGTTGGACCATCTGGCCGTATCACGCAATCGGAACCGGTAGGTTCTTTTGTCGCCGGAAAGGTCGTAGCCGGTCGCGACCCCCGGGACCAGGTCGCCGTTTTCATCCTGGTTGAACAGTCCTTCGAAGAGATCGCGGATGATGTCGCGGCCGGCGACGTCCGAGGCCAATTGCGGGTCCAGCGATGTTGGTTCCGACGGAATCCGGTAAGTGAATGTCTGGTTGTCGGCGAGCGGTTCACCTGTTGCCGGATGACTGCCTGTCGCGGCAGCAACCCCGGACAACAGTCCAGTCCAGACGAGGGACAGGAGCGCAATTCGGAGAACAGTCTTCATCACGATCGCCTTGTGCCGAAGGATGTCCGTCACAGGATCGCGCGTATCCCCGGGAAGATCAAGGAATGCGGACAGCTGCGTGTTGGCTCCACCCGGGCAGAGCCCAGCCAGGTGGTGGGACCGCTCGAAGGGCTTCCCGGCCGGGTCTTCCGAAACGAGAACGTCTTTCCGGCGTCAAATTCACCTATCGTGTCCTGAAATTCGGCAGTCTCGCCAGGTGCCGGAGCGCCGCGAGGCCGTGCAACCCGACAAGGCCCGCCAGCAGGAACGCAGCGGCATGGTGGAGGGTGCGGGGCGGCAGGTCCTGGAACGGCACCAGGCCTGCCAGCGTGCCCCCGGCGATGGCGCTGTATGCGCCTGAAAGGATCATCATGCCTGCACCGCTCACCAGCAGCAGCAAGGGAACCAGGCGCAAGAGGATGTGCACAGACCCTGACAGGTTTGCCTGCAGGCGCGTAGGTGTCTCGAAGACGGGCGGCGGTGCACCCAGCGTCAGCCAGAGCAGGACCCTGATCAGCGAAAGCAGCCCTGCGGCGGCGCCGAAGGCGAGATGGACCTGCAGCAGCGTGACGGAATAGCTGCCGGGCCGGGTGAGCAGGTAGCCGCTGGCGAGCGCGGCCAGGGCCAGCGCCGCGATCAGCCAGTGCAGGGCGCGGCCTGCGGGGCGGTACCGAACAGCCATTAGTTATCCTCCCCATCCGTGCGGATCACCCGGTAAAGGCCCGCGTGAAAGACAGTGCCGCGCATCTCTCCGGCGAGGTCGCTCTGCTGCATTTTCCTCATGGCCGCGCGGAACGCTTCGGGGCTCTGCCACCTGGCCACATTGATCAGCTGGAATCTTGTCTCAGGGGAGAGCGCGCGGTGCAGTCGGGTTGAACGGAAACCGGGCTGCTCCTTCAGAAAATCCCGGGCTTTTTCCCAGAACGCGATGGTCCGGTCGATTTCGCCTGCAGGCACTTCGAAGGCATTGATCAGCGTGACGGGCTCAGTGGTGACTGTTTCGGTTGCCATGACGGGACCTCCTGTGGCGGTGATGAAAAGGACGGCGGCAATCAGCCGGAAGAGTCCTCGGGTCGTTGATGTCGGCACGATGCTCTCGCATAAATATAGCAAGCTATATAATATTATATAGTGCGCTATCTATCGTATATGCAAGGCATGAGTTTCAAAAAAGACACCTCCGCCGGTTACCTCGCCAACCATATGGCCCGCCTGTTCGCCGCGGGCTTGCAGCGGCGCATCAAGCCGCTGGGCCTGTCGCCGGGCCAGTTTCCCGCCCTGGTCGCTCTCTGGGCAAAGGAAGGGCGGACGCAAAAGGAACTGGTCGAACTGCTTGATATCGAACAGGCGACCCTCGCCAACACGCTGGCGCGCATGGAACGGGACGGGCTGATCAGCCGCAGGGCGAGCCAGGAAGACGGCCGGGTCCAGGAGATCTTCCTGACCGACAAGGCGAGAGCGCTCGAAGAGCAGGCCATCGGCTCGGCCCTGGCACAGAATGCGGAGGCGCTTGCCGGGTTTTCCGACGAGGAAAAAACCCGGTTCCTGGACTATATGCGCCGGGCGATCGCGGCGATGCAGACGGTGGAAGCCGGTCCGTCCAGATGAGCGGCAGTCTCCTGGGTCTCTTCGGAATTTCCTTCCTGGCCGCAACGCTGTTTCCGGCGGGATCGGAACTGGGGCTGTCCGGACTGATTGCCGCCGGCACGGACCCGGTCATCCTGCTGGTCGCCGTCGCCAGTCTCGGCAACACGCTCGGCTCCATGGTGAACTGGGGGCTGGGCCGCGGCGCCGCCGCATTTTCCGGCGCCGCCTGGTTTCCGGTCAGCGAAGACAGGCTGGAGCAGGCCACCCGGTGGTACCACCGATACGGCCGTTGGAGCCTGCTCCTGAGCTGGGCGCCGGTGATCGGCGACCCGCTGACGCTGGCCGCGGGCGTGATGCGGGAACCGTTCTGGAGCTTCACGCTGCTGGTGGCCGTCGCCAAGACGGCCCGCTACGTGATCGTGGCCCTGCTGACGCTGCAGGTGGTTTGAACGGGGGCAACACAAGGCCTATCCTGCTCAGCAATGCTCGATCAGGTCCCACTTGTTGCCGAACGGATCCCGGAAGACGGCGACCTTGCCATAGGGCTCCGTGCGTGGTTCTTCCAGGAAGTCGACACCGGCCGCGCGCATCGACCCGAAATCCCGGTCGAAATCGTCCGTGTTCAGAAACAGGAACACGCGGCCGCCGCTCTGGTCGCCGATCGCGGCCTGCTGGTCCGGGCCGTCGGCCCTGGCCAGAAGGAGCCGGGTCTCGCGGCTGCCTTTCGGAGCCACCAGCACCCAGCGCTTTTCGTCATCGAGTGCGGTGTCCTCGATCAGGTCGAAATCGAGCCTGCCGACATAGAAATCAAGGGCTTCGTCGTAGTCGGGCACGACCAGGGCAATGGCGCCGATATGCTGTTTCATCCCTGCCATTTCATCCAGATTGATGGGGCCTGACCCTGGAGGCGCTCACTGGGCCCGTCTGTAGACGGAAATGTTCTTGAAGCTGGCGACGTCGACCAGATGCACCGTCTGGGTGACGGTCAGGGTGCGGCCGTCCTCGGACAGTTCACGCTCCGCCTTCATGATGGTCAGGCCGCCGCGCCGGGCCTCGGAAACCAGGTTCCGGTCGTTCTCGAACACGAGCCGCATGGCATCGACCAGGCCGCTCTTGCCAAGCTTGACTTCCGGCCCGTCGGGCACGGCCTCGAAGGAATCGTTGGTGACTTCACCGTCGGCGGCGACCTGGTTCATCGTGAAGACGGCCATGCCGAAATTGTCGTCGATCTTCAGCGTGGCGCTTTTTGGAGGCTCGCCCTGCTCGAAGTCGCTCGCCTCGGTGTCGAGGATCCAGGTGCCGAGAAAGGGCGCGAGTTTGTCTTCGTTCATGGGACCAACGGGAGTTCGAATGAAAAAGCCGCCACCGGGATACCCTCCAAATCAACGACAGTTCAACCGAAAACGATTGAACTGTCCAAAGTTGATCGCAGGGTGCGGGGGCGGCTTTCCATGCAATTGTCAGGCGCCGAAAATCGGTTCCTGAATATCAGGCGCTGAGGGCGTCGAGCTCCGCGACGATGGCGTCGCCCATCTCCGCGGTTGAAATGGTCGCCTGGCCTTCCGAGGCGATGTCCTTCGTCCTGAGACCCTTGTCGAGCGCGTTGGCGATCGCCTTGTCCAGCTTGTCGGCGGCTTCGACCTCCTCGAAGGAGTAGCGCAGCGCCATGCCGAAGCTGGCGATCATGGCGATCGGGTTGGCCGCGCCGGTGCCGGCGATGTCCGGCGCCGAGCCGTGAACCGGCTCATAGAGCGCCTTGCGCTTGCCGGTGACACCGTCAGGGGCGCCGAGCGACGCGGAGGGCAGCATGCCGAGCGAACCGGTCAGCATGGCGGCGACGTCGGAGAGCATGTCGCCGAAGAGATTGTCGGTGACGATGACGTCGAACTGCTTCGGCCAGCGCACCAGCTGCATGCCGCCGGCATCGGCCAGCATGTGCTCCAGCTGGACATCCTGGTAGCCGTTCTTGTGGGTCTGGGTGACGACTTCGTTCCACAGCACGCCGGACTTCATCACGTTGCGCTTTTCCATGGAGGTGACCTTGTTGCCGCGGGTGCGGGCAAGTTCGAAGGCGACGCCCGAGATGCGCTCGATCTCGTAGGTGTCATAGACCTGGGTGTCGATGCCGCGCTTCTGGCCGTTGCCGAGGTCGATGATTTCCTTCGGCTCGCCGAAATAGACGCCGCCGGTCAGCTCGCGCACGATCAGGATGTCGAGGCCCTCGATGACCTCTTTCTTCAGGGACGAGGCATCGGCCAGCGCCGGGTAGCAGATGGCCGGACGCAGGTTGGCGAAGAGCTGCATGTCCTTGCGCAGGCGCAGGAGGCCGGCTTCCGGACGGACCTCGTAGGGCACGTCGTCCCATTTCGGGCCGCCGACGGCACCGAAGATGACGGCGTCCGCCGCCATGGCCTTGGCCATGTCTTCCTCGGAAATCGACTGGCCATGGGCGTCATAGGCGCAGCCGCCGACCAGACCTTCGTCGGTTTCGAAGGACATGCCGCCCTTGTCGTTGAACCAGGCAATGACCTTTTTCACTTCCTGCATGATTTCCGGGCCGATGCCGTCGCCGGGCAGCAGCAGAAGATTTTGAGAAGCCATGGACGCTCCATCCCGCATTATGAGTAAACCGATCGCGATGGGTTAGCGCGTCGGCCTCCGTCTTTCAAGGCAAAGCCAGTTGCGAAGAACTCAATTGACGTCCTGCGAAAGGTCAAGAGGAGTATGAATGATGGGAAATGTCGCGCATGATGTTGATGGACTGAGTTCTGGCCCTCTAGTCATCTGTTTGGTGAAAATGGACCTCGCGAATTGTTGGAAAGCTATCAATGTGGGTTCTTCTAACTACCTCGATCGGGGGAACTTGCTCATTGGTCGATCGAGACTTTGCCACTTCAGAAGGGAGTGATCCCAGAAGCGTATGCGGGACCAATAATAAGAATTCGTGACCATGTGTTGTGGGGTAGGAATATTGCGTTGTAATATTAAAAAGCATGTGTTTTTTAATGAATTCAATAATGTAGGAGTATTATGCTATTTAGCAATTTTCCTATTATTTGTATTTATCATGCCGGTTTACAAAGCCGATGCCGCAGAAAGGCGAATATTTTTTAGGAATGAAGTGATAGGTCCATTTTTCGATTTCGAAGATAAGGAACTAGTTCCGTTTACCACTTCACTCTTATTGTTTTTTTCCGCCGTCACAGATGTAACCGTGAAAACAGAAGGGGATGTTGATTTTGTTCTAATTGAAAGGAAGGGGATAATATCTAATGATCAATACAGGGAGAATTATTTTAAATCAAAATTTGGTAAAGAGTTCTGGGATCACTACTCAAAGTCAAATTTAAGCAGTGAGGCATGCTATATTAAGTTAATTACTAATAACAATGAATTTATTAGTTCATTTTCCTTAATAGATAAAGAGTTGGAGCCTGAAAATATAAAATTATGTATTGCCAAATCAATAGCTCTGGCTTTTGGGTTTTATACGAACGAAGACAATCTCGACCTCAAAAATTTTCTCTCTCTCGCAGTTGCTCATCTCGCTGCCAAAACCTCGTGCAAAAAGGCGAAGGATGTGCCTACTTGCGTCGGTGAAACGCTAAGCAGTCGATTTGATACGAATGAAGTAGATTTGGTCTTCTTGCCGGGTCACCAACAATAGTCCATTGATTTATGAGACAGGTTAATAACTTTGATTTTGGAAATCGTTCTCATGTGGTCATGTTCGACGAAAATTGAACCAACGACGCGAGGGACAGTGACCCTGGGAAGGTCGGTGCTGGCGTAACTTACTTGCCTCGGCCTAAGTAAAAAGCACTTTCAATGCCTTGCCTATGTCGGGCTGGTGCGGTGAGGGGGCAAACCTGCTCCCACTCTTCGTCGTCATTGCAGGGCATGGCAAACGAGGAGAGGTGTTTGCGATACAAGCTCTCCTATCCGCCGAACCAGCCTCTCGCCGCCTGCCAGAGCAGGTTCAGCGCCAGTGCCGTCATCACCCATCTGAAACCGGCCTTGAAGGTCTTTTCATCCATCTTTCCCAGCAGCCGGCTGCCTGCCAGGGTGCCGAGAAAACCGCTCGCGATCATCAGGACGATCAGACCGGCCCAGGGGGCGAAGGCAAAGCCGAGGGCGCCGAAGGCGATGATCTTGAAGACATGCATGATCAGGGCGGTGACCGCCTGGTTGGCCACGAAGCCGTGACGCGGCAGACCTAGGGTCGACAGCACCGCACCGCCGATCGGCCCGGCGGCGCCGAAAAACATCGACAGGAAGGTGGAGGCGAAACCGGCAGCGGCCATCGCCCGTTTGCGCGCCTCGCCGAATTTCGGCGCTCTGCCCCAGACGACCCAGAGCACGAACAGGCCGATCCCGCCCTTGAGGATCGCGGCCGGCAGTTCCACCGCGATGGCGCCGCCAATGGCGGCCCCGAACGCCGCGCCGATGGCAAACCAGAGCGCGATCAGCCAGTCGACATGTTTCAGCTGAACCAGCGCGCGCCCGGCATTGGAGCCGAACTGGACCACGCCATGCACCGGCACCAGGGCGCTCGCCGGCATGACCGACGCCATGATCGCGATCAGGGCGATGCCGCCGCCAAGGCCGACCGCTGCCGTCAGGGCGGAGGTGAAGAAACTCACGACGATCAGTGTCAGCGATGCGGCAATGTGCATCTGATCGGGAAACAGGAAACCGGCAAGCCCGGACATCTCAGGACCATCTCCTGTTGGCGTAGTTGACCGTCTCGCGCACGTCGAGCTTGCGGGTCGAGTTGCCGCTGCGCAGGTAGAACACCGAGGCCCTGTTTTCTTCCACGTAGACCGCTCGGGGGGCCGGGCTGACGATGATCATGGCGACGTCCTTGTCCTCCACCCGGGCAAAAACCGTGTGAATATAGGGGCAGAGGTCGCCGCCCAGGTTTTTCGAGACGATGTCGTTGACGGTGCGCTCGAACGCGTCGAGATCCGGGCTCTTCAGGGTCGCGAGGTCCTTGTCGAGACCGAGCGGGCGGCCATCGTCATCGACGCCGACCAGGAGATGGCCGCCATCGGCGTTGAAAAAGCCGGCCAGCGTCTTGGCGATGACCGTTTCCAGCCCCCTGTTGATGCGGTTTTCCTTCATGTCCCAGCGCAGCGAGGACTTGAACTCGACCCGTCCGGTCTCGCCCTGTTTCATCAGGTCCGGAATAAGCGCGGTCTGTTCCTCGCGCAGCGACTGGTAGGCTCTGGACGTGCGCAGGTAGTTGCGCGTGAAGACGCCGAAGGCAAGGCCGACGATGGCGCCGACCACCGTATAGGCAATGGCGACGTCGAGATGCCGTGGCAGCAGCACCAACCACAGGCGGGCGCTGAGGAACTCGATTAGGGTCGGGGCGGATTCGGAAAAGCGCGCCAGTTCCCACCAGACCACCACCAGGTTCAGGGGGTGGATTACCAGCACGCCGACAACGGCGCCGACCAGAAGATAGGCTGCCAGAAAGGATAGCTTGAACGGGGAAAGTGCCATGAATGAGTGCCCAAAGAAAACGCCGGTCGGAACCGGCGTCACTCTTAAGCCAAAAGCTTGCTGCCGTCATCCCGGTCAAGCGCAGCGCGCACCGGGACCGGGAGCCAGTGGTTATCGCGCTGTCAAAATGACCTTAGGACTTGGCCCCCGGTCCCGGATCTCCGCTTTGCTGTATCCGGGACGACGATGGAGGAGGTGAGGATGCCCTCAAGCCGCCGCAGGCAGAGTCATTGGTTTGGCGGGCGTCTTGGCTGCAAGGCGCAAAGTGACCTCTCCCATTGGGAGAGGTCGGACCGAAGGTCCGGGTGAGAGGGCAGGCTTGTCCGTATGTCCCGGCGTATGTCCCCTCACCCCAGCCCTCTCCCACCGGGAGAGGGAGCAGCTCGTGCCAAGTTCGGTCGCTTTGCCACACTATGGCAGCATGGCAGCTACGGCGATCTGGTGACCTCGTGGGTTTGCCTCAGGCCGCCGTGGGCAGGGCGGTTTCGACGAGCTTGACCCAGTAGGAGCAGCCGACCGGGATCAGCTCGTCGTTGAAGTCGTATTCCGGATGGTGCAGGCCGGCGCTGTCACCGTTGCCGGCGAAGATGAACGCCCCCGGACGCTCTTCCAGCATGTAGGAGAAATCCTCGCCGCCCATCATCGGCTCGATGTTCCGGTTGACCTTGCCGAGGCCGGCAATGCCTTCGGCGATCTCGGCTGCGAAATCGGTCTGGGCGTCGTGGTTGGCCGTGACCGGATAACCGCGCCGGAATTCCAGGACGGCCCTGGCGTCGAACGTGTCGGCGACGGACCTGACGATGGTCTCCATGCGCGCCTGGGCGAGGTCGCGCATTTTAGGGCTGAGCGTGCGTACCGTGCCGCGCAGCAGCACTTCCTGCGGGATGACGTTGAAGGCGTTGCCGCCCTGAAACACCGTGACGGAGACGACGACGGAATCAAGCGGGTCGGCATTGCGGCTGGCAATGGTCTGCAATGCGGTGACCATCTGGGAGCCGACGACGATCGGGTCGATGGTTTCATGCGGCTTGGCGGCATGGCCGCCCCGGCCGGTGATGGTAACGCGAAATTCGTCAGTGGCGGCCATGATCGGCCCCTTGCGGATGGCGAACTCGCCAACCGGCATGCCCGGGAAATTGTGCATGCCGTAGACTTCCTCGATCGGCCACCGGGTCATCAGCCCGTCGTCGATCATCGCCTTGGCACCGGCGCCGCCTTCTTCTGCCGGCTGGAAGATGACCACCACCGTGCCGTCGAAATTGCGGGTTTCGGCAAGATACTTGGCCGCGCCCAGCAGCATGGCTGTGTGGCCGTCATGGCCGCAGGCATGCATCTTGCCCGGGATCTTGGAGGCGTAGGGTTTCTGCGTGGCTTCCTCGATCGGCAGGGCGTCCATGTCGGCGCGCAGGGCGATGGTCTTGCCCGCGCCGCCGTTGCGGCCCTTGATCACGCCGACAACGCCGGTCTTGCCGATGCCGGTCGCGATTTCGTCGATGCCGAAGCTCTGCAGGAGCTCGGACACCTTTTCCGCCGTGCGCACGGTTTCATAGAGGACTTCGGGATTTTCGTGGATGTCGCGGCGCCAGGCGGTGATCTCGTCGGCCAGATCTGCGAGGCGGTTAACGATGGGCATGAAGGACTCCTGGAGGCACTGATTGGACGCGCATGGGGCGCTTGAGGCGATAACCTATCGCAAGCTGCAAAAAGGGGAAGTGGGCTTGCGGAAAAACTTTTGAACCGCCGGAAAAGGCGCCGGTTTGATCCGAATGAGCGCCCACGAAGGGATTATTTTTTCTCCAGCCGGAAGACCCTGGTGTGTTTGATCTCATTGTCTTCCAGCGCGCCGATGACCGGAACACGGTAGTCGGCCAGTTCGCTCAGGCGCTCCCGCGGCAGGTAGGAGCGGCCGGGGTCGCCGACGAGCACCTCTATGCCGGCCTCCTGCAGCCGGTCGAGGAAGCGCAGCACCTTGCCGGCCATCTGGCTGTCGTAGAAGACATCGCCGCAAATGACGAGATCGGCCTCCGGAAGCCGGGCCTCGGTGATATCCGCCGTTTCAACGCTGATCGAAACCTTGTTCAGCGCTGCGTTGAGCCGCGTGGCCGTCAGCGCGAAGGGATCGATGTCGACCGCATGGCAGGAGCTTGCCCCGGCCATCATCGCGGCGATGCCGACCAGGCCGGAACCGCAGGCAAAATCGACGATGCGTTTTCCGGCGACCTGCCCGGGGTTGTCCAGGAGGTAGCGGGCAAGGCCCTGGCCGCCCGCCCAGGCAAAGGCCCAGAAGGGTGGCGCGAGACCGAGTTTACCCAGATCCTCTTCCGTCTTCTGCCAGAGCTCCATGGCCTCGTCGGCCACATGCAAGAGGATCTCCTCCGCATGCGGCACGGGCCTGACCCGGGTTTCCCTGGTTATGAACGCGGCCGGATCCTCGATTGCGGGCATGTCAGGCCGGTTCTTTCAGCCCGCCCATTTCACAGACGACCTTCCATTCGGCTTCCGTGACCGGCTGGACGGACAGGCGCATGGAGGTGACCAGCGACATTTTTTCCAGGCGTGGCTCGGCTTTCACTTGTGCCAGCGTGACTGGTTTGGGCATGTCGCAGACGGCCTTGAAGTCCACGCATTCCCAGCGCGGGTCGTCGGTGGTGGTGTCCGGATGAATCTCGCTGCAGACCTCGACGACGCCGACCACTTCCTTGCCGATGTTGGAATGATAGAAGAACGCCTTGTCGCCGATTTCCATGGCGCGCATGTTGTTGCGGGCCTGGTAGTTGCGGATGCCGTCCCACTGCTCGCCTTCGTCACCCTTGGCCTTCTGCTGTTCCCAGGACCATTTGTCGGGTTCGGACTTGATCAGCCAGTACTGCACTTACGATGCCTCCGGATTCTTGATGGCCCAGTTCCACGGGCGGATTTCAACGCTCTCGAACAATCCGGCCCGGGCGTAAGGGTCTTCTTCGGAAATCGCAAGAATTTCATCCCGGTTGCTGGCCTCGATCACCACCAGCGACCCGGTCATGTTGCCGTCGTCGTCCAGGAACGGTCCGGCTGCCTTGAGGCTGTTGCCGAGGCCTTTCAGGAACTCGATATGGTCGTTGCGGTTGTCGAGACGTGTCTGCAGGGCACCGGGCTTGTCGGTGCAGATCAGTGCATAGAGCATGGAGAAGACCCTCAAATTGTCGAATCTGCGCAGACCCTAGGGCGGGTGTTTCACAAACTCAATGCCGCAGTCTGTCTCTGCTCCGAAAAGCCGGCATATGTAACCGGTCCCTGGTCAGGTCGCCGAGCATTCAAACGCCTGTTTCAGGGCGTGTAGCCGATGCGGAAACCGCCCCAGTGCCGGCCCCTGACGAAGATGGGGGCGCTGATGTCCTTCATGGGAACGAGGTGTCCGCCGCCCATGTCGCGCTGGTAGGTCTGCAATAGGAGCGGATCGCGGTTCTTCGCCGCCCGCATGCCCGTGCGGTCATCGAAGTAGCGGTGATTGCGGCAATTGGCGATGTTCCATTCGATGTCATCGCCCTGCGGCTTTGAGACCGCTTTGGTGTTCGTTGAGACATAGGCGGTGTCGTCGATCGACGCGCACCAGGCGATGCGGTCGTCGCTGGCGACGATCTCCTCGATGATCGGGGACACATGGGTGTCGTTGAACGAGGAGAATTTGGCCAGATGCTGCGGCGGATTGCTGCCTGGAATTTCGGTGTGGTTCCGGTCGAACAGGTCGGCCTCGGTCAGTTCGCCGGAAACGATGGCCTGTTCGCACAGTTCCGCGACGCGCTTTGCCGCGTCTTCGGCCTTCCGGATGATGCCAGCCTCTTCCTTATAGGCACCGCACGTCGCGGAGAAAAGAACGAAGGCGTCGGTGTCGTCTGAGACCCGGCGCATGGTCCGTGAGATGTCGGCCAGCTTTGAGCTGGATTCGGTCAGGCTCGCCGAAACTGTTCCGGAGGTTTCGCGAAAGATTCCGCAGGTCTGCTGCACATCGACCATTTTCTCGTCGATGGATGTGGTCGCCTTGCCGATGACTTGGATGTCGCCGGAGACCTTGGTCAGAATGTCGGCGAAGGTTCCCGCGTGGGTGCGAACCTTGGCCGCTGTTTCGCCGGTTTGCCTGGACGTGCCCGCGAGGTGCTCGAAACCGGACTTGATTTCGGACAGAGCCGTCTCGATTTCCGAGGTCGCATCCGCTGTCGACTGCGCCAGTTCCTTGACTTCGTTGGCCACCACCAGAAAGCCGCGTCCGGCGTCGCCTGCGCGCGCCGCTTCGATGGAGGCGTTCAGCGCCAGGAGGTTGGTTTGCCGGGCGATGTTGTTGATCGAGTTCGTTATCGATCCGACCCTGCCGAGCACATCGCTCAATTCCGCCATCCTATCCTGGCCCGCGCGGACTGCCTCGAGCAGGTCGGCGATTTCCTGGCGTGCGGTCTCGATCGTCGCCTGGGAGCCTCCGATTTCCGCACAGGCGTTGCTCGCGATGTTCTCCGCCTCGGCGATCTGTGAAGAGATCTCGGTCGTCGCGGATTCGATATCCGCAAACCGTCCGATCAGATTGGAAAAGTCTTCGACATTCGAGGAGAAGGTGCCGGAGATGGACTGGATTTCGTCGGCGGAAACCGCGACATCGAGGCTGATGCGGCTAAGGTTGGTGCCAATGGCACCCATTGCCTCCATGACCGAACCGGCTTCGGACGAATCGTTTTCTTCGACAGCCAATTCGTGGAAATCAGCATTTGCATATGCATGCATGGACACAACTGCCCTCTTCGGTCTCGGAATGCCCGCTACTATGGTTAAGAAGAATTTAGGAAGCCTTAAATTTGTGCTGATCGGCCCGAGTTTGCACAATTACCAGTCAGTGGTTTTCCCGATCGGGCTATCGCCGTCGCACGTACCAGGCTTTTTCGGCGCGGCGGCAAGAAACGTGTTGTGTTTCAGATAATTGTTCGGGCAGCCGGATCCTTTAGCCGTGTCCGGGATGCCGGGAGCGACCGTTTCGAGGCGTGCCGGACACTTGCGCCTGCCGCTTCCGGCACTTCCGGGCAATGAAACGTATTGCCGCGAACACCGCCCTTGCGGCCGGGTTGATTCGGCTATCCTGTCGGAGGCATCGTGACGCCCTAAACGAATTCGGATTCCGCCTTGAGCGGGCGGGCCATCAGGGTGTTGAGGGCGTCGTCGATGGTCAGGTCCTCGTCGATCATCTTTGCGACCGTCTCGCAGATCGGCACCTCGACATCGTATTTGCGGGCGAGCTTCACCGCCACGCGGGCCGAGAAGGCGCCTTCGGCAAGCTTGCCGCCGGCGGAAATCAGTTCGGAAGCCATGAAACCCTCTCCCAGCCGCAGGCCGAAGGAGAAATTGCGCGACTGGCTCGACGAGCAGGTCAGCACAAGATCGCCGAGACCGGAGAGGCCGGTGAGCGTCTCTCCCTGCGCACCCATGGCCGTGCCGAGACGGGTGAGCTCGGCAAAGCCGCGCGCGGTCAGGGCCGCCTGGGCGCTGGCGCCGAGCTTGCGGCCGACCACCGCGCCGCAGGCGATCGCCAGCACGTTTTTCAGTGCGCCGCCGATCTGGGTGCCGAGAATGTCGATGGAGGCATAGGGCCGGAAACAGGGCGATTGCATCGCCTCGCACAGGCTGAGCGCGGTCTTGGCGGAGTTGGCGGCGACCGTGACCGCGGTCGGCAGGCCCCTGGCAACGTCGTCTGCAAAGCTCGGGCCGGACAGGACGCCCGGTTCCACGCCCGGCAGTTCTTCCGAGAGCACCTTGGAGAGGAGCTTGCCGGAGGACTGTTCGATGCCCTTGGCGCAGAGCACGACGGGGCCGCGCACCTTGCCGGTCTTCTTGAGCGCGGCCAGCATGGCGCGGGTGGTCTGGGCGGGGGTGACCAGCAGCAGGGCATCCGCGTCGGCGACGTCCTCGAGCGCGTTCGTCGCCGCCAGGTCCTCGTCGAAGGTGATCTTCGGCAGGTAGCGCGGGTTCTGCCGTTTGGAGCGGATGTCGGACACAATCCCGGGATCACGCGCCCACAGGCGCACATCCCGTCCGGCCCTGGCGGCCGTCAAGGCCAGGGCGGTGCCCCAGGCACCGCCGCCTATGACGCCGACCGTCTTAATAGCGCCCATCGATCTGCCTTTCCATGCGCGTCCGTAGTGTTTCAAGCTGCGCTCCAAATTCTTCAAAGAACCTGGTCTCGGGCGGCGCATCCCTGGCGAACAGATCAACCCAGAACAGGCGGAACCTTATCGGCGGCCCGCCGGAACTCGGTGTCATTTCGAAATGTTCCCATTCTGTCGCGGGTTTTTCACGAACGCTGCCGTGAAAATGCCGCCGGCGATGCAGGCCGTCCAGACTTCCGGGAACATTTTTGAAGATATGGTCCTGGTCGGCGAACGATTCGAGAGCGATATCCAATGAAAGTCCTGTCTCCTCGGCAAATTCGCGCCGGGCGGCCTGGAGATAACTCTCACCGGGATCGAGAGTGCCGCCCGGGACCTGAAGGTCCGGGTCCGGATGATCCGGTTCGATGAACACCAGCAGCTGCGGTCCGCAGGTCAGGTAGACATAGGCCTTGTGATGGATTTTCACGGGCAAGTCCTTGAAAAAGCTATGCAACGTTCTTTGACGCCGACACGCGTTCGCGCAAGGCATTGAGCGGTGCGCCGAAGGCGGCGAAAAAAGTCTCCTCGTCCTGGGCCTTGGCCTCGAAAAGACCGATCCAGAAGAACCGGAACCGGATCGGGGCGCCGCCGCTGCTCGGGTGCATTTCGTAATGTTCCCAGGTGTCTTTCGGCCGGGCGGAAAGGCGGACATGATAATTGCGCCTGACATGGCGGCCCTTAAGCGGCCGGTCGGGCGGCGCGCGGAACTGGCCAACCGGCGGCAGGGTTTCAAACGGCAGATCCTGGCTGGAAAACTGATCGAAGGCGGCGTCAAGCTCCAGGCCGGTTTCCTCGGCGAATTCGCGCATCGCGCCGTGCAGGAAACTCTCGCCGGGATCCACGGTCCCACCGGGCACCTGCAGGCCGAGCCAGGGCGTGTCCGGCTCGTCAAAGACCAGAAGGTCGGTGCCGCAGGTCAGATAGACATAGGCCTTGTGATAGAGACGCATTCCCGGAAGGTCCTTTTCGCAATGCACCGTTTCCTATCAGGCTCCGCGGTTCGGCGTAAGGGCGGGCGCGTTTTCTTTGTGGCGTTTCAGACCTTGGCGCCTTTCTTGCCCGCGCCGAGAACGCCGGCATTCGCCGCATCGAGCGGCCAGCGCGGACGGGGCGACAGGGCCATGTCGTCGACGGGCCCGAGCCGCAGCCGTTCGATACCGGCCCAGGCGATCATGGCGGCATTGTCCGTGCACAGGCTCAGCGGCGGTGCGACAAAGCGCGCTCCGGCCGCGTCGGCAGCCGCCAGAAGGCTCCGGCGGATCTCCTGGTTCGCGGCCACGCCCCCGGCGACAACGATTGCTGGATCTGCGTCCGGATGGCGCTCCCTGAACAGCGCCAGTGCCGATTTGGTGCGCGCGGCCAGCACATCGGAAACCGAGCGTTGAAAGGCGGCGCAAAGGTCGGCAACCGTCTGGTCGTCGACCGGTTCCAGTTTCTTGGCCTGGGTTCTGAGCGCGGTCTTGAGACCGGCAAAGGACATGTCCAGTCCCGGCCGGTCGAGCAGCGGCCGCGGCAGCCGGAAACGGCTGACATCGCCCTTCGCGGCCATCTTCTCCACATGCGGACCGCCCGGATAGGGCAGCCCGAGCAGCTTGGCGGTCTTGTCGAAAGCCTCGCCGATGGCATCGTCGATGGTGGTGCCGAGCCGTTCATAGTCGCCGACGCCGCGGACCAGCAGGAACTGGCTGTGCCCGCCCGACACCAGCAGAAGCAGGAACGGGAACGCCAGGTCGTCGGTCAGCCGCGCGGTCAGGGCATGGCCTTCCAGGTGGTTGACGCCGACCAGCGGCTTGTTTGCTGCCATGGCGATCGCCTTGGCGGTCATGAAACCGACAATGACGCCGCCGATCAGGCCCGGGCCGGCCGTGGCGGCCACCGCGTCGATATCGTCCCACGAACAGCCGGCCTCATGCATCGCCTCGGCGACGATCCGATCGAGGATCTCGATATGGGCGCGGGCGGCAATTTCCGGTACGACGCCGCCGAATTCGGTGTGCTCGTCGATCTGCGAGCGGATCGTGCTGGAAAGGATCCTCTTGTCATCCGGACCGCGCACGACCGCCGCCGCGGTTTCGTCGCAACTGGTTTCTATGCCCAGAACCGTCAGATCGGTCGCATTGTCTTTTGATTTGACTGAGGTCATTGGTGTTGGTGCGGTGGCCTGTGTTAGGACACGTATCAATCAAGAAACATATGCCCGGCTTTTCCCGCCGGGCGTAGCATCTGGACGGTAAACCTTGCAATCAAATCCTTTGCGCATCGGCACGAGAGGCAGCCAGCTGGCGCTGGCGCAGGCTCATGAAACCCGCGACCGGCTGATGGCGGCCCATTCTCTTCCCGAAGACGCGTTCGAGATCGTTGTCATCAAGACCTCCGGCGACAGGATCCAGGACCGGCCCCTGTCGGAAGTCGGCGGCAAGGGGCTCTTCACCAAGGAAATCGAGGAGGCCCTGCTCGATGGCCGGATCGACATCGCGGTTCATTCCTCCAAGGACATGCCGACCGTGCTTCCGGATGGTCTGGCGCTGACGGCGTTCCTGCCGCGCGAGGATGTGCGCGATGCTTTCCTGTCGCCAAAGGCCGGCACGCTGACCGACCTGCCCCAGGGCGCCGTCGTCGGCTCCGGTTCCCTGCGCCGCCAGGCGATGATCAAGCGGCTCCGTCCGGACATCGAGGTGGTCATGTACCGCGGCAACCTGCAGACAAGGATGCGCAAGCTGGCCGAGGGGGAAGTCGACGCGACGCTGCTGGCCGCAGCGGGCCTGCGCCGGCTCGGGCTTGGCGGGGAAATCACCAGCCTTCTGGAAACACAAGACTTTCTCCCTGCCGTCGGCCAGGGGGCGATCTGCATCGAAAGCCGTGAAGGCGACACGGCAACCCTGGAGAAACTGGCCGCGATCCACGACGAGACCACGCAAATCCGCCTCGATGCGGAAAGGGCCTTCCTGGCCGTGCTCGACGGTTCGTGCCGCACGCCCATCGGCGGGCTTGCGACCATCGAGGGCGACACCCTGCAGTTCAGGGGAATCGTGCTGAAGCCGGACGGGTCCGAGGCCCATGAGGCCGCCGGCGGCGGTCCGCTTGCGGATGCGGTCCGGATCGGGCAGTCGGTTGGCGAGGACCTGAAGGCCAGGATGGGGCCGGGCTTTCTGGCAGAGGCCTGAGGCGGGCATGCGCTTCCTGGTGACACGGCCGCAACCGGAGTGCAGGCGCACTGCGGAGCGGTTGCGTGCCCTGGGACATGCCGCCGAAGAGGTGCCGCTGCTGACCTGCACGGAGTATCCGCCGGACCGGTTCGACCTGTCGAACGTGTCGGCCCTGGCCATTTCCAGCCGGCGGGCGGTCGCCGTTCTTGCCGGCCACGGCCAGCTTGCGGACTTGCAGAAACTGCCGGTTTTCACGGTCGGGCGCGCAACGGCGGAGGCCGCGCGGAAAGCCGGTTTCGCGGAAGTCGTGTCCGCGGATGGTGATCTTGCCGCTCTCGCGGAGCTGATTCTCGCCAGACGGGACGGCCTGGAGCCGGGCAGCGTGCTCTATCCGGCGGCGGAGGACAGGGCCGGGGAGCTGGATGAGGTTCTGGCCGGCGGCAAAATGTCCTGCCGGACCGTTGCCGTTTACCGGATGGTTCCTGTGGAGACGGTGCCGCAAGAGCTGATCGAGGCGCTGTCAGGCGAAGCCTATGACGGGGTCCTGATCTATTCGAAGAGGACGGCCGAAGCCTTGCGCTCCCTGCTGCGCGCCGGTGTCCCGGGCGACAAATTTTCACGCATGCCCGTCTATGCCCTTTCGAAACAGGCCGGTGAGCCCCTATCTGAAGCAATGCGGGTAAAAGTGGCTTCCGCGCCGAATGAAAACGCCTTGCTGGAATTGGCATTAACACAGTGTTAACCGGATCCGGGGGAGTCGTTCTTTTGCAGCGCGCAAAAGTCTTTGCCGCGGCGGTACCGCTTCGCAAAGAGGTGTGTATAGTGAAGGTCTTGGGACCGGCAGGGTTCAGGAGGAGATGAGATGGCGACGGACAAGAAATCTTCTGGCGGGACATCCTCATCGGGCGGCAGCGGATCAGGCGCCTCCGACAAGCCTGGCAGCAGCGCGGCCTCTTCGACGTCCGGTTCGGGCAAACGGCCGGTCACTATTGACCTGACCGCCGAGAAGGCCGCCAACAAGCCGGGCGGCACCACGGCTTCAGGCAGCGCGTCCACCGGTTCCTCCAAGCCGGCGACGACCGGCGGCACCTCGTCCTCCGGCACCTCCGGAACGACCTCTTCCAGCTACAGTTCAACCCGCCCGGCCGGATCCACGGGCACGACGTCCGGTTCAGGCACGACGTCGGGGTCCGGCACGACGTCGGCGGGCGCGTCCGCGACGGGCGGTGGCAAGCCTGCGGACACGAAGCCGGCAAGCACGACATCGGCCGCGAGCAAGGCGGGCAGCACCTCATCCTCCGGCAGCGCCGCCGGAACGTCCTCGAGCCGTCCGTCAACCACGACCAGCAGCACGACGAGCAGTTCCAGGCCAGCCGGATCGACGACGTTTTCCAATCCGCCCGCGGCCGAGGAGCGCGGTGGTGTCGGCGCGTTCGGCGTGCTGATCGCTGCGGTGATCGGCGGTATCCTGGTTCTGGGCGGCGGGTTCGGTCTTTACCAGGCCGGAATCGTCAAACTGAACCCGGAGCCGAACCAGCAGCTGACCAGCGCGCTCAGGGCAGCCGAACGCAAGATTTCCGACCTTGAAGGCAAGCTCGGCGATGTCACGTCGACCGTCTCCAGCCAGAACACCGGCAGCGCCGTTTCCGCGCTGGAGCGCAAGGTCACCGCGCTGGAAGGCAAGCTGAATGAGGCGGCCTCGTCGGCATCGGCGGATCTTGGCCCGGCGGTCGACGCGCTGAAGAAGGATTTTGAAAGCCTGCGCAGCGAGATGACGTCCGCACCGGTCAGCGGTGGTGATGGCGCTCCGGTCAACCTGAAGCCTCTGGAAGATCGTCTGGCCGCCCTGGAAAACACCACGCAATCCGACAACCAGGCCGATCTGGCGCCGCTGGAAAAGCGCCTTGCCGAACTGGAGACCAGCAGCAGCTCGACCTCTTCGGAAGCCGACAAGCTGTCCGGTTCCGTCTCCGAGCTCGAGACCCAGCTCACCGACCTGAAGTCGACTCTCGCGGATGTCGAGACCCGGCTGTCGAACACCGAAGCGACGGCCAAGGCAGCGCAAACCGCCGTGTCGACATCGGATGTCTCCCTGAAAACACTGGCCGACAGCCAGGCCCGGGCCACCGAAACCCTGTCCAGCCTGTCGGCCGACATCAAGTCCGTCGGCGAGGCCAACACGGCCGCACTGGAGACTATTCGCGCGGAGCTCGAAAGCCTGTCCAAACGGGTTGCGGCGGTCGAAGCGACCATGGGCGACGCCACGGCGCGGGAAGTTGCCGCCCGGGCGCTGTCCGTCTCCGCGCTGAAGTCGGCGGTGGATTCGGGCCGTCCCTACGGGACCGAGCTCGCGGCCGTGAAGGCCGGTCTGCCGTCTGACATCGATCTTGCCGCCCTCGAGGCCCATGCCAAGACCGGGGTCGAGCCTGTCTCCGTCCTGATCGCCCAGTTTCCGCCGGTGGCGCGCAAGGTCTACCAGACCTTTTCCGAACCGGACCATTCGGGCGACGTGCTGGACAGTCTCCTGTCGAGCGCCCAGTCCCTGATCACCGTCCGGCAATCGGGCAGTGGCGAGGGGGATGGGCCCAACGCGGCGCTGCAACGGATGGAAAACGCCGTGAAATCCGGCAATCTTGCCGCCGCGCTGGAAGCCTACAAGGCCTTGCCGGAGGCCGGACAGGCCGCCGCTAGCGACTGGGCCGCGCGAGCCGAGGCCCGCGTCGAGGTGGACAACCTGACCGACAAGGCCTCGCAGGAAGTGCTGAACGCACTGGCTGCGAAAGACAGTTGAACGCCCGCCGGACCGGGGTCCGCCGAGCCATGGAAATTTGTGCCGGAACAGTCCGGCCGTCGCAGGGAGCGAACTGAATGATCCGCGTTCTGTTCTATTTCGCGCTGTTGTTTGCCGTCGCCGCAGGGTTTGCCTGGATGGCGGATCTGCCGGGGACGATCCAGATTGCCTGGCCGGTCTACGAGAACGGCGAACAGGTCGGCACGAACATCTGGGAGCAGTCGCCGACGGTCGTTGCTCTCGTGGTTGCCGTGATTCTTGCGGTCTTCCTCGGTGTGGTCTGGGCGATCCGGGTGGTGCTGAAGTCGCCGCAGATCGCCAGCCGGTTTTTCCGCAGGCGGCGCAAGGACAAGGGGTACCAGGCCCTGTCGCACGGACTGATCGCGCTCGGGACCGGTAACGCAAAGTTGGCGCGCCGGTATGCCGTGGACGCCGACCGCCTCCTGGCCGACGAGCCTGCCGCCCAGCTCCTTCTGGCGCAGACAGCGCAGCTCGCGGGCAAGGACGACGAGGCCCGTCAACGCTTCGAAGCCATGCTGGAGGATCCGGCCACCAAGGCGCTCGGGCTGCACGGCCTGTTCGTCGAGGCGGAACGGCACCGCGAACCGGTTGCCGCGCGTCATTATGCCGAAGAGGCCGCCAAGACGTCTCCGGGCCTGGAATGGGCCGGCAAGGCCGTGCTCGGCTACCAGGCCGTCGCCCATCACTGGGACGAGGCGCTGAAGACGCTGGAGCGCAACTACGCAGCCAAGATGCTCGACAAGAAGACCTACCGCCGTCAGCGCGCGGTCATCCTGACGGCGCTGGCGCAGAAGCTGGAAGACGGCGAACCGGAGCGCGCCTATTCGCTTGCCAAGGAAGCCCACGGTCTTGCGCTCGACCTTGTGCCCGCCGCCGTGCTGACATCACGCCTGGCAACGCGGCGCGGGGACATCCGCAAGGCGTCCAAGGTGCTGGAAGCCACCTGGCGGCTGTCGCCGCATCCGGACCTGGCGGATACCTACGCCCATGTGCGCACCGGCGATGCCGCCGTCGACAGGCTGAAGCGCGTCAAGTCGCTGTCGGCACAGCGCGCCAACACGCCGGAAGGCGCCCTGGCGATCGCCCGGGCTGCCATGGAAGCGCGCGAATTCGACGAAGCGCGCAAGCAGCTTAAGAAGGTTCTCCAGGCTGAGCCGAGCCGCAAGGCGTTCCTGCTGATGGCGGAACTGGAAGAGGCCGAACATGGCGACCGGGGCCGCATGCGTGACTGGCTGGCCCGGGCCGTCTCGGCGCCGATGGACAAGGTCTGGATGGCCGACGGCGTCATCTCGGCCGAGTGGCAGGCGGTGTCGCCGGTGACCGGAAAGCTGGACGCGTTCCAGTGGGTCACGCCGGACAGCCTGTCGGAAGATGACGGCCTGGTGCTCGAAGACAGCCTGTTCGAGGCGCCCGCTCTGCCGGCGGCCGCATCCGGTGCCAAAGCCGATGCATTCCGGAGCGATGCCGAGGAGATCGACACGCTGCTGGATGAAGCGGATCCGGTTGTTCTGGAAGCCGAGCCGGTTGAAAAATCTGCCGGAGCAGCAAAACCGGCGTCCGCGGAAACGACCGAAAGTGCCGCACCCGCCAAGCCGGCATCGGTGGGCAAGCAGGGCTATGAAGGCACGACGGATGACGTCAAGCACAGTCCCTCGCTGAAGGACCTGCCCGATGCAAAGCCTGCGAACGGCACGGCCGAGGCCAGCGTGGAGAAGCCGTCCGAAACGGAACCGGCAAAGGCCGACGTTGCCGACAAGGCGGCCGGGCCTGGGTCCGGCACCGGCGAAGGCACTGCCAAAGCAGCGGAAACAGCCGGGGCCGAGGCAGAAAAGAAAGCCGGTGAGAAAGACGATCTGGACCGTCCGATCGAGTTTCCGCTGTCCCGGATGCCGGATGATCCCGGGCCGGATGACGAGGACGAGGACACGTCCAAAAAGACACCGCGGCCGCGCTTTTTCAATTGAATGCGGGCCGCGTTGCGGTGAAGGTCTTCGGAACTTGCACTCTTGCGCAGGCAAGCGCCAATCGGCTCTTGCATCTGGGGCCAAGCTCCGGTAATTAGCGGCGCACTCGGCCACGTCCGAGTCGCCGCGCTCACGTGAGCGCCGCCTGGTTCGCCAGAAACGCCGCTGTAGCTCAGTTGGTAGAGCACGTCATTCGTAATGATGGGGTCGTAGGTTCGAGTCCTATCAGCGGCACCACTTCCTGATATGTCCGATCCGGAGACATAGGTAACAGTTTGTACCGGAGACATGGGTTACAACCTCGTGCCGAACGGGTTGTCCTTTCACCTGCACTATACTCAGACGGTTGATTTAACCGTCTGATTTACCCTTCCAGCGCCATCAAAGACTGCTTGCACAATGCTGCCTCGCACGTTCCGGGCACAGCAGACTCGATCGTGTCATCGATCGGCAAGCGTTCTGGCAAATATCACGTTCGGGTCAGACGGCAGGGATTTCCGGCACGGACACAGGATTTCCTGCTCCGGCTTTCGCCTCAGGGGCTTGCCGGGGGCGGCCACCCAGAAGGGTGCAGCCAGGTGTCCTCATCCAACCGCGTGGAAGGTGTAGCATGCTCACCGGGCCGGGCCGGCAGGAGAAGGCCGCGTTGACGCACGTGTCAGCCACAGCAGCGTGAACCCGATCACCGGAATGAAGATATCGGTCCAGAAGACAACGCCTGCATTTCCCGGCGCGAAATTATGGGCTGCGACCATCTGATAGACATGCCCTCCGGCAGCGCCCAGCAGGAAGACCGATGGCCCGACAACGGAAGCAATGCGCAATCCGCGAGACCCGCTGAATGCCAGGAAACCGACCACTGCGAACCCGAGACTGGCAAAGCCGACCTCGAGCTGAAAGGGACTGTTGGCCCAGCCTATGAACTTTGCAGCCATGTCTGCGAAAAAGACATGAATGACAAAATTGTAGAGGTAGCCGATCCCGATGGAAAACAGGATGAATTGGGACAGGACGGTCTCCATGGCCGCCCCTTTCGGCAACGGCTTGCTTCTGCTCACCAGAATACCCAGCGCCACGACGCCCCCCAGGACAAGAAGAACAAGGGAAGGGTTCGAAAGGACAAGCTTGATGACATCCGCGATCATTTTGAGCAGTTCCTGTGCAACGGCGCGCTTGATTTGACTGACGACGGCTCTTCCGGTTCGTAGCCAACCGGCAACGTATTTCAAGCGAGACTGTCACCTAGACAGATCTTGTCTTAAGAAAGCATCTATGGCCCGTGTTCAAAACGTCCTGTCAGCCATGTCTCGGGGCGGGCAACGTGTCGCGCCCGGAGACCACGGTACCTGTACCAACCGCAATTCGGATGTGCGCCCCTTGGTTTCCGATGCCTGAAACAGCTGCCCGTTGTGTCCGCCGGACCGGCGGTAGAGGCAGCTTGAAAGATGCCCGGGGGGAAGGCAGACTGACGCATGGGGGGCACTTCGGTGAAAAATGGTTTCCTGTTTCTGCTGATCTGCGTCTGGCTTGCTGGTCCGGCGGCGGTTACTTCGGCCCGTGCGGCGGATGACATCACGCTCTACCTGAACCGGCTGCCGCACCGTCTGACGCAAACCAGCGGCGCACAATATGATCTCTTCCTGTCCGAGGTGCTGCGCGACAGTCCGTTCAGGATCTCCATGCAGGCAGGGCCGCTGACAAGGTCGAAAACCAGTTTCCTTGGAGACCCGAATTCCTGTCTGTTTCCGACGAATATCAGGGCGCTCAACCTTGGCGACGCGGCCGCGCGCCTCGTGACGTCCTCACAGGTGGATGTCGTCTCACTGCGGCTCTACACGGCCGGAAAGTCGTCGCCGGAGGCACGGCTGGCCGATTTCGAACCGGAACGAGTCGGCTACATCAGGGGATCGGGCGCCGTCATCGTGCTGGGCAAGAACGCCGACCGGTTCATGCCGATAGATTCCGAGACACAACTGATCCGGATGATCGAGCTGGGCCGGATCGATGCCTTCCTGGGGCATCATCCGGACACGGCGCTGGCCATGGACCAGCTGGACAAGCCGGACGCGCTTCGTGTCAGTCCGCTGAACCTCAGGAATTTGCGCTTTCCCATCACCTTCATCTGTCACGACAACGCACGCGGCAACCGGTTCCTGACGTCGGTCAATCCACGTATCGAGACCATGCATCGCACTGGCCGCCTCGAGGCCATATTGGGTCCACACGCGGAATTCCGTCTCACAGACCAGCCGCAGGACCCGGGTCTGCTGACCGAATAGGGAAGACGTCCGGCCAACTAACGGAACAGTGATAACCTGACGTCAGCGTCATGTTGACTGGAGGAAGATACTGTCAGGTGTTTCTGAGATTTGGCACTTTTTCTTCGGTTCAGGTGTATTCCGGATGCTCATCGAGGGTTGCAATTTGTATTACAAGTAAGAGTAAGAGAAAATACACGATTGTTCAGCAATATTGCTTGTCAATTCAGACAGGCCTCGGAACTCGAGCGAGCGGTGCGAAGAGGTAGACGACATTGCTGCACAAAATGATCCGCGTACTGGTCGCTGACGACAGCTCCATCGCCCGTGAAGTTGTCACTGAGGGCATCAAGGTCCATCGCAGTAAACGGTATATCGAAATCGACGCCGTTGCCGATGGTCAGGCGGCGCTGGACATTCTCAAGCGCAAGCCGATCGACATCGCCTTCGTCGACATCAACATGCCGGGTCTCAATGGTCCGGAAGTGGTTGCCGCAATGCGGGAGACCAAGTCGTCAAACTGCATGACGGTCGCGATTTCGACGAGCATGGACGACAAGTCGGAAGCACTTCTGCGGCAGCTCGGGGCCTATCATTTTCTCAAGAAACCGTTCCAGCAGGAAGAAGTGGCCGAAATCATCGCCACGTTCATGACGATGACGGCCACCTATCCGATCCTGATCGTCGACGACAGCGCCACCATGCGTAAGCTGACGCGCAGGATCCTCGAGGATAGCCGGTTCAATTTCGAGATTTCCGAGGCTGACAGCGCGCAATCCGCGCTGCGGGCGTTGGCTTCCGGCAAATTCAAGCTGGTGCTGACCGACTTCCACATGCCCGGTGTCGACGGCATCGAGCTGGCCGGTTCGATCCGTGACCTGTCGAGCAAGATCGGCATCTACATGATGTCCACCAACGAGACCACCTATCTGGAACGGTCCGCTGCGTTTGTCGGCATCGACGGGTTCCTGAAGAAGCCGTTCAAGTCGGACGACATTGACACGATCATGCATGACTTCCTGTCGCTGCATGCGCCCAAGTTCGGCAAGGTGCGCGACAAGTTCAGCTTTCTGGGGCGCGAGTCGAAAGCCTCCTGACCGGGCGCGCGTCCGGTTGCCGATTGTTTCCAATCGGACCTAAAATTTCGGCACCGCAGTTTCCGCATTGGTTACATTGATGTTGGTTAGTCCACACCGCAGCTTGATTTGAAGCGGTCCAGTTGATTCAATGCGGGAATCGGTAAGTGTCCCCTTCAGTTCGTATCGGTTCCACTGTTTGAATGCATGGAGAGCGGTGTGGGCAAAACAGCAAAGCTTGAGTTCCTTCGCCGGATCGTGCCCCTGAGCCTGTGCGTTCTGGGTATCGTCGGCGGCTATTTCTTCATGTCGGTGCTGAGCAGCCTGCTGTGCCTGATTGCCGCCGCCGGGATCTACGCCGCCTTGCCCAGACCCAAGGCGCCTTCCGGAGCCGTCCGGCCTGTCTGCCATCCACCGGTGGTCGTGCTCGACGGTATCGGCATGGTGTTCGGCGCGGTGTTCTTTTCCGTGGCCCTGATCGGCATGGCCGACTGGAGCGGAGCCGCAGCGCTCCTCGCGCTGTTCTGCCTGGGTCCGGCTTCCGTCTCGCTGGTCCTCTTCACCGTGGCCGTCAGGCAGGATACCTCGTGGGTGCGTTTCTTCAGCAACGGCTTCGAGTTCACCCAGTTCGGCCTCAAGGTCAGGGTGATGTACGAGGAGCTGAAGAAGATCGACGTGCGCCTGTGGCAGGCGTCCGGCTGGGCCGCCTGGTGGCAATCGACCATCGGGTCCAGTGGTCCGCGGTCCGCGGTCCTGCTGAACGGCGCCGAAAGCACCAACACGCTGGTGTTCAAGCGCAAGGACGGCGCAACCTTCACGATTTCCTCCGAACTTGTTCCCGATCTCCAGCGCGTCCTTATCAGTATCGACCGGGCCGGCATGGAACTGCCCGACGGGATCAGTGACTATCAGCGCAAGAAGATCCGCCAGCGCCGCGAGCGCATGTATGGTGGCCCGGAGCGCGAAAAGCCGCCCGCCACGTCCGAGCAAAAGGAAGTCGCCCGCATTGCCGCGCTGATCGAACATGCAAGGCGCAGCCCCGGCAGCTGAGAATTTTGGTCTGGTGGCTGGAGTGCTTAATTAAGCCGTCGCCACAACATTGGACGTCATCCTGATGAGGACCGTCAGGTCCGTCTCGAAGGATCCGTACGAATTTCAGAACACGTGTCCGATCCTTCGAGACGGCGCTGTGCGCCTCCTCAGGATGACGACGGTATTTGTGGCAACCGGCTAAAAATATTCCGTAGTTGCCGTTACTTCGCCACCCAGTCCGGCTTGCGCTTCTCGAAGAAGGCCGAGATGCCCTCGCGCGCTTCCGGGGTCTCCCAGGTGTCCGCGAGGCGGCGGATGGTGTCGTTAATGACCGCGTCTGTGATCGGCGTGCCGAGGCTGCGGGCGAGCGCCTTGGACGCGGCGACAGCCGCCGGTGCCGCACCGAGATAGGGTCTGATTTCCGTCTCGATCGCTTCGTCGAGGTCTGCCTCGGCAACGACCTTCGCGGCGAGGTCCAGGTCCCTGGCTTCCTCCGCGCCGAAGATCCGGGCCGACATGAACACCCGGCGGGCCTTGCCCTCGCCCATGCGGGCAAGCACGTAGGGGCTGATGGTGGCCGGGATCAGGCCGAGGCGGACTTCCGTAAGGCCGAACTTGGCGCTGTCGACGGCGACCACCGTGTCACAGACGCTCATCATGCCGATGCCGCCACCGAAGGCCTGTCCCTGAACCCGTCCGATCAGCGGTCTGGGAAGTTCGTTCAGGGCCTTCAGCATCATGGCGAGCTTGCGGGCTTCTTCCATGCGGGTCTCGCGGCTGGCCTCGAACTGTTCGCGCATCCAGCCAAGATCGCCACCGGCGCAGAAGCTTGCGCCCGCACCGGTCAGGACGACCACGCGCACGGTGTCGTTGGAACCGAGCTGATGTGCCGCGCGGGTCAGCTCGTCGATCATCTGCGCGGACAGGGAATTGTGTTTGTCCGGCCGGTTGAGCGTCAGTGTCGCGACGCCGCGGGTGTCCGTGTCGATGGAAATGGTTTCGAAGCTCATGCGTCCACACTCCGGAGGGTTTTGGCGAATTCCGCGACCTCTGCCAGCAGGTCTCGCCGGAGGCCGGTTTCAAGGCCTTTTCGTGCCATCAGGTCAACAACGGCTTCCGTCGCCACATTGCCTTTTGCCCCGGGCGCATAGGGGCAGCCGCCCAGGCCGCCGATGGCGCTGTCGAAGGTTCTGAGGCCCTTTTCAAGGCTGACCTCGATATTCTCCAGCGCCCGGCCCTTGGTGTCGTGATAGTGGCCGGCAACCTTGTCGGCCGGCACGGCGTCCAGGACCGCGTCCAGCATCCGGCCAATGGTCTCCGGGGTGCCGGCGCCGATCGTGTCGCCGAGCGAAACCTCGTAGCAGCCAAGGTCGAACAGTGTTTTCGCCACTTCGGCGACCTTTTCCGGCGGGGTCGGACCGTCATAGGGACAGTCGGTGACACAGGAAACATAGCCGCGCACCGGCATGTCGTCCTCGCGGGCCTTGTCCAGCAGCGGTTTGAACCGCTCGATGCTCTCGGCGACCGAGCAGTTGATGTTTTTCTTCGAAAAGCCTTCCGAAGCGGAGCCGAAAATCGCGACCTCGTCGGCGGAGGCGCGGCGTGCGGCGGTGTAGCCTTTCACGTTGGGCGTCAGCACCGAATAGACCACGGCCGGATGGCGGTAGATGCCTTCCATCACCTCCAGGGCGTCGGCCATCTGCGGCACCCATTTCGGACTGACAAAGCTGGTCACCTCGATCTTGCGGAAGCCGCAGGCGGACAGGCGGTCGACCAGCTCGATCTTCTGCGCCGTGGGCACGAACAGCTTTTCATTCTGCAGACCGTCGCGCGGCCCCATTTCAAAGATGGTGACGAAGTCGGTCATGTCGGGCTCTTTGAGTTTTCGAAAGGGAAGTGAAATGGTGCGTCATTCCGGATCAGCGCTCGGCTTCGTTGCACTTGTCCGGGATAACCGACGGCGAGGAAAAACATCACTCCCCCTCCGACCGGGCACGCAGCTCGCGCCGGATGACCTTTCCGGTGGTCGTCAGCGGCAGGGCGTCGACGAATTCGACCTCGCGCGGGTATTCGTGGGCGGCAAGGCGCGTCTTGACGAAGTCGGCGATTTCCCTTGCCAGATCGTCGGACGGCACGATGCCGTTCTTCAGGACGATGAACGCCTTGACGATTTCCGTGCGCTGCGGGTCCGGCTTGCCGACGACGCCGGCCATGGCGACCGCCGGGTGACGGATCAGGCAATCCTCGATTTCGCCCGGGCCGATCCGGTATCCGGACGACGTGATGACATCGTCGTCCCGGCCGACGAAGCGGATCCAGCCGTCCCTGTCCTTCATGCCGGTGTCGCCGGTCAGCAGCCAGTCGCCGGCGAATTTCTTTTCCGTGGCTTGCCTGTTGTTCCAGTAGCCCAGGAACATCACCGGGTCGGGGCGCCTCACGGCAATGTTTCCGAGGGTCCCGGGCGGCAACTCCTCGCCCTGGTCACTGACGACACTGACCGTGTGGCCGGGTACCGGGCGTCCCATGATGCCGGGCCGGGCTTCCATCAGCCTGGCGCAGCTGGAAACGATCATGTTGCACTCGGTCTGGCCGTAGAACTCGTTGATCGTCAGTCCGAAGGTCTTCCGGCCCCAGTCGATCAGTTCGGCGCCGAGCGTCTCGCCTCCGGAGGCAACGGATCTGAGGTTCAGCCGCCAGGTTTTTTCCGGCTCGGCGACCTGGCGCATCATCTTGAGAGCGGTCGGCGGCAGGAAGGTGTTGCGGATCTTCTGGTCCTGAAGCAGCTGGAAGGCGGCGTCCGCCGTGAACTTCCGGAAGCGGCAGGCAACCACGGGCACACCGAGATAGAGCGCGGGCAGCAGCACGTCGAGCAGGCCGCCGATCCAGGCCCAGTCGGCCGGTGTCCAGATGCGGTCGCCGGGCTGACCGAGGAAGTCATGGCTCATTTCAACGCCGGGCAGGTGGCCGAGCAGCACGCGGTGACCATGGAGCGCGCCCTTGGGCTGGCCGGTCGTGCCGGAAGTGTAGATGATGATCGCGGGATCGTCCGGTGCCGTGTTACAGGCCTGGAACGTGTCCTGGTGTCCGGCCATGTGGCTGGCGAGATCCTCCGCCGCGCCGTCTTCTCCGTCGACGCAGAACACGGTTGTCAGTTCGTGCAGGCTGTCGCGGAGCGGTGCCAGCTTGGCGGCTCCGTCCAGATCCGTAATCACCGCCTTGGCGCTGGAATCCTTCAGCCGGTATTCCAGTGCTTCCTCACCGAACAGGGTGAACAGCGGGATGGTCACCGCGCCGAGCTTCAGGGCGGCAATATGGGCATAGGCGGTTTCCGGGCGCTGGGGCAGGAGAACGCCGATCCGGTCGCCGGGCTGGACGCCACGGCTCTTCAAGAGGTTCGCGAGCTGGTTGGACAGGCGCTGCAGGTCGCCATAGCTGTAATGGGCCTCGTCGCCGTTTTCATCGACAAAGACGAGGGCTTCCCGGTCCGGTTCCCTCTCGGCCCAGGCGTCGCAGACGGCAACGCCGATGTTGAACCGATCCGGAATGTCCCAGGCAAATTTTCCGGTGAGGGCCTCGTAGCTTGTTGCGTCAGGCAGCAGCATCGCTTTCCTCCGCCAGTGCGAGCAGGATGGTGCCGTCTGTGACCTGTTCACCTTCGCTGACCAGCACCTCGCCGACAACGCCGTCGCGCGGGGCCTTCAAGGTGTGCTCCATCTTCATGGCTTCCAGGATCACCAGCGGCTGGTCCTTCGTGACCGTATCGCCCGCCTTGGCGCTGAGCACCTTGACGAGGCCGGGCATCGGTGCAATCAGCTGATCGCCGGCGCCTGAGGCCTCCTCGTCCGCGCTGAGCGCGTCGGGAAGACCGACAGGGTAGGCATGGCCGCCAAGAAACACCGTCAGGCCCTTCTTTCCCTCTGCGACGACCGCACGGGCCCGGTGACCGGAGCGGTCATAGGTGATCGCGCCGCCCGTGACATCTATCAGCTGGTAGTCGTATGCCCCCTTTGCCAGATGGACCTGGAAGCAGCGGTTGCCGAGGGCATGCACTTCCACGTCCTGGCGCTCGCCGCCCGTTTCGAGCAGGGCAAATTGGCGCGAGGCACTCCAGATGCGCCAGCCGGCCAGTGCGTCGAACGGGTCGCTGCCGGCGGCCGGCCGTGTCAGGCCAAGTGCGGTCAGGGCCGCGAGTGCAACCGCGTCCTCCGGCATGGCCGGTTCCTCGATCAGGCTGTCCAGATCGCGGTCGATCAGGCCGGTGTCGACATCGCCCTTCGAAAAGCCGTCGTGGCGGCAGAGGGCCGCGAGGAAACCGGCATTGGTGACACAGCCGGCGACCTCGGTCGCTTCCAGGCTTGCGAGCAGTTTGCCGAGCGCTGCCTCGCGGGTCGGACCATGGACGATTACCTTGGCGATCATCGGGTCGTAGAAGGGCGTGATCTCGTCACCGGAGCGCACGCCGCTGTCGACGCGGGCGCTTGTCTCGGGCAGGGCCAGATGCTCCAGCGTGCCGATGGCCGGCAGAAATCCCTTGGGTGCGTCTTCCGCATAAAGCCGGGCCTCGAAGGCCCAGCCGGTGAAGGAGAGCTCGTCCTGGGACTTCGGCAGCGGCTCACCGGACGCGACACGCAGCTGCCATTCCACGAGGTCCTCTCCGGTGATCATCTCCGTGACCGGATGTTCCACCTGCAGGCGCGTGTTCATCTCCATGAAGTAGAAGCGGTCCGCCTTGAGCCCCTCGGAGACATCGGCGATGAACTCGATGGTGCCGGCGCCGGAATAGTCGATGGCCTTGGCGGCCGTCACCGCCGCCTCGCCCATGGCCTTGCGCATCTCTTCGGGCATGCCCGGGGCGGGGGCTTCCTCGATCACCTTCTGGTGGCGGCGCTGCAGCGAGCAGTCGCGTTCGAACAGATGGACGGCATTGCCGTGGCTGTCGCCGAAGACCTGGATCTCGATATGGCGCGGCTTGGTGAGATATTTCTCGATCAGGACACGGCCGTCGCCGAAGCTGGCCTCGCCCTCGCGCTGGGCACCTTTCAAAGCCTCGGTGAAGTCCTTCGGATCGTCGACCCTTCGCATGCCCTTGCCACCGCCGCCGGCACGCGCCTTGATCAGGACCGGGTAGCCGATCTTGTCGGCTTCGCCTTTCAGGAAATCCGGATCCTGATTGTCGCCGTGATAGCCGGGCACGACGGGCACACCTGCATCGACCATCAATGCCTTGGCGGCGTCTTTCAGCCCCATGGCGCGGATGGATTTGGCGCTCGGGCCGATGAAGGCGATGCCGGCTTTCTCAAGCGCCTCGACAAAGTCCGGGTTTTCCGACAGGAAGCCATAGCCCGGATGAACCGCTTCGGCGCCGCTCTGCCGGCAGACCTCGATGATCCGGTCCGTTTTCAGGTAGCTTTCGGCAACCGGCGCCGGGCCGATGCGAAAGGCCTCGTCGGCCATGGCGACATGCTTGGCGCCTGCATCCGCGTCGGAATAGACGGCAACGGTCTTGATGCCGAGGTCTCTGGCGGTTGTCATGACCCGGCAGGCGATTTCGCCGCGATTGGCAATGAGGATCTTCTTGAACATCAGCTGTCCGCCCTCCCGAGCGCGGTTGTCAGATAGGTGTGGCTCGCCGCGTCGAAGGCGACCAGTGTAACGGTTTTCATGTCCGGCAGGTCCATCAGGACGCGGCGGAGCGTTGCAACGGCGATCCCGGCGGCCTGGTCCGCCGGATAGCCGTAGATGCCGGTCGAGATGGCGGGAAAGGCCACCGTCCGGCAGCCGCTTTCGGCCGCCAGGCGCAGGCTGGTCTCGTAGCAGCTCGCCAGCAGCTCCGGTTCGCCTTCGCTGCCACCGCGCCAGACCGGGCCGACCGTGTGAATGATGAACCTGGCCGGTAGTCGATAGCCCTTGGTGATCTTGGCCTGGCCGGTTTTACAGCCGCCCAGCAGCCTGCACTCATGAACAAGGTCCGGGCCGGCCGCGCGGTGGATTGCGCCATCGACGCCGCCGCCGCCGAGCAGCGAGGAGTTGGCAGCGTTGACGATGGCATCAACCTCGAGCTTTGTGATGTCGCCAATAAGCGTTTCGATCCGGCTCATCAGCTGGCCTCCGCCTGCAGGTCTTCCACGAGCCTGAAGCGCTCGCAGACGAGCTCCATGTCCGGGGCAAAACCGCCATTGCGTTCGAAAAACGCCTTATGGTCCCGGCGCCAGCCCGAGAGGTCGTCGTTTTCGCCCTCGGCAAGGGCAAAATCCTCGGTCACATCGCAATAGCGCGTGACAGTGACCTCCAGCGTCTCGATGACGAGGGCCGGAGATCCGTCCCAGCTGAGGGCAATGTCCCGGCGACCTGCCACGGGCATGGTTTCGCCGCCCTCCCCAAAATCGCGCAGGGCGCCGCAGGTGGCGGTCTTCCTGCCGGACCGCACGAGCGCGATCAGCTGATCGCTCAGCTCCTCGCTGTCGCCGAACTTGAAGATTTCGGCATCCGGATAGGTCTGTTTGAGATCGGTGATGGACATGGCCTACATCCGGAACAGGCCGAAGCGGGTGTCCCCGATCGGGGCGTTCAGCGCGGCCGACAGGGACAGCCCGAGAATGTCGCGGGTCTTGCGCGGATCGATGATGCCGTCGTCCCACAGGCGCGCGGTGGCATAGAGCGGGTGGCCCTGTTCCTCGAACTGGTCGATGATCGGCTGCTTGAAGGACTGTTCCTCTTGCGCAGACCAGGAGCCGCCCTTGCGCTCGATGCCGTCGCGGCGGACGGTGGCCAGCACGCCGGCGGCCTGTTCCCCGCCCATCACGGAAATGCGCGAATTCGGCCAGGTCCACAGGAAACGCGGACCGTAGGCACGGCCGCACATGCCGTAATTGCCGGCACCGAAGGAGCCGCCGACCAGCATGGTGATCTTGGGAACGGAGGTGGTCGCCACCGCCGTCACCAGCTTGGCGCCGTCCTTGGCGATGCCGCCGCTTTCATACTTCCGGCCGACCATGAAACCGGTGATGTTCTGCAGGAACACCAGCGGCACCTTGCGCTGGGAACAGAGCTCGACGAAATGCGCGCCCTTGACCGCGCTCTCGGAAAACAGAACGCCGTTGTTGGCGATGATGCCGACCGGCATGCCGTGGATATGGGCAAAACCGCAGACCAGCGTGGTGCCGTAACGTGCCTTGAACTCGTCGAAGCGGGACCCGTCGACGGTGCGGGCGATCACTTCGCGTATGTCATAGGGCGTTTTCAGGTCCGCCGGCACGACCCCGAGGATTTCGTCCGGGTCGTAGAGCGGGTCTTCCGGTGTCTGCAAGGCGACGGACGAGGTCTTGGTGCGGTTCAGGCTGGCGATCGCGCGGCGGGCGAGGGCAAGTGCATGGGCGTCATCGCGGGCAAGATGATCTGCCACGCCCGACAGGCGCGTGTGCACGTCGCCACCGCCGAGATCTTCCGCGGTGACTTCCTCGCCGGTCGCGGCCTTGACGAGCGGCGGGCCGGCCAGGAAGATCGTGCCCTGGTTCTTGACGATGATGGTCTCGTCGGACATGGCCGGCACATAGGCACCGCCCGCGGTGCAGGAGCCCATGACAACGGCGATCTGGGCAATGCCCTTTGCCGACATGTTGGCCTGGTTGTAGAAGATCCGGCCGAAATGATCGCGGTCGGGAAAGACCTCGTCCTGGTTGGGCAGGTTGGCGCCGCCGGAATCCACCAGGTAGATGCAGGGCAGATTGTTTTCCTGGGCGATTTCCTGCGCCCGCAGGTGCTTCTTGACCGACAGCGGATAATAGGTGCCACCCTTCACGGTGGCGTCGTTGGCCAGGATCATCACTTCCTGGCCTTCCACCCGGCCGATGCCGGCGATCATGCCGGCGGCCGGGGCGGCGCCGTCATACATGTCATGGGCGGCGAGCATGCCGACTTCGAGGAAGGGTGAGCCCGGATCAAGCAGGCGGGAGACGCGCTCACGCGGCAGGATCTTGCCGCGCGACACGTGGCGCTGACGGGCGGTTTCGCCGCCGCCGTCGAGCGCGGTCTGCGCGGCCGCCTTGACCGTGTCCATGGCGGCCTGATGGGCTGCCCTGTTGGCGGCGAATTGCTCGGATTTGGGCGAAAGGCTCGATTTCAGGATGCTCATGTCATCCGGTCTCCCGTCAAGGATGGGGTTGTGTCCGGTGCAACGGCCTTGCGCACCAGCTCAAGATAAAGCGCTTCGATGTCCTGTTTGGAGAGGTGGCCGCCTTCGCGGTACCAGTTCGGAATGCCGGTCAGCATGGCAATGATGGCGCGGGTGGCGACACGCGCATTGGCGACCGCGTAGCGCCCCGCGGCTGCCCCTTGCGCAAGGATGTCAGAGAGGATTGCCTCGTAGCGGCTGCGCTCGGTCTCGACCACGTCGAAATTGTCCGGCTCGAGATTGCGCAGTTCCATGTAGGCGATGAACACCTCGTCGGCCTTTTCCAGGTGATAGCGGATATGGAACCGCACAAACCGTTCCAGCGGATCCATGTCTTCTGCAAGATCGCAGGTGTCCCACGCGTTGAGCAGGTCCGCCATGTGGGACAGCATCAGGTCCTTCAGGATGTCCTGCTTGGTCGGGAAGTGGTTGTAGAGCGCGCCGGGACGGACGCCGACATCGGAGGCGATCTCGCGCATGGAGACGGCGGCATAGCCGGAGGCGGCAAAGCGCTTCAGCGCCGCTTCGCGCACGCGCGCGGCGGTTTCCTGGCCCTTTGCACGGGACGGGCCACGTGTCTGCGATTTTTCGGCGGCGCCGGTCATCACGTTCCTCCCGGACCGTAAAATAAATGAACGATCATTCATTTACAAGCGGGTTTTCCATGAACGGAGGATCTGAAACAAAGAATGGCCCGGGAAGTAGGTCTGTTGTCAAAAAACTTACATGGATAAGCTGTTCACAGTCATTCGAACGAACAGCCACATTTGTTTCAAGGGGACCGATTGATGACCGAAGAGAGCGCAAAGACCTGGGTCGAGGCCGAATGGGCGGACAGTCTCGACGAAGAACTGGAAATGGAAATCGATGATCTGCTGGTGGCCAAGGATCTCGCCTTCATCTCGGAAAAGAAGCACAAGTCGCCGCTCGAGCGGAACACCTATTTCCACGAGTTGCTGCGCCTGCAGGCAGAGCTGGTGAAGCTGCAGGACTGGGTCCAGCATACCGGCGAGAAGATCGTCATCGTCTTCGAGGGCCGGGACGCGGCCGGCAAGGGCGGCGTGATCAAGAGGATCACCCAGCGTCTCAACCCGCGCGTCGCCCGCGTGGTCGCCCTGCCGGCGCCGACGGACCGGGAAAAGAGCCAGTGGTATTTCCAGCGCTACGTGCCGCATCTGCCGGCCGCCGGTGAAATGGTGCTGTTCGACCGCTCCTGGTACAACCGCTCCGGTGTCGAGCGCGTGATGGGTTTCGCGTCGGACGATCAGGTCGAGCAGTTCTTCAACGACGTGCCGGAATTCGAGCGCATGATCGTGCGTTCCGGCGTGCGGCTGATCAAATACTGGTTCTCGATTACGGACGAGGAGCAGCAGCTGCGCTTCCTGATGCGTATCCACGACCCGCTGAAACAGTGGAAGCTGTCGCCGATGGACCTGGAATCCCGCGTTCGCTGGGAGGATTACACCAAGGCCAAGGAAGAGACGTTCGAGCGCACCAACATTCCGGAGGCGCCTTGGTTCATCGTCGAGGGCAATGACAAGAAACAGGCGCGCCTCAACTGCATCAGCCACCTGCTCTCGATGATCCCCTACGAGGATATACCTCACGATCCCATCCACCTTCCCGAGCGGGTCTACAACCAGGACTACGAGCGCAAGGTCCTGCCCGAGCATCTCTACGTTCCGCAGAAATTCTGAGGCGCTGCCGAGAGGCGGTTCCTGCCGTTCGGCGCGACCGGTCGGCGTTCGACCGCCCTTGCAGTTCCCGCGGGTTCGTGCCATTTGAGTAGCGTGCCTCAAAAATCAGGGAAGGATGCCAGGATGGGTGACAAGAATATCCGGTGGGGGATCGTTTCGACCGCCAATATCGGTCTGGAGAAGGTCATTCCCGGCATCCAGGTCTCCGCGACCGGGACGGCCCATGCCATCGCCTCCAGGGATCTGGAGAAAGCGCAGGCTGCCGCGAACGATCTCGGCATCGCGAAGGCCTACGGATCCTACGAAGAGCTGCTCGCCGATCCGGAGATCGACGCCATCTACAATCCGCTGCCCAACCACATGCATGTGCCGGTGACGGTCCAGGCGGTGAAGGCCGGCAAGCATGTCCTGTGCGAGAAACCGATCGCGCTCAATGCCGACGAAGCCAGGCAGTTGCTCGACCTGCCCAAGGACAGGCTGGTTGCCGAGGGCTTCATGGTGCGGGCCCATCCGCAATGGCTGAAGGCGCGCGAGATCGTGCGCTCCGGGGCGCTGGGCGAACTCAAGGCGATCCAGACGTTCTTCAGTTATTACAACGACGATCCGGGCAATATCCGCAACATGGCCGATATCGGCGGCGGAGCGCTGCTGGACATCGGCTGCTACACCATGCTGGCCGGCCGCTTCTTCTTCGAGGCCGAGCCGGAACGCGTGGTCTCGCTGATCGACCGGGATCCGGACTTCGGAACCGACCGGATGACCAGCGCCCTGCTCGATTTCGGCAACAACCGGCATCTGAATTTCGTGGTCTCGACCCAGCTGACGCCCTATCAGCGCATTCAGCTGGTCGGCACGAAGAAGCGCCTGGAAATCGTCATTCCGTTCAACGCGCCCCAGGGTGAAGCCGTCCAGATCCGCCTCGACGACGGCTCGATCCTGGGGGACGGCTCCATGCAGTCCGAGATCATCGCGCCGTGCGATCAATATGCCGAGCTGGTCGATGTCTTCGGCCGGGCGATCAGCGGCGACGCGGCTCTGCCCTACGGGGTCGAGGACGCGGTCCAGAACATGAAGATCCTGGATGCCATCTTCGCCTCGGCGGACGAGGGTGGCTGGGTGAGCGTGGGCTGAGCCACGCCGTTTATTAGACAGACCAGAAGTCCCGGTTTCGGCCGGGACTTTTTTTGTGGCGCCAATTTTCAGCCAGGCATTCCGGCCGAGCCTTGCGCCTGGCCGGGATCAGGAAAAACGGATTGGTCTTGAGGTGCTGACGCACCCCGACAGCTAGACGTGTGCGAAGGCGAATCCCCTTTCTTGCCTTTCAAGCACACCGAATTTCTCAGTCGCAAGATGGGTCGCCGCAAAGGGGACCTTCTCGACCGCGAGCCGCTCGAACAGTGCCTTGCGGGTTGTCGCCGCCTGCCGCGGATCGCTGTCGAGGGCGTAGTGGATGTCCGGGTTGGCGAATTGCAGCGCATCGGACACCACGGCATCGGCCGCGAGCAGCGTTTCCTCGCGGCCGGAGGAAAGGTGAACGATCTGGTGGCCGGGCGTGTGACCCGGGGCGGGCTCAAGACGGATGCCGTTGCCGAGATCGGTTTCGCCCTGGTGCAGCCGGACCCGGTCCTTCAGCGGAGCGGCCAGCGACTGGATCAGCGCGATCAGCGGGCGCCGGTCTTCCGGGACTGATGCCGGCAGGGCCTCGTCCGTCCAGAACGCCCATTCGGCGGCCTGGAGATGGATCTCGGCTTCCGGAAACAGGCAGACGCCATCGGCAACGAGTCCGCCGATGTGGTCGGCATGCATGTGCGTGACGATGATGTCCGTGATCGCGGCGCGGTCCTCGGCCCGGTCGTCCCGGCTCCACTCCAGGGCCCCACTTGCCGGAAAACGGTCCCTGAGCCAGTGGCCCGAACCTGCATCGACCAGAACGCGCCGGTTTCCCGCCTCGATCAGCCAGGTGTTGGCACCGAACCGGGCGGTCGGCGTGACCTTCGCGGCTTCACCGCATGCGAGATTGGCGAAATAAGCGGCGGGAATGTCCAGAAAACCGTCCGGCAGGGCGGTCACCGTCAGGTCGCCGACCGTCCTGGTGGTGCCTGCCGCGGCAGCCATGGCCTGATCGAACATTGATGTCTCCTTCCAAATGCTGTCGGACTGGAGACTAGGTGGGGGAAGGGGACAGGGCGATTGGCGCAAATGACAATAAATATGCTAAATCAGCCAAATGACACAGCCGCCAGCCATTGCCATCCTTGCCTATCCGGGAGCTCTCCAGTCCGCCGTTCTCGGCCTCATGGACGTGCTGGGGTATGCCAACCGTGACGGACGGGACGCCTTCCGTCTTGATGTGCTGGAGGCTTTTTCGCCGGAGCCGGACAGGTATGCCGCGGTGATCCTGCCGCCGTCCCTGGGAGGCGTGCATCCGGAGGACGTCCCGGATCTGCCGGGGTTTCTTGAGCGCCAGCACCGCAACGGCGCCGTGGTCTGTTCGGCCTGCACGGGGCTGACCTTTGTTGCCGCGGCCGGTCTTGCCGGCGGGCGCAAGGTGACAACCCATTGGGGGCTGGAGCAGAGGCTCGCGGCCGCCTATCCCGATCTCTGTCTCGATACCGACCGGCTCCTGATCGAATATGGCGACCTGATCACTGCCGGCGGGCTGATGGCCTGGGTCGATCTGGCGCTCGCGCTGATCGAACGGTTCCTGGGCTATGCGGCGGCGGTCGAGACCGCGCGCCATTTCATCGTCGACTTCCGCCGCCGCGACCAGCGCCGGTTCCGCCGCTTCCTGCCGGAGCTGCGCCACGGCGATGCCGCTGTCCTGAAAACGCAGCATTATCTGGAACAGCGCGCGCAAGGCAGGGTTACGGTTGTCGACATGGCGTCGGCAAGCGGCCTCTCCGGCCGGTCATTCCTGCGGCGGTTCAAGGCGGCAACGGGCCTTGCGCCCAAGCATTACCTGCAGGAACTCAGGATCGAGCGTGCGCGCGATCTGCTGATCGATACGGAGCTGAATGTTGCGGAGATCTGCTACAAGACCGGCTACAGCGATCCACCCTCCTTTGTGCGCCTGTTCACGCGGCTCTCGGGCCTGACGCCGGGGGCGTTCCGGGAACAGTACCGGCGGGAAGGCCAGCGTCAGGACCCATGACATTTTGCATCCAGGCGCCAGTCGGACGCCTTGGTCGCGGAGAAACGTTGCCCGGCATGTGACACGAGAGAGTTTCCCGGCTGCCGCCGTAGACGGTTCAAGGGGGGCGAAAAGCCGAAACCCCCGCCGGGGCGGGGCATTCGAAAGGTCATAATTGAGCCATGTGTCCCGGGCTATGCGCGCCTGTGGCCAAGTTTTGATTCTTTTGCCATTTCCGCACGTTTGACCGAGTAGTTGGGGGCCACCATGGGATAGGTGGCGGGCAGGTTCCATTTCCGCCGATACTCCTGGGGGGTCAGGTTGTATTTGGTCTTCAGGTGACGGGTCAGGAACTTGAAGGGTTGACCGTCCTCCAGGCAGAAAATGTACTCCGGTGTTACGGAACTCCGGACAGGAACGGCCGGAACGAGCGGCGGCGGCTGCGGCGATGCCTGCGCGTTGGCGGCTTTCTCCAGCGCTTCATGCACATCGCGTATCAGGCCGGTCAGGTCGGCGGCGGCGACGTTGTTGTTCGTCACATAGGTCGAGACGATGTCTGCGGTGAGCGCCACCAGGTCGTTCATCTCCGGTGCAATTCCATTTTCCGCATCCAGCATGTGGTCTCCTTGTCATGCGATTTACGGCTGCGTCCGATTCGCCCCGGGGCGTGTCCGGATAAGGATCCAAAATAGATTTGTATAAGGACTGCAAATTTCAAGTACTGCTCAAAATTTTTGCAAATAAAAATGTAACAAAACAAATTCTCGAGACATTTCTGGCGTTTTTCGGGCGGCTGCGTGTACTCGCCAAGAAAATCGTGATGCGCCGCCGCGATTCGAGAAAAATATTCCAATAAATCGAGATTAACTTAACAATTTCAGCCAAAAAATTTTCGGGATAGGGGTATTTCAAGGTAGAGTTTCGGACCATCCAGAACCCCGTCTAGGAGAAATTCATGGTTCAGGTAGAAATTCGGAAAATACAGCCCATAAATATTATAAAGTAAACTTAAGTAAATTAAGGGGCGAGCATATGGGGGCTTGGCTCGGGCGGTTCAAGGGGGCGATCAAAGATGTGATCGAACTTGAAAAGAATATGAAAATCATAGTGTTGTAAAAATATGACTCTAGGATTCAATGTTCATGTCTGGCATTTTCAGGCTTGAAATCAGGTTCGATAGCGACCTTTTTAGAAACGCGCCAACAAGTCGGCATATGTATTCCCGATATGTTGGAAGTTTTGATCAAGCGCTGAGAGGGGCGAGATAAAGTATTCTCAGCACCTCTTCCCCCGGTGCGAATCTGAAATGGAGTTGAATGATGTATCTCAAGAGCTTGATGCTCGGTGCCGCGTCTCTGGCGGCGGCAACCACCGCGCAGGCGGCCGACCTCCCGGTGGCTCCGGAGCCTGTCGACTATGTGCGCGTTTGCGACGCCTACGGCGCGCGCTTCTATTACATCCCGGGCACGGAGACCTGCCTGCGGGTCGGTGGACGTGTCAGAACCCAGGTCGTCGTGAACAATACGCTGGACGACGGCGCGTTCAGTGATCGCGACGAGGACGGATATTCCTGGCTGGCGCGTGGTTATGTCTATCTCGACGCGCGCACCGCGACGGAATTCGGGACCCTGCGCTCCTACATTTCGATCTACACCAGCAACACCAACGGCGTCACCAGCACGACGCTCGACGACGCCTACATCCAGTGGGGCGGCTTGACCGCGGGCCGGGCGACGTCGAACTTCGACATCTACACCGGACAGGCGTTTATCGGCGTTGTCGACCGGGACTGGTCCGACGTGACCACCAACCAGATCGCCTATACCGCGGCCTTCGGCAACGGGTTCTCCGCGACCATCGCCCTGGAAGACCGTTCCGAGCGTGAATATGGCGCGTATGGCGGCACCCGTGCGCCGGACGTGGTCGCGGCTCTTGGCCTGTCCCAGGGTTGGGGTACCGCCCAGTTGTCCGGTGCGCTTCACCAGGTCTATCCGGATGTCGCCAACAACAACGCCACTAGCGGAGAGGACGATCTCGGTTGGGCTATCGGCGGTGGTGCGAGCGTCAATCTGCCTTTCGCAAACTCCGGTTCCAACGTGTTCTTCCAGGGTTTCTACGCGGATGGCGCGCTGGCCTATATCACCACCTATGACGGTGTTGCGGACTACAATGGCAACGACACCTCCAGCGGATACTCCCTTTCCGCGGGTGCCTACATCCAGGCAACGTCCACCGTCGGCCTTGCCGTTGACGGCTCCTATGTAGATATCGATGCCGCGACCGGCTTGAACGACGTGACCCGGTACGCGATCGACGGCTCGATTCAATGGGAGCCGGTTTCGGGCTTCGTGATGGGTGCGGATGTCGGTTATGCCAATACCGACGTCGACACGCAGGGCGACCTGGACGAGCTCCTCTTCGGCGTTCGCATGCAGCGCACGTTCTGATCCCCTTCCAAGACTTCTGACTGAAGACCTCCACCTCCAGTCAGTCAAACGGCCCGGCAGGCTCCAATCTGCCGGGCCGTCCCCGTTTCGGGAGAAGCGTGCCGGAGCGTAGGGACGAAAGTGAAAGTGTCAGCACGCACATGCATATTCCGCGACCGCGCCGGGGTCCCGAGGCGTTCCGCTGCGATAATCGCGCCGATACAGTGATCGCGTCCTGGCAGGATCCAGGCGAAGCAGGAAATTCTTGGCATACTGCGCAGGAAAATTGACAATCTATTCCGAAATCCTGCGAATATTTCAAATTATATTAGTATAAATATCAATAAAATAGCGTAGTAAAAGTATATTAATGGAAGTTACGCGATGATCTCATACATAACGTTGGGTGAGTTATCATGGCGAAATCTTCGCAAATGAAAGTGGCGCAGCTCGTTTCAGCATATGAACATCGTCTGGATCAGGACAGGCGTGAATTGCTGGCCTCCGGTGACGCGGGCAACGAAGGGGCTGACCCGAGCAAGTTCGCCGTTGTTCGTTTCATCGCTCACAGGATTGCCGGCAGCGCGCGGGTTTTCGGATGTGAGGAATTGGCGGATCCGGCCAGAAACGTTGAGCGGTTGGTGGATGAAGGCGCTGCATCAGACGTCATCGTTGGGGCCGTGAACGAATTGACGCGACGTATCGACGAGACATTGGCGTCCGGTCTGCCGGAACCGGATTGGATGAAATAAAGCGTGTGTTCAGCGACGGGGCCCCAGCCGGGATGAATGTTTCAAGCAAGACAGGTCCGCGGGACGTGATGTCAAGGTTGCCCCGCCAGGCGTCCGGGGCCGGTGAGCCGCTGCATGCCAACAGGACGGTGGTCGTCCTGGACACGGCCGAAGAGTATTTGAAAATCTCCCGGTTGCTGGGCGGACTCGGCTTCAACGTCGTGGCGCTGAAGGAGTGCGAACATCCGGCGGATTGCACGGTGGCCCTGGTCAACCCGGAGTGCGATCCGGACCTGGAAGCCTGCCGGGCGCTGAGTGCATCCTGTAAGGTGCTGCTTACAACCAACGAACGGGAGTTCGGTTTCAAGATCCGTGCCGTCCACAATGGTGCGCAGGGGCTGCTTTCGCGACCGTTGATGGCGGTCGACGTGTTTTCCAGCCTTGAGGAGACACGGGAATCGGACGTCGCCGATGCCCGCATCCTGATCATCGACGATGACGAACTGACAGCCTCTGTCTACGCGATGGCCCTGGAAGAATGTGCGCTTCGTGTCGCCGTGATCGCAAATCCGCTGCAGGCAGAAGCCGCGATAGCGGAATTCCGGCCGGATCTCGTGATCATGGATATCGACATGCCGGAGGCAAATGGTCTTGATGTTGCCAAGGCGATCCGGCTCGATCCGGCCCACACGTCCCTGCCGATCCTGTTTCTGTCGTCGATCAACCGGAAAGACGTGCAGGAGGAGGCAAGGGCGGTCGGCGGCGACGACTTCATCAGGAAGCCGGTCGACATAGGCTATCTGGTCAAGCTTGTGCGCATGCGGGCGGCCCGGGCCGTCGAGCTGAGACAGATCATGGTCCGTGACGGTCTGACCGGATTGCTCAATCATGTCAGTTTCAAGGAGAAGCTGACGTCTGAGCTGAACCGGAGCGCGCGCACGCGTGACCCGTTTACGGTCGCCCTTCTCGACCTCGATCACTTCAAGTCGGTCAACGATTCCCATGGTCACCAGGCCGGCGACAGCGTCATCCAGACCTTCGCGACCTTGCTGAAAAGTTCCCTGAGGAACATTGACGTCATCGGCCGGTATGGCGGTGAAGAGTTTGCCGTTCTTCTTCTTGGGGCGGACCCTGCACAGGCGGAGACAACCATGGACCGGATTCGCGAGGAATTCGAACGGATCGAGTTTGCCGCCGGAGAGGAAACCTTTCACGTCACTTTCAGCTGTGGCCTGGCCGGGTCCGGGGAAGCGACCGGCGGCGAGGCGCTGCTGACGCTTGCGGACACCGCGCTTTATGAGGCCAAGGCCGGCGGGAGAAATCGGATTCGAAGGCACGCTGCAAGGCGCAAAGCGGTGTCGGAAAACTAACCGCAGAAAACCGGGTTTGACATGTCTGAAGGCAAGAGTGAGCGACAAGGCCGTTTCGGTACCAAACTCAACGGGGCTTGGCATCAGAACAGCCTGAAAAAACGGATCATGGTTCTGACGGCGTTTTGCGTCGCTTTTTCGACGCTGGCGGTGGGAGCTCTTTCCTACACCCGGATCAAGTCCGAGGCTCTGGAGCTTGCGGAGGTCAAGCTCGCTTCCGAGGCGCATTTGCTGTCCGAGCGATTCAGCCTGGACTACCATCTCATCGCAAGTGATCTGGAAACCGTCGCCAAGACCCCGCCCATCCAGGGGCTGATCCGCAGCCTGCGAAACGGTGGGATCGATCCCGATGACGGGTCAACCGATACACTGTGGCGTTCCCGTCTGGCGACGATCTTCCAGGCCGTCCTGAGCGGGAGGCCGGACTATTTTCAATTCCGTTATATCGGCATCGACGATGCCGGACGGGAGCTGGTCCGGATCGATCGAACGCGCAACGGCTTCAGCTCCGTGACAGGAGAGGCGCTTCAGCAAAAACGGCTGGAGCCGTATTTCAAGCTCGCCGCAGAGGCTCCGGCGGGGAAAGTTCTGTTTTCCAAAGTGACCTACAACAGGGAACACGGCCAGGCCGACGGGACTGGAACGCCGACCTTGCGCGGTCTCTATCCCATTGATGATATTGATGGAAACCGTTTCGGCTTCCTGGCAATCAATGTCAATTACGAGAAGATGCTTCAATCCACCTTCCAGGATATCAACCCGAACCGCCGTACCTATGTCGTCAATGGCGGCGGGGATTTCATGGAACATTCCGGAACGGTGAAACAAGCCTTCTATCGCCTGGAAATCCGTGACGCGTTCACACGGGCTGTGCCCCCCATCGTGCAACAGGTTCTCCAATCGGAAACGCCCGAGGGACTGTTCTTCTCGGAGGATCGGGTTGCGTATTTTGTGCGAGAAGCCGGCAACTTTTCCCAGGAATCGGCCAGCCTGGGTGTCATCGTCGAGGTGCCGAGCGCCGAATTCCATGCAACCGCCACGAAAACACGGAACGAGTTCCTCGCCGCCGGATTTCTGGTCGTCCTGATTTCGACAATCGTGGCCGTGGTTGCCGCGCGGTCCTTCATGCAGCCGCTGGCGGATCTTTCGAATGCGGTTCGCTCGTCCGGGTCCGATGAACTTCTGAGCGCCCTGCCGGTCGAACGTGCCGACGAGGTCGGTGAGCTGGCGGCAGCCATCCGGAACCGGAACATCGAGCTGGTTGAAAGCCGCGCGCGCTTTTCCGCCATCGTCAACAATGTCGTCGATGGTCTGATCCTGATCGATGCCTACGGGCGGATCGAACAGTTCAACCCGAGCTGCGAGAAAATGTTCGGCTATGCGCAGGACGAGATCATCGGACAGAATGTCACCCTGCTGATGCAGGGAAAGGACGCCGAGAACCACGGGAGCTATCTGGAACGGTACCGGAAAGGAGAAGGCGGCCACATTCTCGGGGCCACACGCGAACTGGAAGCAATAGACAAGTCCGGCAGGGTGTTTCCGATCGAACTTGCAATCAGTGCCGTGGCCGCGGACGGCGAGACCAAGTTCAGCGGGGTGATCCGCGACATCAGCCAGCGCAAGGAAGTCGAGCGGATGCGCAAGGAATTCGTCTCGACGGTCAGTCATGAATTGCGCACGCCGCTGACATCCATTCGCGGCTCGCTGACCCTTATCGACACCATGGCACCGAAGGATCTGCCGCCAAAGATAGGGAAACTGATCGGGATGGCGCGCAAGAATACCGAGCGGCTGATCCTGCTCGTGAACGACATCCTGGATTTCGAGAAATTGCGGGCTCACAAAACCCAGTTTGCCCTGGAACGTGTTGATCTCAATGAAGAGATGCGCAAAGCCGCGGATCTCAATCAGGGCTATGCCGACGACGCGCACATTTCGCTGGTGCTGGACCTGAACCCGCAGGCGGTGCTGGTCGAAGTGGATCCGGAAAAAGTCCAGCAGGTTCTCGCCAACCTGATATCCAACGCGGTCAAGTATTCCCGTCCTTCGGGCAGGGTGACACTCAGGACCGGGTTATCCGGAGACCAGGCCCGTATCGAAGTCGAAGACAGGGGCGAGGGCATTCCCGATAACTTCAGAAAGCTGATTTTTGAACCTTTTTCCCAGGCAGACGGCAGCGTGACGCGGAAGAAGGGTGGCACGGGTCTTGGCCTGAACATCTCGAAGGAGCTTGTCGAGGGGATGAAAGGGCGTATCGGTTTTGACAGCCTGGAAGGCTATGGCACGACCTTCTGGGTCGAGTTTCCCCGTCTCGCAGCGGAAGGGCCGGAGCAGATCTCCTTGGCGCCCCTGTTCCGGCCGGGGCGGCTGAAGGGGTTGCATCTGGAAGATGACCGGGATTTTCATGTCATTCTGCAAAGCGGCATGGACAGCAATCTGGACCTGATGCATGCCCGCACGATTGCCGAGGCAAGGGATCTGCTTAAAAAATATCAATTCGATATCGTGATACTCGACAGGTTGATAGCGGACGGCGACGGACTCGACCTGATCAACAGCATTCCCGACCCCGAGGCAACCAAGATCATCGTGATCACGGCCGTCGACGAGAATGTCAACCACATTCATGTCGATGAAACGCTCATCAAATCCAAGACCCCTCCCGGTGTGTTTGTCGAGCGGTTCTCTAAGGTCGTTGAAGAGGTCCTGGCCCGAAAAGGCCTTGACCGCAAGTTGGCCTGAGGCTTGAAGCGGCGATCCTTATTTCCTGACCAGAACCTAGCCGGTGACCAGAGCCTTGATGTCCGCTGCGAGCGTCTCCGGGTCGAAGGGTTTCGAGATCACCCCGATGGCTCCCATTTCCAGAAGCATCGAAACATCTTCGCGCATCGACTTTGCGGTAATGAATATCACCGGGATGGCTCTGGTTGTCATGTGCTCTTTCAAGTGAATGAGCGTCGAGGGCCCGTCCAGCTCAGGCATCATGTAGTCGAGCAGGATGACATCAGGGCGCCAGTTCATGGCTTCGACAACCCCGTCTCTCCCCGAATGCTTGATCCTCACCTCAAAGCCGCCGTCCATTTCCAGGCACATTTCCACGATTGAGGCGATGTCTTCGTCGTCATCGACATAGAGCGCTTTGATCATATGGTCTTACCGTTCCGGCTTAGGGGAGCAGAAGCTCCGGAAATGTGTGTACCCTAACGTTCCAGGGTTTAAGCTACCTAAACCGTTACGTTATTTCGAGCTCTGAATCGTGGCAAGCTCATGTGTCTGTCTTGTAGAGTTCCGCATATCTCGGCGCGAAAAACTTGGTGAACTTGCGAACCTCGGGCCGCTTGTAGGCCTCCCTCGACACCAGCATGAGGTGCTCCGCTGAAAGTTCCTCGATTGGATCAAGGCAGCGCAGGAGGTCCGGATCCTGCCCGGCCAGGCTCAGGTTCATGAGGCCCAGTCCGAGGCCGGACCTGACCGCCGCGTGCATCAAATCGACCTCGCTGAAGGTGAGCGCGATCCGCGCCGGGTCTATGTGCCGCAACAACCAGTCATGGAGCGTTTTGGGCACGTCGTCACGTTCGAATGTCACGAAGGTATGGCCGCCCAGTTCGTCGAGGGAACCCGGCAGGCCATGTTGTGCCGCATAGTCTCTTGACCCGTAGAGGGAATACCGGGCGGTGCTGATCTTCCGGCAGATCAGGTCACGGGGCGGCGGGCTCCGGGTCAGGCGCAGGGCAATGTCGGCTTCGCCCTTCTCAAGGTCGAGCGTCTGCACTCCTGGAAGAAATTCCAGCCGGACACCCGGATGTCCGGCCGAAAAGTCACTGAAGATCCGATTGGCCCGCGGTGAAAAATTTCCCGAATACGCGGTTATGCGGATTGGACGGCAGGTCGCGAGTTCGGCTGCCCCTGCCTCGAGGGCCTTCATCGCCGTTTCGACAGCTTCGGCGCGTGCAAGAAGCGACCGGGCCTGCCGGGTGGGGTGGAAGCCGCGTGTGTCCCGGTCGAACAGGATCAGGTTCAACTGATGCTCAAGCGTCTCGATCCGGCGGGCCACGGTCGGCTGGGCGATGCCCAGTTGCCGCGATGCGGCCAGCGTCGACCCCTCCCTGAACACGGCCAGGAACGCCTCTATATCCGTCCAGTTGGAAATGCGGCTCTTCATATTTGTAGAGCAACACAACGCCGCGGCGGATACCAGAGCAATGTTCGCCACGATAACCTCACGGCCAGCGAAACACGTTTGAAGGTTGGGAAAAATGCCAGTGATTACAGCTTCGAACGGCTTTCACAGCCAGTCCTGGTGGCCCTGTCTCCTGGTAAAATGGCGGTCGTGGAAACCTTCCGTCAAACCCGACAGCACACGCGAAGAGCGGCGCGCCTGTCTCCATGACCTGTTGACGTCCAGGCCCGGGGCCTTTGCCAGTGAATGCGACGTTCAGTCCATGATGCAGATGTTTCCGCTGGACAGATAGCGGTGTGACACGGCGCCAAAACAAGAAAACCCCGCCAGGGCGGGGTTTTCGAAATTCTCTGGTGCCAAGCTGCCCTTACTTGAGCGGTGCAAGCACCATCACCATCTGGCGACCTTCCAGCTTGGGCGAGGATTCGACCTTGGCGATCTCGTTGGTTTCCTCGCGGACCTTGTTCAGGAGGTTCAAGCCCAGATCCTGGTGCGCCATCTCGCGGCCCCGGAAGCGAAGCGTAACCTTCACCTTGTCTCCGTCATTGAAGAAACGCAGCATGTTCCTCATCTTCACCTCATAGTCATGGGTGTCGATGTTCGGACGCATCTTGATCTCCTTGATCTCGACGGTCTTCTGTTTCTTGCGGGTTTCTGCGGCTTTCTTCTGGGCCTGGTATTTGTACCGGCCATAGTCCAGGATCTTGCAGACGGGCGGATTTGCGTTCGGCTGGATTTCAACAAGATCCAGTCCTGCATCCAGGGCGATGTCCATCGCCTCCTCTGTCGGCACGACGCCACGGTTGGCGCCTTCGTGATCAATCAGCTGGACTTCGCGTACGCGAATTTCTTGGTTTGTGCGCGGGCCTTCCTTCGTAGGAGGCGGGGCGCGGAACGGACGGCGAATGGTCGCAAACTCCTCTATAATTTCAACACAGCGTCAGGAACTGGCTCGGTTCCTACACGAAAAGCCTCGGAACATCTGTACCAAGGGGATTGCACGTGCATGGCCTGACGCCATCCCCTAAGCTCCAGTGAAACCGGCAAAAAGTCAACCGAAAACAGCGATTTCGGCGGGGTGGACGGTGAATTCGTTTCCCTCCTGCGCGGCCTTCCTGATTCAACGGGTCGCATGCCGCTGTCAAAGAGCGGTTGCATTCGGCCCGGTGCAGGCTCAAGTAAGGGGTCTGTGCATCTCCTTCAAGGAAGGGCTTCGCTCTTGGACGGTGGAAAATTTCTCTTTCAGCTCCTGAAAGTGGTGATCGGCTTCATTGCCGCCGTCCTTTCGTGCGGTCTGTTCCTTGCCTGGGGCTTTTTTCGCGCCGGGGGGCCGGAACTCGATCCCGTCGGTTTCGCCGCCACCATCGGGACAGGACTGGTAACGGCGAGCGTGGTCGGTGCAACGGCGCTTGTGCCGGCGGCCGTCCTGGTCACCCTGGCCGAGGCGGCACGGCTGCGCAGCCTGATCTTTCACGTCGGAGCGGCAGGCGCACTGGCCTTCGCGCTCTGGACCCTTGGCGGTCCGGCAGGGGGCGAGGCGGTCCGGCCGGGCAGTGCCGTCGCTCTTGCGGCGGGTTTCATTGCCGGTCTGGTGTACTGGCTGGTTGCCGGACGCACATCCGGATGCTGGCAGGGAGCGGCACGTTCCGAAGCCGGTTCGCAGCCAAAACCCTGAGACAGGCGCCGGACCGGGGTTACAGCGTGTCGTCCTTGAGGGCTTCACGCGCGGCGTCATAGTGATCTGCGCGCATGTGGCTCCGGATCATTGCGAAGGCCGCCATCAGCACGGTCGCATCGTCGCCGAAGCCGACGCCCAGGATGAAATCGGGAATGGTGTCAACCGGCAGCACGAAATAGGCAAGTGCCGCCATCAGCGTCGCCCTCACCTTGGTGGGCGTCGCCGGGTCGAGCGCACAATAATAGCCGGCGACCACATCCTCCATGAAGGGGACCTGGCGTGCAGCTTTCTTGGCGGTGGCCAGCAGTTTCTGCCGGACCGTGATCGTCTGCTCTTCCTCGGGACCGAGAATCTCGGGGTCGAAGCCGAGGTCTTCAAAGGTGGTGTTCATGAACGCGCCTGCCTCCTGCTCTTCAAATAAAGATAGGTTCTGAAGCCGGTGTGTTCAATCTCCGGGCCCGCGGGTGCAAGATTCGGCCGAATTCCGGGTCCCCCTGCTAGAGCGTCGCGGCGCTTTCCTCGTCGGCCTTCGCGTGGTCGCGGTAGCCCAGTTTCTCAAGGGCCCTGTCGATCTGGCGAAGGCCCGTGTCCGACGCATCTTCGGTTCCCATCGGGCTTTCGCTTGCGGCGCGCTGGAGTGCGCGGGCATCCGCGCGCAGCGTCAGCAGATCGCCGATGCGGGCGTTGGCCGTCCGCGTGTCGTCTTTCAGGATACGGGCAATCCGGTCGGTAATGGGGTTGGTCATGATGTGTCTCCTTGTGGCTCCCCACGCGATTTCGAGCGGTGGCGTCAATATCGAAGCAGGAAGACCAGGGCGAGCAGCGACAGGAGAACTCCGCTCAGGCCAAAACCGAGCGCAAGACGTTTCCAGTCCTGTGCCTCCCTCGTCCTGATCCGTTCCTGCAGGATGGCATTGTGCCGCTCGGCACCGGAGTCAAAGCCTTGATAAATCATGTCTTCAGCCTTCACATGCGCTTGGGTTGAAGGACGGCCGGGGGCCGGGTTGTATCTGGAAAACGCCCCAGCGCCGGATTTGTTCCCTTGCCGGAAGTGGTTGACAGGGGAACTTTGGCGGCTGTCATCCGTTTTGTCCCAAAGGGCGCGACCGGATTGATCCCGGCACGGGGTGTTCAGCCGGCGCTTGGGCAGAAGGACAGAAGACGTAATGCAATTCGGCGATCTGCCAGGCTGGACACTGTTGACGATGTTTGTCGGCGCCGGTCTTGTCATTTTTCTCGCCGGTGTGCGCATGACGCATCTGGCGGACCGCATCGCTGACCGGACAGGTTTCGGAGAGGCACTCGTCGGCGGCGTGTTGCTCGGCGCCGCGACGTCCCTATCGGGCACCGTCGTGTCCGTGACCGCGGCGCTCGACGGACGCACGTCCCTTGCATTCTCCAACGCGGTCGGCGGCATTGCCGCGCAAACCGCCTTCCTTGCGATTGCCGACGTGATCTACAGACGGGCGAACCTGGAACATGTGGCCGCGGACCTTGCGAGCGTTTTCCAGAGCGCTCTGCTGCTGCTGATGCTGTCGATCCCCGTCGTTGCCTATACAGGGCCGGACATCAGCCTCCTCGGCGTACATCCGGCGTCACTCGTCCTGGTAGGCGTTTACATTGCCGGCCTGTTCGCCCTGCGCGAGGTGCGCGACCAGCCCATGTGGCGCGTTGTCGATACGTTCGAGACGCGCCCGGACGAGCCGGACGAAGACCAGGGCGACACCCGGAGCAACCTGGGTCTGCTGCTTTCCTTCGCGGCGTTGATGATCGTTCTCGGCCTGATGGGCTGGACCATTTCGCGGGTGGCCGGTGAGCTGACCGACCGCTACGGCCTGTCGGCCTCCCTTGTCGGGGCCCTGCTGACGGCGGTTGTGACATCGCTTCCGGAGCTGGTCACCACGCTTGCCGCCGTGCATCGCGGCGCGCTGCAACTGGCCGTCGGCGGCATTATCGGGGGCAACACCTTCGACACGCTGTTTCTAACCCTGTCGGACATCGCCTACCGCGAGGGCTCGCTCTACCACGCCGTCTCCGGTGCGGACTTTTTCTGGCTGGCGGTGGGGCTGGTCATGACGAGCATTCTGCTGCTCGGCCTCGTGGTGCGCCAGAAAGACGGTCCGGCCCGGATCGGGTTTGAAAGTGCGTCGATCCTGGCTGTCTATGCCGGTGCGGTCGCCCTGCAGGTGCTGACCTGAGTCCCGCACCGTGTCCGCAGGGCGCCGGCTCCGAAAGCCGGTGCCGGCGTGCCAGATCTGCAAGGGTAAGCGTGGAGGGGCCGAGGTTCAGGCGCTGAAGACGATCTTCTCGATTTCATCGACCGGGTGGTTGGTCAGATCCTTGTCGATCTCGGCAATGATCCGGTCTCTGACCTCCTTGTGCAGCTGCTTGCGCACTTCCCCGAGAACCGAGGGCGCGGCCACGAGGACCAAGGCATCGAACTTGCCCTTGTGAGCGCGCTTGTAAAGCGTGTCGGCAAGATCCGCCGCGAAATTGTCCTCGGCAAGCTGATGCCAGTCGGCTTCGGATACGGCGCTGCGATGGGTCTGGGGGCCGTCATTGAAGCGGCCGGGACGGTCCGAGGTCTGATCCCGGTTGGCCGGGTTGTCCTGCGTTTCCTTCCTGAAGACCGTGAGACGAGGTGAAAACTCGCTTCCGGCGTTTTCCAGGAAGAGAGCCTTGGTGCCATCGGCCACGACGACCCAGCCCTTTTGTTTCAAGCGGATCCGATCTTTCATGCCTGTCTCCTGTTTTGAAGGATGGTGACGGGAAAACGGGTGAGGGGCAATTCCGTTCCTGGACGGAAAACGCTTTGGGCGCCGATCCCGAGGCCAATCGGGAGCCGCAAGTAGGTCGAAAATGGATCCTTGTCACTTTCGCCGAAATCCTGTTCGGCGCATCCTACCATGTGCGGGCGGAAAAGGGGGAACCACGGCAGGGAGAACCGTCGTGAAATCCATCTTTTTCACTGGCGGCATCGCTCACGTCCGGTCTGCCGGCCGCTGCCGGAGAGCCCTCGGCGCCAGAAGGCGTGAAGCGCCATTTCGTTCGACCTCAAGGTGGTCGGAGCCGCCGTCAAGGCCCCTGTCACGATCAAGTCCGGCCTGTCCGGCATGGTGGTGCCGGCGGGGACCGAGAAGGAAAACACCGGCCACCATCATCTGATCATCGACGAGGCGATCGAGGACAGGGAGCTGAACGGGCCGATCCCCGCGAAATGGGGCCAGCGGCGGTGCCGCAACGAGGCGCGCGCCTTGTCCCGCCTGTTGATCAGGCGCGGGGCACGCGTGACGCGCGCCCCTGCCGCAGTCCTCAGGCGTTGCCGCGGGTTTCCAGGAGACGCCGGGCGATGACCTGGGCCTGGATTTCCGCCGCCCCCTCGAAAATGTTGAGGATGCGGGCGTCGCACAGGACGCGCGAAATGGCGTATTCCAGGGCAAAGCCGTTGCCGCCGTGGATCTGCAGGGCATTGTCCGCCGCCGCCCAGGCGACGCGTGCGCCGAGCAGCTTGGCCATGCCGGCCTCCAGGTCGCAGCGCTTGCCGCTGTCCTTCTGCCAGGACGAAAAATAGGTGAGCTGACGGGCAATCATCAGCTCCACCGTCATCAATGCCAGCTTGTCGGAGACGCGCGGGAAATTGACCAGGGACTTTCCGAACTGGACACGTTCCTCGGCATATTTGAGGCCGAGATCGAGAGCCGACTGGGCGACGCCCAGGGCGCGGGCCGCCGTCTGGATGCGGGCACCCTCGAAGGTCTGCATCAGCTGCTTGAAGCCTTCGCCCTCGACCTGACCGAGCAGGTTCTCGCCCTTGACCTCGAAGCCGTCAAAGGCGATCTCGTATTCCTTCATGCCGCGATAGCCGAGCACCTCGATCTCGCCGCCGCTCATGCCTTCGGCGGGGAACGGGTCCTCGTCGGTGCCACGCGGCTTTTCGGCAATGAACATCGACAGGCCCTTGTAGCCCGGCTCGTCCGGATTGGTGCGGGCCAGCAGCGTCATGATATCGGCGCGCACCGGGTGGGTGATCCAGGTCTTGTTGCCGGAAACCTTCCAGGTGTCGCCATCCCTGACCGCGCGGGTCTTCAGGGAGGCCAGGTCGGAACCCGTGTTGGGTTCGGTGAAGACGGCGGTGGGCAGGATTTCGCCGGAGGCGATCTTCGGCAGCCAGTGCTGTTTCTGGTCTTCCGTGCCGCCGCACAGGATCAGTTCGGCGGCGATTTCCGAGCGTGTGCCCAGGGAACCGACGCCGATATAGGCGCGTGACAGTTCCTCGGACACCACGCACATGGCCTCCTTGCCGAGGCCAAGACCGCCGTATTCTTCCGGGATGGTCAGTCCGAACACGCCGAGTTCGGACATCTGGCCGATGACCTCGAGCGGAATGTAGTCGTTGTTCAGATGCCATTCGTGGGCGTGCGGCACGACCGTTCCTTCGGCAAAGCGGCGCATCTCGTTGCGGATCTGCTCCATGGTCTCGTCGAGACCCGGGTCGCCAAAGGTGGAATGGCCGGCCTGGTCGCGGATCAGCCGGGTGATCTCGGCGCGGATGCCCGGCGTGTTTCCGGTCTCGACCAGCGCGGCGATCTCGTCCGTGTAGAACTCCTCGACCTCGCTGTGGGTCAGGCCGAGATCGGCCAGCCGCACGAATTCACCCTGGTTCATCGGGATGCCGCCGAAAATCTGGGCCAGGTATTCGGCAAAGCCGAGCTGAACGATCAGGTCTTCCAGGGAACCGTAACGGCCTTCGGCGGACAGGCGGCGGGCATAGGCGTCCAGCTGGCGCAGAGCCTCGACATAGGTTGCCAGCCAGGCGAGGCCGTGGGTGGCCCGCTGTTCCTCTTCCATCCGCGCGGAGGAAATGCGGCCGTCGCTCGTCACCTGCGCGCGCACCCGTTGCGCTGCAAGATTAAGCAGGTGGTCGAGCGTGACGACGGCTGCTTCCGAGCGCCCGTTAAGGGATTCCCGATTTTCTGCCGCCGGAAGGGCTGCGGTGGACATGGCTATCTCCGTTTTCATTTGTTGCGCCTGGGCGCCTTTTGTTGAAGCTATGTTGCGTTGCACACCGTCATTTGTCGAGGGCGAATTTATAGACCTTTCGGACGAGGGGATTTTGACACGCGGACTTGACGGACGGCTCCTGCAAAGGCCACATCAATGCCCATGAGCGTCCGAAAGACAGTCCAGGTGATCTATGCCGTCCTGAAGGACGCTATCGGCCATTTCGCCCGCGATGACGGCTTCGCCATGGCCAGCCACGTTGCCCTTTCCGGGCTCCTTGCCGTGTTTCCGCTGCTGATTTTCATAGCGTCTCTCGCGGCCTTCTTCGGCATGACCGGAGCGGCGGACACCGTTTCGGATCTGCTGTTCGACGCCTGGCCGGAGAGCGTCGCCTCACCCGTCGTCCGCGAGGTGCAAAATGTTCTGACCGTGCGCCGCGGTGACCTTCTGACCTTTGGTGCGGTGGCGGCGCTGTGGTTTGCCTCGAACGGCGTCGAGGCATTGCGCACGGCGCTGAACCGGGCCTATCGGCAGAACGAGCACCGCTCGTTCATATTGCTGCGGCTTCAGTCCCTGGCCCTTGTTCTTCTAGGGGCCGGCATCCTGCTGGCCTACACGTTCCTCGTCGTCCTGGCTCCGCTCGGGCTGGAGGCGTTGACGGCCTATGCACCCAAGGTGGAATCCTTTCTCGTTTCGATCAATGTGGCGCGGTTCACGCTGGCCGGGTCGCTGCTGATCATTGGCCTGTTCGTTACCCATTGGCTGCTGCCGTCCGGCAGGCGCAGGTTCCGGGACCTGTGGCCGGGCGTGCTGGCAACGCTGGTCATGTGGATCGTTGCCGGCAGTGCCTTCGGTGCCTATCTGGCGAGTTTCGCCAATTATGTGTCCACCTATGGCGGCCTCGCGGGCATCATGACCGCGCTGATCTTTCTTTATATCTGCGCGCTGGTGTTCATTCTGGGTGGAGAGCTCAATGCCGCGATCTCGCGGCAGCGGCGCTACTGGCAACGGCAGAAGGACCGCCGGGTCATGGCAGTGCCGGCCGAGGCGACACCGCCCGATTTCTAGGGGCCGGACGCTAGCGTGCCTTGCGGATGGTCAGCACCGCCCCGATCACGAGGGCCATGCCGGCAACCTGCACATAGGTCAGGGTCTCGTCGAAGAGGAGATAGCTCTCCACGGCGGTGGCGACCGGGACCAGGTAGAACAGGCTGGCGACCTTGGACACCGCGCCTTCACGGATCAGCAGCATCAGCAGCAGGATGGCGCCGACGGAAAGCACCAGCACAAGCCAGGCCATGGCGAAGACCAGCTCGCCGGACCAGGTGATCCGCCAGCTCTCCGTCAGGGTGAGCGGCGCCGTCACAAGAAGGGCGCCGACATACTGCCAGACGGTGGCTGCGAGAAGGTCGGTCTGCTGCACGAAGCGTTTCTGGTAAACCGTGCCGAGGCTGATGGCGGCGACCGCGATGAACACCACGCCAATGGTCGCCAGGGTGATGCCCGAGCCGCTCGCATCGAATTTCGGACCGAGGACAAGCGCAAGTCCGGCAGCTCCGATCGCCATGGAGAGCCAGTGTTTTCCGGAGATCCTCTCGCTCAGCAGCGCGACCGCCATCAGGGCCGTCAGCACCGGCTGCAAACCGACGATGATCGCCGACAACCCGGCGGGCATGCCCTGTTTGATCGCCCAGAAGACCCCGCCGAGATAGATGCCGTGGACCAGCATGCCGGTGACAATGCAATGGCCGATCCCGGAGAGTGTTCTCGGCCAGGACCTGGCCATGAACAGCGCCAGCACAATCAGCACCGGCAGGACAGCGACGAACCGCACGGTCAGGAACACCATGGGATCGATGTAGGGAGCACCGAGTTTTGAGCCGATGAAACCGGTTGACCACAACAGGACGAAAATGGCCGGTGCGAGTCTTGCGAGCGATATCAATCGAGACCTCAAGGATCCAGGGAAAACTGCCGTTACGGGAGCGTGCCGTGCGGGTGTGACTGCGGGGACGTTAACCGTAAATTGGCAAATTTAGCGAACCCTACGAGGCCAACGTGCGTGTAAAGGGACATACGCTGGTGACCTTCGGATCTCAATCACCTTTTCAATTCCTGTTCAACCTGTCCGTCAAGGTCAGGATCCTCGCCTTGAGCCTGTTCACGATTGTCGGCTTGCTGGCTATCGGTGGGGTGTTCTTCTGGAGCCAGAGCGAGTTGAACTCCGCTTTCGCACGCATGGGGGACAGTTCCCTTCTGGCCGAACAGGTCGGCAGGCTCTCCGAGTCCGGTGCAAACCTCAGGGCCAAGGAAGAGCACTATATCGGTGCGCCGTCTGCGGAGAGTTTCGCCGCTTTCACAGCCGAACTCGACAAGGCCAACGGTTTCCTTGCCGACGTGGAGGCAAACCCGGCCGCGGCGGCCTATTCGGTGGAGGTCGCCGATGTCCGGGACACGTTGTCGGGCACGATGGGGGCCTTCGAGATGCTCGACGCGGTTGTGCAGAAAATCGGATATGACGCGACGCAGGGCCAGCTGGCGGACCTCAACGGGTTCACCGGTGCCGTCAAGGACCGCCTCGCGGAAGAGATGACGTATGGCGGTGGTCCCGATTTCGAAAAGCTCGCCCGCGCCATCCTGGCTGTGCAGCTTGCGGAGAAGGAATTCACCCTCAACAACACGCCTGAGTCACTGGAGGCGTTCAAAACGCAATTTGAAGCGTTCGAGAAGCACCTGAAGAAGGTTTACATCTCGGATTCGATCAAGAAGGAATTCGCCGACAACATGGCCAAATACAAGGCCACGTTTGACGAGTACACCGCGGCGCAGTCCGACAAGGCCAGGCAGAAACAGTTGCTGAACGACCTGTTCGACCTGGTGCCGCCGCATATCGAGTCCCTGAGCGCGGCCTCGACCGAAATGCAGAAGGAAGCCGCGGCGCAGCTGGCAAGCGCGCGTTCAATCGCGGCCTACGCGATTGGCGGCGCGATCATGGTTCTCCTGTTCCTCCTGCCGGCGATCGCCTGGCTGATCGGTCAGTCGGTGGCGCGTCCGCTGGCGCGGTTGCAGGTTGCCATGGAGGCATTGGCGAGTGGCCAGACGGAACTCGATCTTCCTGAAATGTCCGGCACCACCGAACTGGCCTCGATGAGCCGCACTGTGCAGGTGTTTCGGGACAATGCGCTGGAACGCGAGGAACTTGCCAGAGCGAAAGACCAGGAAAACCGGAACCGCGAGGACCGGGTTGCGCATCTCGACGGGTTGATCAGCCGGTTCGAGGGCACGGTTTCCACCGCTCTCGACAGTCTGGACCGGGCCAATGGTGAACTGGGGCAGACCTCACAATCCATGGAACAGTCCGCCGACGATGTGGCCACCCAGTCAGGGGAGGCGGCCGACGCCGTGCGCACGGCCGCGGAGAACGTGACATCCGCCGCTCATTCGGCGGAGGAACTTGCAGTGTCGATCGCGGAAGTGGCCGGACAAGCGAACAGATCGACCGAAGTGGCCCAGCAGGCCGTGAGGAGCGCGTCTTCGACGGTGACGACGATGCAGGAGCTGTCCGGCGCCGCCGACCGGATCGGCGAGGTCATGGGCCTGATCCGCGACATTGCCAACCAGACCAACCTGCTCGCCCTGAATGCCACCATCGAGGCGGCCAGGGCAGGCGAAGCCGGCAAGGGCTTCGCGGTGGTTGCCGCGGAAGTCAAGCAGCTTGCCGAACAGACGTCGAAAGCAACCGAGGACATTGCCACCCAGATCGAGGCGATCCAGGGATCGTCGGGCCAGGCGGTCCAGGCGATCGAGGACGTCAACGGGATCATCTCCGACATGGAAGGGCTTGCGTCTGCCGTGGCCGCTGCCGTGCAGCAGCAGGACGAAGCGGTGCAGGTTATCTCCCACAACGTCTCCAGCGCGTCGAACCGGGCGGAGGAAGGGGTGACCCGCATGGAAGCTGTCGGCTCCGCGGCGGAGCTGGCGCGTTCGAACGGCTCGGAAGTCGAGCAACTTGCGGAGTTGCTCGGCCGGCAGGGCACGCTGATCCGGCAGGAAGTCGCCGAATTCCTGAAGGGTGTACGCAGCGCCTGAGGCCTTCGGCCCGGCATGAATCGCCGGCTTTTGGCGCAAGATACGAACACCAAAATTTCCGACAACGCCGCGCCGGTTCCGACGCGGCGTTTCGCCCTTCTGGCGGAGACGTTTTCTTCGTGCTAGCCATTCCTTCCGGAACAGGCCGCGCAGGCCATCAGGAAGAGGGCGGAACGGAATGCAGGAAGAGATCGTCATCATCGGTGCCGGACAGGCCGGTGCGCAGGTTGCCCAATCCCTTCGGCAGGGCGGATTCGAAGGGCCGCTGCGTCTGATCGGTGACGAACCCCATCCGCCTTATCAGCGGCCGCCGCTTTCCAAGAAGTTCCTGGCCGGAGAAATCGGCGCGGAAGGCCTCTGGCTGCGTCCGCCGGCCTTCTTCACCACCAACAAGATCGATCATATCCCCAACACGCGCGTGGTCGCCATCGACCGTGCCGCCAAGCGCCTTTCCCTGGCGAGCGGCGACACGCTGCCCTACGGCAAGCTTGTCCTGGCGACTGGCACCAACGCCCGGTTCCTGAAGCTCGATGGTGCCGACAAGACGGGCGTCGTGACACTGCGCTCCATTGCCGATGTCGACGTGATCCGGAACATGATGCAGGCAAGCTCGCGCATTGCCATTATCGGTGCCGGGTATATCGGCCTGGAGGTCGCCGCCGTGGCCCGCTCCCTGGGCAAGGACGTCACCGTGGTAGAGGCGCTCGACCGGCCGATGAAGCGCGTTGTCAGCGAGGCGGTGTCGGACTTCTTCACCAAGCTGCATCGCGGCAAGGGCGTCGACCTGAGGCTGAACACGGGCCTTGAAGCCATTGTCGGCGACGAAGCGGTCACCGGCGTGAAACTGGCGGACGGCGAAACGGTTCCAGCAGAACTCGTGCTGGTCGCCGTGGGAGCCGAACCCAATGACCGGCTGGCCGATGACGCCGGACTGGAAGTCGACAACGGCATCCTTGTGGATGGCTGCGGCCAGACCAGCGATCCGGATATCTTCGCGGCAGGCGATTGTACCCGCTTCTATTCCAGCCGTTACCAGCGGTCCGTGCGCATGGAAAGCGTCCAGAACGCCATCGACCAGGCCAAGACGGTGGCCCAGGCATTGCTTGGGAATGAGGTCGATTATGATCCCCTGCCGTGGTTCTGGTCCGATCAGTATGACATCAAGCTGCAAATCGCCGGCCTGTCGGAAGGCTACGATGACACCCGGGTGGTCGGGTCTCCCGAAGACAGCAAATTCTATGTCGCCTATCTCAAGGGTGGCCGGCTGATCGCCGTCGACAGCATCAACTCGCCGCGTTCGCACATGATGGCACGCCGGGTCATCGGCGAGACCTGGCGCGACGACCTGCTGCCGGCCGCCTGAGCCAGACTAACTGCAAACGATGCCTCACCCTGAGGAGGACCGGCAGGTCCGTCTCGAAGGGTCGGCTGCAAATTCTGGAACAAGTGTCCGATCCTTCGAGACAGCGCTTGCGCGCTTCCTCAGGATGAGGGGAGTGTTTTGGGTAAGGCCCGAACGCGGAGAAACGGTTAGCTTGTCCCTGCATTCTGCAGGATCAGCCGGGTCGTTTCCTTCGGGATCTCCAGATGCACCATGTGGCCGACCCGCTCGAAGATGTGGGTGGCGACCGTGCCGGGCAGCTTGTGGGCCTGGCGGGTCGGCAGGACGCGGTCCTGGGTGCCCCAGACCACCTTGATCGGCATGGTCAGGGCGGCCAGTTCGTTGCGCGGCAGGGTCTTCTGCACCGAGCCGTCGATGATCTCGTCGGCGATTGCCTGGAGTGTCGCCGCCGCGCCCGGCCGTGCCCGGCTTTCGGCAGCGGTCACTGCCAGGAATTTCGGCAGCTTGAATTCCCAGCCGAAAAACTGCTCCAGCAGAATTTCCATGGTTTCCGTGTCCGTCGCCGCCGCATAGCGGCGCAGCAGACGGTGGTTGATCTCGGGCCCGAAGCCGCCGGGAGCGAGCAGGGTCAGGCTGGCGATCAGTTCCGGGTTGCGTAGCGCTATCAACGCCGCCACGGCGCCGCCCATCGAATGGCCGACCAGGTGCACCCGCGTGAGCTCGAGCGCTTCGAGGGACTGGGTGACCGCCTTGGCGGCGATCCCCGCGTTGCCGATCCGCGGCCAGTCAAGGGCTTCGCCATGTCCCGGCAGGTCGAAGGCGATCGAACTCCTGTGAGGGGCGAGGCCGGTCTGGATGTTCATCCAGGTCTTCCGGTCGCCGCCGAAACCGTGCAGCAGGATGACCGGCGCGCCGTCATCCGGACCGTCTGAGTCCTGCTGGCGGAAAGGCAGGTGCTTGGGGGCATTCGGGCTGAGATCTGTCATGGTGTCTGCTTATCTTGGCGCTGTGTGTCTTGGCGTGTGTGTCGGGGAGGTGCCTGGAAAGGCGTATGCCGGTGTCATGACCGGCCGGAAGGGTCTGTTGCCTCGAGTGCGAAAAGCGGTTGGGGGGCGTTGAAGCCGCTGAGTTCAAACGCGCCGACCGGCCGTGATCGCTGTCCGGCCAGCCGGGCGATGTCCTCCGTCATCAGCACATCCGTTCCGACGGTCTTGGTGAGGCTTTCGATGCGGGCCGCGGCATGGACGGTCTGGCCGATGACCGAGAAGGTCAGCCGGTGAGGCACACCGATATTGCCGAACATCACGGAACCGACCGACAGCGCGATGCCGGCCTTCAGAGGATGTGCCAGAGCCGGATCGGCGTTTAGCGCCTCAAGCCTGCGGCGGCTTTCGTCTGCGGTCTCGATCGCCGCTTGAATGGCATCGTTCAGCCCGCTCGGCCCTATGGGAAACACGCCCAGCACGGCATCGCCGATGAAGTCGAGGACCTCGCCGCCCCGGTCCAGAATGGCTCCGGCAGTGGCTTCGAAATAGGTGTTCAGGAAGGTCAGGTAGTCATCCGGGCCGAGATACTCGGCAATGGCCGTGGAATTGCGCATGTCGGAGAAGAAGACCACCGCGTCGATGGTTTCGCCATCGCCATGGCGAATCTGGCCGCTCAGGACCCTGCCGCCGGCGATCTTGCCCAGGTAGGTCTCGGCAATGGTTCTGCTGATCTGGCCTTCCAGCGTGGCGCGGGCCGCCAGCGCAAGCCGCTTCTGGATATAGTTGATGGCGGTCAGGGCATCGTCGGAAAAGCCGGCCGCTTCGCGGGTGGCCCAGCTGACGACAAGTCCCGTTTTGGTGAATTCACTCGGGATGGAGGGAATGTCGAATGCGGTCGGCATCACGAGATAGTCCGTGTAGCCGGTTTCGGCCAGACGTTCCAGCAGCGGGAATTCCGTCGGGGCGTTGGCGTTTGTCAGCCGGCGGCGCAGCATCGGCTCGCCGCTGATCAGAACCGCGCGCACCGGGCTCTTCAGCCAGTCCTCGGTCTCTTCGGCGGAGTGCTCGATGGTTTCGTGCTGGACCGCGTTGCCGCTTTCCCAGAACGCGATTTCGGCTTCGATCAGCGGATGCAGGGTCGACCAGGCCAGCATGGCCCGGTCAACCGGCACATTGCACTGGCGCAGGCGTTCGCACATTTCGCCGAACATCGCCGCCATGTCGGGTGTGCCGAGGGCCTGGCCGATAAGCCAGTCCTCGATGCCGTCAATGTCCGCCATACTGATCATGGCGCCAAGGTAGTGGTGTTTGGTGCCGGTTTCCAGACGGTGATCACTCATGCGTACCTGAATTCACCGGCGTGTCCGCAACCTTGCCCGCAGGGACAATCATCCAGTTCACCGTGACGTCAGGTATGGTGCCGTATGCACCGTAGGAGAACGTTGCGGACCCGTCCCGGACCGCGTCCGGATAATAGGCGAGAAGCTCGTCGAGCGGCTTTTCGCTGTCGCCGCGCCAGACGATCATCACACCCTTCTTCTGGATGTCCACCAGGTCAATCCAGGGGGAGAGCGTGTGGCTGTGCAGGTAGTACATGGACGGGCGCGACGGCGCATAGAGCGATACGTTGGCGGCCGACCACATGTCGCCGGCGACGTAGGCGAGGTCGGTTCCCGTTTCCTGCCGCCAGATCCGGGCGAGATCCTCGCCGATTTCCCGTCCGGGGTAATGGATGCGGGTGTGCTTGGTTTTCCAGAGCGGTTCGAGCACCGCCTGGCCGAACAGTACACCCAGAAAGATCGCCTGGATGGCGACCACGGCGGCGAATGCCCGGCGCGGAAAGGTCCAGAGCGCCGGCAGGGCAAGGTACCTGACCGCCACCATGCCGGAGAGCACGAACATCGGCGTGCCCCACATGTGCTCGAACTCGTTGCCGGTCAGGGCGGATGCCAGCACGACAACGGTGAGCGGAACGAAGGCGAACCACAAGAGGAAGCGGTCCTGCGGAGGCGCCAGCCGGTGCAGGTTCCGTGACCGCCGCGCGCTCAGCAGACGGACTTCCCGCCAGCCGAGACCGGCCAGCACCACCAGGAGGAGACCGCCATGGTTGCCGATCTGCGCGCCGAGGAAATTCAGCGGATTGAATACATGATCCACAAGCGATCCAGCCGGATTGCTGCGGCTGGCGGCATATTGCAGGGTCAGGAAATCCGTTTGCAGCAGCCACATCAGGTGCGGGACGAGCAGGAGGATGCAGGTGAGCGCGCAGACCCAGGGCCCCAGCGTGAAGAGGTGGCGCCGGGCATCTGCAAAAACCAGGGTGTAGAGACCGATCGTGCCGATCAGAAGGGCAACGAAATACTTGGTGTAGAGACCGAAGGCGGCGAGCGCGCCAAGCAGGATCCAGTCGCCCGGACGGCCCTTTTCAAGGGCGCGGTGGTAAAGCAGCATCATCCCGGCCCAGACCGGCACCTGCAGGATGTTCGGATTGAATTCCGGCATCGGCAGGGTGAAATAGAAGGTGACGCTGGTCAGGGCCAAGGCCCAGAAAGCCTGCCAGGGTGACAGGCCCAGGCGCCGGGCGAGCCTCCAGATGAACAGATAGCCAAGGGCGGCGCAGATCGTGCTCAGCCAGTATCCTCCCTGGGTCCCGCCTCCGGTCAGCCTGTAGCTCGCTTCGAGCAGCCAGGCCTGCATGGGCGGGTGCTTGGTATAGCCCAACTGCAGTTCCCGCCCCCAGGCGAACCCTTCGACGACATCGAGCGGCGGAGTGGGAAAGGTCAGGGCCGGAACGAGGGCGTAGAAGAGACAGATCAGTCCGCCATAGATCAGGGCTGCGCGCGATGCCGTCATGCAAGTGTCTCGTGAAGGATCAGGTTTCTGCGGGGCGATGGGAAAAGGCCCACAGCCGCGCTCCGAGGAAAGACAGGGCCGGCACGATGGCGATCGAGACCAGGAGGCCGAGAAGGTCCGGCCACGGTGTGAGCTCCAGCCAGAGCGCCAGGACAAACGAATTCACGGCAAATCCGGAAAGGGCGATGATCAGGAACCGGATCATGCTTTTCAGCGCCTTTCCCTGCTGGCGCAGATGGGCAAAGCTCCAGAAGTAATGCCCGCAGAAGGAGACGCCAAAGGCCGTCAGGAAACCGCAGATATTGGCCGGGAAGGCGGAAAGCGTGCCTGACTGCAGCATGCCGGCGGCAACGACAGTGTGGGTCAGGGTGGCGAGCACGCCGACAATGGCGAATTTGCCCGCTGCCGCGGATTCCGTCCTCAGCCGTTCGTGCCGCGTTCTACCGGACATCAGCCTGCTCGTCCGCCTGGCCGTTTGCGGCGTCAACATTGGCCGGTGCTCCCTCGATGACATCCTGCAGGACATAGACCGGTCGTTGCTTGGCTTCATTGAACAGCCGGGCGATATATTCTCCGATCATGCCGATCGACAGCAGCTGCACCCCGGAGAAAAACAGCAGCGCGACCATCAGCGACGCATAGCCGGGAACATCGATACCGCCAATGAGGACACGCAGCGTCAGATAGAGTGCGTAGGCGAAGGCGCCGACCGAGACCAGTGCCCCGCCGTAGAACCAGACCCTCAGCGGCAGTGTGGTGAAACCGGTCAGACCGTCGAGTGCGAAATTCCAGAGTTTCCAGTAGTTGAACTTGCCCGCGCCGGCTTTTCGCGGCGGCCGCTCGTAGGGAATGGCCATGGTCTGAAAGCCGACCCAGGCAAACAGTCCCTTCATGAAGCGATTGCGTTCCGGCAACTTCATGAGCGCGTCGATCACGACCCTGTCGATCAGGCGGAAGTCGCCGGCGTTGGCGGGCATGTCGATATTGGCGAGCCGGTTGAACAGCCGGTAGAACATGCCCGCGGTCGAACGCTTCATCAGCGTGTCGGACGACCGGTCGACGCGCAGGCCATATACGACATCATAGCCGGCCCGCCATCCGTCCAGCATCTGGAGGATGAGTTCGGGCGGGTCCTGCAGGTCGGCATCGATGATGACCGCGATATCGCCTTTGGCCGCTTCCAGCCCGGCAGACAGGGCGGCTTCCTTGCCGAAATTGCGCGACAGGCCCAGGAGCCGTCCGGGCAGGCCGCCCGCCAGTTCTTGCGACAGGATCTCCGCGGTCCTGTCGCGGCTGCCGTCGTCGATGAATACATATTCGTAGGCCAGGCCGGTCTGGTTCAGCACCGGCCGCGTGGCCTCCAGGAAATGGGTGATCACGTCTTCTTCGTTGAAGACCGGCACAACGAGGCTCAGAAGCGGCGACTGGGGGCGCGTTGCCTGTCGCCGGTTCACGTAGATTTCAGTAGCGGATTTTGGCTGCATGGACCGTCAGGTTCTTGTGATATTCGGCGCAAACTGCCGGAAATGACACAAAAAGGCCAGTCATGTCTTTGCCCTGTCCTGAATTCCGTCGGGACGGAACGGGATCGCGGTGGGCGTTTCGATGGACTGGGACTGTCTCTCAGGTGGACTTTCCGGCGAAAGAGCCGCATTCACCTCCACGGCTCCACTCCAGCTTTCGCGAAAGAGACCTGATCTCAATAGATTGATTCTACTGTGCTTTTTCCAGTATCCCGCCATCCGCGCTTTTTGTTTTTTCCAAAATTTCCTTTTGCCGCCTGGCCTTGGCAACCGCTTCCCTGGAGGCGTCGTTGAGATTGAAAATCTCCAGGTTCTCGGCCTCGGCGTCTTCCACCGGCTGGATCGCGAAATCGCTGTAGGTGGCATTCGCGGGATCCTTCTGGATCCGCTTGCGCATCCTGTGCAGCTTCCAGCCATACAGGCCGAAGCGCAGGTATTTGGCGAGGCTTTCCATCGCGAAAGCAGGATAGTGAAGAACCGCGGGCCAGCGGCGGAACCCGGGCCTGCGCTGATGGGGATCCTTGTAGCGGAAATACCCGCACTGTTGCGGATGAACGCCCTCGAACCGCATGGCACCGTAGATCTGCAGACAGAGGCGCCAGACGCGCACGGGCTTGATGCCATAGGCAACATTGCGGCGCATCAGCGTCTCGACATGCTCGTCGGTATAGTACCAGTCCCAGATGTCCCTGTAGGTCTTCTGCCAGATCTCCGGACTCATCAGCGGATGTTCACAGGTGGTGTGTTCCAGATCGTAGCGGTTGAGATCCGGGTCGAGCCAGGTGCCGCTTTCGTAGAGCTTCTGGTGGTCCTCCGATCCGGGGAGCGGGGTCAGCATCGTGAATTCGAGCATGTCGACGGGCAACTCCCGCTTGATGATCTCGATATCCCTGCGAATGCTTTCGGGTGTGTCGTTCGGCAGGCCCATGATGAAGCCGGCATAGGTCATGATGCCGGCCTCTTTCCACAACTGGAACATCCTGCGGTATTCCGTGATGCGGTTCTGGCCCTTTTTCATATGGGCGAGATTTTCCGGATTGATGCTCTCCAGCCCGATAAAGACGTGCGTGCAGCCCGCGCGGGCCGCCTTTGTGACAAAATTCGGCAGCCGGTGGGCAAGCGTGTCGATCTGGATCAGAAAGTGGATCCGGATACCGTCCTGCTCCTTCAGCTGGATGATCCGGTCGAAGATCGGTTCCCAGTTCTTGTTCCGGGCAAAATTGTCGTCGGTGATGAAGAAGGAGTGGATCCCCTGGGCATGGTTGGCCCGGATCAGATTTTCGATATCGTCCGCGTCCCGCCAGCGGGACTTGCGTCCCTGAACGTTGATGATCGTGCAGAAGGAACACTGGAAGGGGCACCCGCGCCCGGCATCGAAGGAAGACAGCTTGCCGTCATATTTCCGCACGATGGCTTCCGGCAGGAGCGGCGGCACCTGGTGCTGCAGACCGGGCAGGTCGTTCATCACGTTGTATATCGGCTTCAGACTGTTTTGCGCGGCGTCGCGCAACAGGCTTTCGAAATGCTCCTCCGCCTCGCCCGCAAACAGGGTCACGCCCATGTCGAGAGCCTCTTGCAGGTCGGGCGGAATCTCCTTGAGCATCGACAGGCACCCGGACACATGAAATCCGCCCATGATGACGGTCACGTTCTCGCGCCGGAGCTGGCGGGCAATGTCGAGGGTCCGCGGATACTGGTTGGACTGTACGCCGGTAAGGCAGACGATCCCGCCATTGTCCTTCGTGTTCTTTATGATCTGGCCAAGCGGTACACGCATGGTCATCTCGTCATAGGCGTTGACCGATATTCGGGTGTCTTCACCGAGCACTTTGCGCTCTGCGCAATCCTGGGCGATCGAATAGAGACAGGCCATGGAGTTGGAAGGAATCCAGGCCTTCCACCACTGCAGGACATAACCGTCGTCATCGTAGTGGGACGGCTTGATGATCTCGATGTGAAACGTACCCATACCGCCTGACCTCCGCTGGCGCGCAGGGGATGGCTATCCTCGGAAATGGCATTTCCGGTTTGTCGTTATTGTTGTTTCCGAGTACCCCTGCACGAGCTTGTTGCTCGTGACGCACCGTAAAGGAAGCGCGGCGCCGACACAAGGAAACGTGTGCAATGCAGAAACGTCCTGTGCGGTAAGGCGCAAGCTGCCGTTCCGGTATCGTTTTGCCGGTCCTGGCCCTATAGCATCTCGTAGTCGAACCAGAGGAAGTCGCGCTTGTAGATCTCGTTGATCTTGTCGATGTTTTCCCGGTTGTTGAGGATCTTGTCCTCGAACTGTCCGGACGGCTTGGACGTGTTCAACTTGGGCAGGCTGGACTTGGGGGTGAAGCCGAGCCGCGCCGACAGCTCCGCCTCGACATTGTCAAGGTTCTCGAAGCGGAAGACCTGATCCGTGATCAGGCCGCCCTTGGGAGAAATCAGCCAGTCTATCTGGGGATTGGTCTGGGACAGGCCCCAGGAGTTGTAAGGTCCAACCGGCGGCCGCTTCATGTGAACGTCATCGAGAAACTTCTCAAAGGAAATCTGCTCGATCTTCTTTTTGTCCAGCATGTAGTTGTAGAGCGAAATCGCCCGCGTATAGGGATTGCGCACGACGGCGAACTTGTAGGAGCTCCTGTTGTAGCGCCTTGAGACGATGCCCAGTTCCACAAGCGTTGCATAGTGATAGTGCCCGAAGGTGACCGCGCCGACATTCGGGAATGTCGGAACGGTCTTGCGGTCGAGCAGTTCTTCCATGCCGATCGCGTCACGCAGCCAGTTGAAAAATGACGTGCCCGCGGTCTTGGGGATCCAGATGAAACAGCATTTCGGCTGCCGCCGGTTCTTCAGGAAGAGCTGAGCCTTCTTCAGCGAGTGTCTCATAAAGGGTATCTGGATGTTGCCGCGGCACTCAAACGAGAGCGCCGTGGCAGTGCTTGAATTTCTTGCCCGATCCGCAGGGACAGGCTTCGTTGCGGCCGACCTTGCCCCAGCTTGCGGGATTGTTCGGATCGCGCGCGGCGGCAGCGCCCTGCTGGCTGTCGGCAAGTGCCATCTCGTCTTCCCCGGTCAACGGGTTGATGTGATGGGGATGCATTTCGGGCTCATCCGGCATTTGCGGCGGCTGCTCGGTCACCAGTTCCACGCGCAGCAGCTGGGCCGTTGTCATCTGGCGCAGTTGCGCGAGCATGGATTCGAACAGCGTGAAGGCCTCTGTCTTGTACTCCTGGAGAGGATCCCGCTGGGCGTAGCCGCGGAAGGCGACCACGGAGCGCAGGTGATCGAGATTGGCCAGGTGCTCGCGCCAGAGGTTGTCGAGCGTCTGCAGGAGGATCGCCTTTTCCACCTGCCGCATGATGTCCGGTGAATATTTGGCGACCTTCTGGGCCATGGTCTCGTCGGCGGCCTTGCGCAGACGGTCCTTGACCTCCTCGTCGGCAATGCCTTCCTCGGCGGCCCAGTCCTTGATCGGCAGGTCGAGGTTGAGATATTTCTTCACCTCTTCCTGCAGGCCGTCCGTGTCCCATTGTTCCGGGTAGGCGCGCTCCGGGATGTGGTTGGAGACCAGGTCCTCGACAACGTCCTGGCGCATGTCGCTGACCGCGTCCTGGATGGCATCGCTGTCCATCAGTTCGATACGCTGGTCGAAGACGACCTTGCGCTGGTCGTTCATCACGTCGTCGAACTTGAGCAGGTTCTTGCGGATGTCGAAGTTGCGTGCCTCGACCTTCTGCTGCGCCTTTTCCAGCGCCTTGTTGATCCAGGGGTGGATGATCGCCTCGCCTTCTTCGAGGCCGAGCTTCTGCAGCATGGAATCCATGCGCTCGGAACCGAAGATGCGCATCAGGTCATCCTGCAGCGACAGGAAGAACTTCGAATGGCCCGGGTCGCCCTGACGGCCGGAGCGGCCGCGCAGCTGGTTGTCGATACGGCGGCTTTCGTGGCGCTCGGTGCCGATCACGTATAGGCCGCCCGCGGCCAGCGCCTTTTGCTTGAGCGCCTCGACTTCGTCCCGGATGGCGGCTTCCCGTGCGCTGCGTTCAGCGCCTTCCGGCATCTCGCCCAGTTCCATCTCGATCTGCATGTCGGCGTTGCCGCCGAGCTGGATGTCCGTGCCGCGGCCGGCCATGTTGGTGGCAATGGTCACGGCACCCGGCAGACCTGCCTGGGCGACGATGAAGGCTTCCTGCTCGTGATAGCGGGCATTGAGGACGGCGAAGGCCTTGGTCTTGCCGTCATCTGTTTTCTGGGCGGCGGCAAATGCGGCCGGGTCGCTGAGATCGATCTGCTTGTAGCCGTGCTTTTTCAGCATTTCGGCAAGCATCTCGGATTTTTCGATGGACGTCGTGCCGACCAGAACCGGTTGTCCGCGTTCCTTGCAGTCGTCGATCAGCGTGACGATGGCGTTGAACTTCTCCTGGACGGTCCGGTAGACCTCGTCGTCGTCATCGATCCGGCTGACCGGCATGTTGGTCGGGATCTCGACCACGTCCAGCTTGTAGATGTCGGCGAATTCGTCCGCTTCCGTCGACGCCGTGCCGGTCATGCCGGCCAGCTTGTCATACATGCGGAAATAGTTCTGGAACGTGATCGAGGCGAGCGTCTGGTTCTCCGGCTGGATATGGGCCTTTTCGCGGGCTTCCAGGGCCTGGTGAAGGCCTTCCGAGAAGCGGCGGCCCGGCATCATGCGGCCGGTGAACTCGTCAATGATGACGACTTCGCCATTGCGGACGATGTAGTCCTTGTCGCGCTGAAACAGCTTGTGCGCCTTCAGCGCCTGCTGCAGGTGGTGCACGACCGAGACGTTTTCCACGTCATAAAGGGAATCGCCCTTCAGCAGGCCGGCTTCGCTCAGCAGGCCTTCGAGCTTTTCGTTGCCCGCCTCGGTGAAGGTGGCCGAACGCGCCTTTTCGTCGAGCTCGTAATCCTCTTCGGTCAGGTTCGGAATGAACGCGTCGACCGTGTTGTAGAATTCGGAGCGGTCTTCCAGCGGACCGGAGATGATCAGCGGGGTACGGGCTTCGTCGATCAGGATCGAGTCGACCTCGTCAACGATCGCATAGGCATGTTCACGCTGAACCATCGACGCCCGGTCGTGCTTCATGTTGTCGCGGAGGTAGTCGAAGCCGAATTCGTTGTTGGTGCCGTAGGTCACGTCCGCTGCATAGGCCGCACGGCGTTCCTCGTCGCTGAGGCCGTGGGTGATGCAGCCGACGGTCAGGCCGAGAAACCTGTAAACCTGGCCCATCCACTCGCTGTCGCGCTGCGCCAGATAATCGTTCACGGTCACCACGTGAACGCCCCGGCCGGTCAGGGCGTTGAGATAGACCGGCGCCGTTGCCACCAGCGTCTTGCCCTCACCGGTGCGCATTTCGGCGATCTGGCCGGAATTCAGCACCATGCCGCCGATCAGCTGCACATCGTAGTGGCGCTGGCCGAGAGCACGACGGGCGGCCTCGCGGACTGTTGCGAAGGCCGGGACAAGAAGATCGTCGAGTTTCGCGCCGTTTTTCAGCTGGGTCCGGAATTCGTCGGTGCGGGCCCTGAGGGCCTCGTCCGACAACGCCTGAACTTCCGGTTCGAGGGCGTTGATCTGTTCGACCCCTGCCCGAAATGTCTTTACCTTCCGGTCGTTCGCCGAACCGAAAATCTTACGTGCTAAAGCGCCAAGGCCAGCCATGTGGCGGTCCTTCCCTAAAGGGCGGCGCCAACTGGCATTCCGGCGCCTGCCCATGAAATCGTCTCAATTGCTGTCCACGTTGCCGCCAAGCGCAACGCGCTGGCCGGTGAACGCGGCCGAAAAGATGCCATCCCGGCCTGAAAGCCAGAACGCTCGACAGATAAGAGGGGGCTGAATGCTTGTCAACGCCGCTGGAATGCGCAAAGTAGCGACGCCCTCCTTCGAGCGGGGGCTGAAAGAATACCATTCCGATAGGTAAAGGACTTCTCATGTTCCGAATTTCGATGCGCAGGCCGGCCCAGGCGCTTGCCGTTTCCTTCCTGGCCCTGACGCTCGGATCCGCCTCGTTGTCCGCGCAAGAGCCCGGCGATGTCGTTGCCAAGGTCGGCGACGCGGAAATCACGGAAGCCGATATGGCATTTGCCGCCCAGGATCTCGGCCAGGAATTGCAGCGTTTTCCGCCGACCCAGTGGCGCAAGCTGCTGCTTGACGTGATGATCGATATGGAATTGATGGCGCACGCGGCCCGTGAAGCCGGTCTCGACAAGGATCCGGACTTCCAGAAGCAGCTGGAATTCCTGCAGCTTCGGGCCCTGCGCAATGCGTATCTGGGTCAGAAAATCAACGCCGATATCTCGGAAGAAGATCTCAAGGCGGCCTATGACAAGGAATTCGCGGATTTCGAAGGCGCTGAGGAACTCAACGCCAGTCACATCCTGGTGAAGGAAAAGGCGGAAGCCGAGGAAATCATCAAGCAGCTCGACGAGGGCGCGGATTTCGCCGAGCTGGCGCGTGAAAAATCGACCGGCCCCTCGGGCCCGAACGGTGGCAACCTCGGCTATTTCGCCAAGGGCCAGATGGTCAAGCCGTTCGAGGATGCAGCGCTTGCCCTGGAGACCGGTTCCTATACGAAGGAGCCTGTGGAGACCCAGTTTGGCTGGCATGTCATCCGGTTGGACGACAAGCGCCGCCAGGACAAGCCGAGCCTGGAAGATGTTGCCCAGGGCCTGCGTCAGCAGCTGATGCGTGAAGCCTATGATGCGCGCATGGCCGAGCTCAAGGACAAGGTCGCCATCGAGATTATCGATGAGGACCTTGCGAAGGCGGAAAACGCCGGAGACGCACCGGCAACCGAAGCCACCGAATAAGGCGACGCACCGCTGAGATCCGGAACCCGGCAGCTCCCCGCTGCCGGGTTTTTTGCTGGCCGGATCCGCAGGCCATTGCGGCCCCAAAAAACATGCTCTAGAGACTCCTTGTTCTCTTTCTGACCGGGACTGCTTCGATGTCGACGACCGTTTCCCCCCTTGCGCCCGCTTCCTATCCGGACATGCCGGAGATCAGGGGCGTTGCCTTTGCCACCGCATCGGCGGGGATCAAGTACAAGGGCCGGACGGATGTTCTGCTGGCCACCGTGGCCGAAGGCACGTCGGTCGCGGGTGTCTTCACAAAATCAAGGTGTTCCTCCGCTCCGGTGGACTGGTGCAAGGACCGTATCGGCGGCGGAACGGCGCGGGCGCTGCTGGTCAATTCCGGCAATGCCAACGCCTTCACCGGCAAGAGGGGCAAGGCGGCCGTTGAGTTGTCCGCACAGATCGTGTCCGGGGCGCTTGGTTGTCCGGACAGCGAGATCTTCCTGGCATCGACCGGGGTGATCGGGGAGCCGCTTCCGGCCGAAAAGTTTTCCGGCGTGGTCGATGCGCTGGAGGCGGACCAGGGCAGCGCGTCCTGGCTCGATGCCGCCAGGGCGATCATGACCACGGACACATATCCCAAGGTGGCGACGGCCACCGTCGAACTCGACGGTGTCACGGTCTCCATCAACGGGATTGCCAAGGGCGCGGGCATGATCGCGCCGGACATGGCGACGATGCTGTCCTTTATCTTCACCGACGCCCCGATCGCGCCGGCCGTGCTGCAGGCGCTGTTGAGCGGCGAGGTGGACGGCAGTTTCAACGCTGTCACCGTCGACAGCGACACATCCACGTCCGACACGGTCCTGCTCTTTGCCACGGGAACCGCCACGGAGAACGGTGTCGATCCGGTGAACGCGCTTGACGATCCGCGGGTGGACATATTGCGGGCGGCGCTCGCGGACGTGATGGTCGATCTTGCCCACCAGATTGTCCGCGACGGCGAAGGAGCCCGGAAATTCGTCGAAGTGCGCGTGGACGGCGCCGAAAGCGATGCCTCGGCGAAGAAAATTGCGCTGTCGATTGCCAATTCCCCCCTCGTCAAGACGGCTGTCGCCGGCGAGGACGCCAATTGGGGACGTGTCGTCATGGCGGTCGGCAAGGCCGGGGAACCCGCGGACCGCGACCGGCTCGCCATCTGGTTCGGCGACGTGCGGGTGGCCGTGGAAGGAGAACGGGACCCGGACTACAGCGAGGCGGCAGCTTCCGCCGTCATGAAGGAGGACGAGATCGTCATCCGGGTGGATCTCGGTCTGGGATCCGGACAGGCCTCGGTCTGGACCTGCGATCTCACCAAGGAATATGTCGCCATCAACGGTGACTACCGCAGCTGATCGCCTGCGGCTTCGTTCCAGGCTTCGCAGTTCTGACGGTGCTTTCGCAAATACACTTAACGCGGCGTTACGCGGCCGCTTCGAATTCGGACACTTGCTTATGACCAAGATCGTGCTCGTCGCGGCCTGCGCCCTTGTCGATGTCGACGGCCGCATTCTGCTGGCTCAACGACCGGAAGGGAAATCCATGGCGGGTCTTTGGGAATTTCCCGGTGGCAAGGTCGAGGCGGGTGAGCGGCCCGAGGAGACATTGATCCGGGAACTGCACGAGGAGCTCGGCATAGAAGTTAACGAAGCGTGTCTGGCTCCGCTCACTTTCGCCAGTCATTCTTACGAAGATTTTCACCTACTTATGCCACTTTTCATCTGTCGTAGATGGGGTGGTATCCCGCATGGACGCGAAAATCAGGCGTTGAAGTGGGTGCGTGCTGCCAGGCTGAGGGACTATCCGATGCCGGCGGCCGACGAACCGCTCATCCCTCATCTGCAGGAAGCCGTTTGACGCCGTGATGTCATGCCTGCGGGCAGGGAGTGTTCGATTTGAAAACCGGGCCGATCGATTTTAGACCCGCCAGACGTCTTGTTCTGCGCTTCCTGCATGACGAACGCGGCGCCACCGCCATGGAATATGGCATGATCGTCGCCATTATCGGTATCATTATCATCGCGGGTTTCGGCGCGATCGGCGAGACCTTGCGGGACGACGTGTTCGGCGCGGTCGTGAGCACGCTCGACGCCGTTCTGGCGACAGATGGCGGCAGCGGCGGCTAGGCTGTCGTGACAAAGTAACGACCGGCATCGTTGGAGCCAGCCGGCATCCCTTCCTCCTTACAATTTTCGTTCCGGCACACCGAGAGCGTCTGCCAGCCGTGTCTTGGCGCTGCCAGGGCGCAGCGGTTTCTGCTGGCTGTCGTGGGGCGCCCAGCCCAGGAGCGTCACGAAGGCAAAGGTGGCCCTGATCCGGCCGTCCGGATCGGCATGGTTTTCGGCATAAAGCTCCGCGGCGCGCAACAGGACCTGCCGATTCAAGGGGGGTCTGCTGCGGTCCCTCAGCACGCTGGTCGCGCCCATGGCCCTGAGATCGGCCATCAGCGCGAACAGGGTATCGTAGCGCACGGTGAAAGTGTCGATGTCCGTGACCGGAAGCGCGAACCCTGCCCGCTGCAGCAGACTGCCGAGATCGCGGGTGTCGGCAAACGGCATCACGCGCGCGGCGGCCCCGCCACGGATCTCCAGTTCCGCCCGGGTGAGGCTGTCGCGGAGTTCGCTCAAAGTGCCTGCCCCGGCGAGCGTCGCCAGGAACAGGCCGTCAGGCCTGAGTGCCCGGCGGATCTGGACGAGGCAGCCCGGCAGGTCGTTGACAAATTGCAGGTTGAGCGCCGACACGATCAGGTCGACGCTTTGGTCCCGAAAGGGCAGGAGCGCGTCGTCACAGACGAGGTCGGGCGGCGGCAGGGCGGGATCGGCCACGAGGAGATCGGCTCTGAGCACGGTTTCGGCCTTGCCCGAGTCGGCGATGGCCTGTGCGATCCGGCCGGTGTGGCCGCCCAGATCGACGGCCGTCCCGAAACGCCTGTTGATCAGCAGCAGCCGGTCCGAGAGGTCCTCGGCCACGGTTTCAAGAAGAAAATCCGCACCGGGTTTTGCGCCCTTGAGGGCGCGCTTCCGGCGGCTCTGAAAGAGCGGACGATCAAATAGGTCTGGCTGTGCGCTCAAGGGATCTCTCGGCCTTCTTCGGGATCATTGCGGTCACATATGGTATCCGGCCGTGGACGTCAAAGCACGGGCAGCGCAGAAGCCAGGATTGAACACCAATTCCGGCCCGGTGCAATTCATGGTAGTTTCCCTTCGCTGATGAACGAAAAACGGGAGCCCGTGCTTGTCGCCGACCGGTGGACGTTTCCTTGCCCTGTCCCGGTTTGCCGCCGGTTCGGTCCTGGATGGCCTTCTGCCACGCCGTTGCCTGAGCTGTGATGCGCGGGTGGGCGTGACGGAGGGGATATGCGCGACCTGCTGGCGGGAAACGCCGTTTCTGGAAAGGCCCTGGTGCCAGCGGCTCGGCACGCCGTTTTCCTATGATGTCGGTGCGGGCGCATGGGGACCGCAGGCAATTGCCGCTCCGCCGCTCTTCGACCGGTTGCGTGCCGTTGCCTTTTACGACGGTCCCGCGCGGCAACTGGTCCTTTCCCTGAAATTCTCGCGCAGGCGCGAACTCGCCCGTCCCATGGCGCGCTGGATGGTTCGGTCGGGTCAGGAACTGTTTCAGTCCGACAGTCTCATCGTCCCGGTGCCGCTGCACTGGACCCGGCGTCTGACGCGGCGGTTCAACCAGGCGGCGGATCTCGCCAGGGAAGTGGCGCGGCAAACCGGAACCGGGTACGAGCCGTTGCTTCTGAAACGGCTCAAGCGCACCCGCCAGCAGGTCGGCCTGACGGCAGGGGACCGGCGCAGGAATGTCCGCACGGCGTTCGCGCTCGATGCCCGTCGGCTGGGTGCCGTTCCGGGGCGGCATTTCGTGCTGGTCGACGATGTCCTGACCACCGGGTCCACGGTGACCGCCTGTGTCAGGTGTCTGCTTGGCGCCGGCGCCGCATCCGTTGATGTGCTGACCTTCGCGCTGGTGGATCCGAACACGCAACCGGCGCGCGGCCGTGATCTCCCGTAACCTTTTCGACAGTCTCTTGAGTTTCTGCGCCGCGCACGCATATAACGCCGGGAACTGGTGCGGCCCCTCGAATTCCGGCTGGCGGCCACCAAGGTAAAAGGATTGGACTTGATGGCTGAAGTGGTGATCTACACGCGCCAACTTTGCGGGTTTTGCACGGCTGCGAAAAGGCTGCTCGACAAGAAGGGGGTCTCCTACAAGGAACATGACGCGACGTTCGACCCCGGTCTGCGCAAGCAAATGGTACAAAAGGCCAATGGTCAGTCGACCTTCCCCCAGGTCTTTGTCGGAACAACCCATGTCGGCGGCTGCGATGACCTGCACGCGCTGGAGCGGGCCGGCAAACTGGACGCCTTGCTCGCGTCCTGATTAACTTGGAGCGGTGCCCCAGACGCACAGCCTCAAAAATCCTAGACGGGAGTAAGCGGTCGGATGACCTCATTCACGGCAGCATGTGTTCAACTTCGCAGCGGCAAGTCTGTGGCCGCCAATGCCGAAACGGCCGCGGACCTGATCCGGGCAGCGGCCCGGGACGGTGCGCAGTATGTTCAGACGCCTGAAATGTCGAACGTGCTGGTGAAAAGCCGCGAGGAACTGCTTGACCGGATTTGCGAAGCCGGCACCGATCCTTTCCTGAACATGGCAAGATCTCTGGCCGCGGATCTGGGCATTTACCTGCATCTGGGGTCGCTCGCCGTCCTCGCCGGCAACGGCAAGGTGGCCAACCGCGCCTTCCTGATCGGTCCGGACGGGTCTCTCCTGGCGACATACGACAAGATCCACATGTTCGACGTGGACCTGCCCAATGGCGAGAGCTGGCGGGAATCGGCCACCTACGAGCCGGGTACCCGGACCGTGATTGCCGATCTTCCCCTTGGCAGGGTCGGCATGGCGGTGTGTTACGATATCCGCTTTCCGGCGATCTTCCGGACACAGGCGCGTCAGGGGGCCGAGGTGCTGACCGCTCCGGCGGCGTTCACGCGCCAGACTGGCGAAGCGCATTGGCATGTGCTACAGCGCGCTCGCGCCATCGAGAACGGGGCGTACGTCATCTCCGCAGCCCAGGGCGGTACGCATGAAGATGGCCGCGAAACCTTCGGACACAGCCTCGTGGTGGATCCCTGGGGCAAGGTGATCGCTGAACTGGACGGAGATGAACCGGGTTACATGCTGGCCGAGATCGATACGGAACAAGTCGCCAAGGCGCGTGCGCGGATCCCCGCCATTGCCAATGAACGGGAGTTCGGCTGCCATATTGCCGAGGCCCGGAAGGAGATCCCGGCGTGATCAAGTACACGCTTCAATGCGATGATGCCCATTCATTCGAAGGCTGGTTCCGCAATTCCGGAGACTTTGACCTTCAGTGCAGCCGAAATCTGGTGTCCTGCCCGGTCTGCGGTTCGAATGACGTCAGGAAAGGCCTGATGGCACCCGCCGTTTCCACGGCCCGCAGCAGGGACTCGCTCGCCGATGCCGCCCGAACGGAGATGCTTGCGCAAGAGGCTGCGGCCAAGCCGGAAGGAACAGCGCCGGCCCAGGCCGCGGCGATGCAGCCTTCGGCCCTTCTGCCCAAGGACCTGCAACAGAAGGAAGTGGTCGAGGCACTCCGTCTGCTGCGCACGCGCATTGTCGAGAATTCCGAGAATGTCGGCGAAAACTTTGCCAGGGAAGCCCGCAAGATCCATTACGGCGAAGCCGAAGAGCGCAGCATCTACGGTGAAACCACACCCAAGGATGCCGAGGCCCTGATGGAAGAAGGCATCTCCGTGTTTCCCCTGCCGGATCTGCCCGACGACAAGAACTGATCGGAAAAGCCTCCGCGCAATGCGCGAAGGCCTGACAGGAATCTCCTGCAAATCCCAGGGGTTCGTACCCTGGTCCGCGAGGACCGCTTGCCCTGTTACGACTTGGCGGTTGTTGCGGTTTTGCGCCGGCTGGTCGATTTCCCGGCCGCCTGCTTGACCTCTTCGAGACTCTCCTCGGCGGCCTTGCTCAGTTCGCTGACGCTTTCCATGGCCGTTTCGTTGAGTTCCTCAACCGCGGCGGCGTTTTCGGAAAAGCTGTCACGGAAAAGGGCAGCCTGCTTTTCGAAATGCTGCTGGTACTCGTTTGCCATCTTGGAATAGAAGTCCTGCAGCTTCGCCATGGTTTCTTCCGGCGCAACGCATTGACTCAGGGACTTGGCGCATTCGAAATCTTCATGAAGCCGGTGGGAAACGAAATCCATATGGTCGCTGAACGCCTGTTCGGCATGGGTCCACATGGTCTGGCCCATTTTCTGGAAACTGGCGATGGCCTTGGCTTCCATCTTGTCCTCGCGCTCGGCAAAGGCCCAGTTCGAGAAGGCAGGCATCGGCCAGTCACTCATGCCGGGCCAGTCGGCCATCATGGTGCTGAAGTCGAAGGCACCCGTATTGCGCTTCGTGGGCATGAAAGATCCTCCGTGTGTTTGGCGTGATGTGCAGCAGGCGCCTGGGCGCTGTCCGTCCCGGTCGTCCTGCTTTCCGGTTCCGCGAACCCGCTCGCGTGAGGTCCGGTCCCCGCCTCAGGGTGACGTAACTGTACCTTAGCCTCAAGGCCTAACTTTGATCCGGATCAAAAGCGAGTTACGAATTTTTCAGATTGCGCATTAAAAGGGCATTTGCGCGTTTCAGGTGCGGTTCAGGAAGTCCCGAAGGGTCCGGGTCACCTGATCCGGCGCCTCCAGGGGAGACAGGTGGCCGCAGCCCTCGATCAGGACCAGTTCGCTGCCCGGAATGTGCTCATGGATTTCCCTGGCAATGTCGGGCGGCGTCAGCCGGTCACCGTCGCCGACCAGCACCAGGGTCGGGCAGGTGATCTCGCCCAGTCTCGGCCGGCTGTCGATCCGGTTGATCAGGGCGGTCTGCTGGCGGATGAAGGCCTCCGGTCCGGTCTCCTTCGCCATGTCGACAACGATTGCCTTCAGGTCTTCGTCGTCTTCACGCTGCTCATGCACAAAGCCGGGAAAGAGCAGATGCGGCACCTTGTTGAAACCGCGCTTGCGGGTCATTTCGATCAGGAATTGCCGCCGCTCCGCCTGTTCCTTGCCGTCCGGCCGCGAATTGGTGTCGAGCAGGGCGAGCTTTGCAACACGCCCGGGAGCCACGCGCATGATTTCCATGGCGATGTAACCGCCCATCGACAGGGCGATCAGCGAGAAACGCTCGGGCGCCTCTTCCAGGATGCTTGCCGCAATGTCGGCGATGCTGTCATGTTCCCGGTGATCGGCGACCATGATCGGCCGGTCGGCAAAGGCGACGATCTGCTTGGCGAACAGGGCCTCGGTGCACAAGAGGCCGGGGATGAACAGGATCGGCTCGCTCATCAGAGGTCCTGCGCCCGTTCCGCCAGCAGCATGTAGTTCACGTCCATGTCGCGAGACTGGTTCCAGCTGTCGGTGAGCGGATTGTAGCTGACGCCCGTGCGGTCGATCACGGCAAGTCCGGCCGATTGCAGCGGGCCTTCTATTTCAGGGGGCCGTACCAGCTTTTCATAGGTGTGGGTTCCCTGCGGCAGCCAGCGCAGCACATATTCGGCGCCGACAATGGCGAGTGCATAGGCCTTCAGCGTGCGGTTGATGGTCGCGACGAACATCAGGCCGCCCGGGCGGACCATGCGGCTGGTCGCTTCCAGGAACAGCGGCACATCGGCAACATGCTCGACGACTTCCATATTGAGCACGACATCGAAACTTTCGCCCGCGTCAGCGAGCGCTTCCGCGGTTTCGGCGCGGTAGTCGATCTGAAGACCGGAGCTCTTCATGTGCAGCCGGGCGATCTCGATGTTGGTTTCGGACGGATCCGCGCCGACGACCTCGGCGCCGAGCCGCGCCATCGGTTCGCTCAACAGTCCGCCGCCGCAGCCGATGTCCAGAAAGCGCAGCCCCTTGAAGGCGTCGGCTGCCTTGGGATCCCGTTCGAACCGGCGGCAGACTTCCTGCTTGATATAGGCGAGGCGCACGGGATTGAACTTGTGCAGCGGCTTGAATTTGCCTGTCGGGTCCCACCATTCGTCGGCCATCGCCGAAAAGCGTGCGACTTCCTCGCTGTCGATCGTTCCGGTGGTTGCCTCGGCGCTGCCGGTCATTGCTCGGTCCTTTCTCGGCACGAAGACGTGTGCGCCTTCCGCCGTATGACAAATCTTTAGCTGTCGTTCAGCGTCTTTGACCTTTTGTCAAGTGAACGCCTCGATCAGCCAGTTGCAGCAAAGGGACGCAGCCTGTATGCATGTGCGCCGATCCATCCGGCGCCTTGGCGGCGTCACGACATCTTACAAAGTTTACGAGTGGTATGGCCCGACTGGTTTTAAAATTTGGCGGAACTTCGGTTGCCGATCTTGATCGCATCCGCAATGTTGCCCGCCATGTCAAACGGGAAGTGGATGCCGGGCACCAGGTTGCCGTGGTTGTTTCGGCGATGGCCGGGCAGACCAACAAGCTGGTGGAATTCTGCCGGGAGGCCTCGCCGCTGCACGATGCCCGCGAATATGACGCGGTCGTCGCGTCGGGCGAGCAGGTCACGTCCGGCCTGCTGGCGATCGTGCTTCAGGACATGGGCGTGAATGCCCGCTCCTGGCAGGGTTGGCAGATCCCGATCAAGACGGACGAGAATCACGGGGCTGCCCGGATCAGCGATATCGACGGCAGCTTCCTGTGTGAACGGCTGGAGCAGGGACAGGTCGCGGTCGTGGCCGGGTTCCAGGGCGTCGCGCCGGACAACCGCATCGCAACGCTCGGGCGGGGCGGTTCCGACACCAGCGCCGTGGCCATCGCCGCGGCGATCAAGGCCGACCGGTGTGATATCTATACCGATGTCGACGGGGTCTACACGACAGACCCGCGCATCGTGCCGAAGGCGCAACGCCTGGAGCGGGTTTCCTTCGAGGAAATGCTCGAAATGGCCTCGCTCGGCGCCAAGGTGCTGCAGGTGCGCTCGGTTGAAATGGCCATGATCCACGGCGTCCGGACGTTCGTGCGGTCGAGCTTTGACGATCCGGATGCCCCGCAGGTCGGCGAGAACGACCATCCGATTGGTACTCTTATTTGCGACGAGGACGAACTCGTGGAACAGCAGGTTGTCACCGGCATTGCCTATGCCAAGGACGAAGCCCAGATCTCCCTCCGTGACGTGGCCGACAAGCCGGGCGTTGCCGAATCCGTGTTCGGGCCGCTCGCGGACGCGAGCATCAACGTGGACATGATCGTCCAGAACATTTCGCCGGACGGCAAGACCACGGACATGACCTTCACCGTTCCCGAGAGCGACTACGCGCGGGCCAAAAAGGTTCTGGAAGACAATCGCGAGGCCATCGGTTTCCAGAAGCTGGAAGGGGCGACCGATGTCGTCAAGGTCTCCGTCATAGGCATCGGCATGCGCTCGCATGCGGGCATTGCGGCCCAGTGTTTCCGGGGGCTTGCCTCCAAGGGGATCAACATCCGGGCCATCACCACATCGGAAATCAAAATCTCCGTACTGATCGATTCCGCCTATGCGGAACTTGCGGTTCGGACTCTCCATTCGCTATACGGGTTGGATGGATAAACAATCCGGCAGGCTGGCTCCGGCGGGGATTCGGAGCCACGGCTTGACTGAAGCGGGATCAATCGGGGGCGCAATGCGCAGCAACCTGGCCGGACCGCGCCTTCTGCTCCGCCGGCTTCGTGAAGTCATGGCCGAGCCGATTACGGCGCAAGAGCGACTCGACAAGATCGTTGTGCTGATCGCGTCGAACGTGGTGGCCGAGGTCTGTTCGGTCTATATCCTGCGCGCGGACGGGGTTCTTGAACTCTATGCCACCGAGGGCCTGAATCGCGAGGCGGTCCACAATGCCTCGCTGCGCGTCGGACAGGGCCTTGTCGGCCTGATTGCCGCCGAGGCCCGGCCGCTGAACCTGCCCAATGCCAGTGCGCATCCCGGCTTTGCCTATCTGCCGGAGACGGGCGAAGAAGCCTACAATTCCTTTCTCGGTGTGCCGATCCTGAGAGCCGGCCGCACGCTCGGCGTCCTTGTTGTCCAGAACCAGTCCCACCGGACCTACCTGGAGGACGAAGTCGAGGCACTGCAGACCACGGCGATGGTGATTGCCGAAATGGTGGCTGCCGGCGAGCTGGAAGCAATCGCCCAGAAGGACACCGGCCTGGATCTGTCCCGTCCGATCACCGCCAACGGCGCCGGCCTGTCCGAGGGCGTCGGCCTGGGCCATGTGGTGCTGCACGAACCCCGCGTCGTCGTCACCAACCTGATCGCGGAAGACAGCGACAAGGAAAAGGGCCGTCTGGACGGGGCCATCAACCGGCTGCGCCTGTCCATCGACGATCTTCTGGCCAGCGGCGAGATCGCGGCGACCGGCGAGCACCGTGAAGTGCTCGAAGCCTATCGCATGTTTGCCTATGACCGGGGCTGGATCCGCAAGATCGAGGAAGCGATCAGGAACGGCCTGACCGCCGAAGCGGCTGTCGAAAAGGTCCAGAGCGACACCCGGGCTCGGATGCTGCGCCAGACCGACCCTTACCTGCGCGAACGCCTGCATGACCTCGACGACCTCGCCCACCGGCTGATCCGCGAACTGATGGGGCGCGAACACGGGCCGGGCCTCGATGAGCTGCCCCAGGACGCGATCATTGTCGGCCGCAACATGGGCGCGGCGGAATTGCTGGATTACGGCCGGGACCGGATTCGCGGCCTCGTGCTCGAGGAAGGCGGACCGACCAGCCACGTGACCATTGTCGCGCGCGCGCTCGGCATTCCGACCGTCGGACTGGTCGACGACATCGTCAGCCTGGCCGATGGTGGCGACGCGATCATCGTGGACGGCGACAGCGGCGAGGTTCACTTGCGCCCGGCTGTCGATCTTGAAAACGCCTATGCGGAAAAGGTCCGCTTCCGGGCGCGGCGCCAAGCGCAGTACCGCCGGCTGCGCAACAAGCCTTCGGTCACCAAGGACGGTGTCGAGTTTTCCCTGCAGATGAATGCCGGGCTGCTGGTCGACCTGCCGCACCTGGAGGAAGCCGGCGCGGCCGGTGTCGGCCTGTTCCGCACGGAACTCCAGTTCATGGTGGCCTCGAGCTTCCCGCGCATGCGCGAGCAACAGGCGCAATACAGCCAGGTCCTGGATGCCGCCGGCAGCCGGCCGGTGACGTTCCGCTCGCTCGATATCGGCGGCGACAAGGTGTTGCCGTATCTGCGTTCGATCCAGGAGGAAAACCCGGCCATGGGCTGGCGGGCGCTGCGCCTGGGTCTTGACCGCCCGGGTCTGCTGCGCACGCAGATCAGGGCGTTGCTGCATGCAGCGGCCGGCCGGGACCTGAAGCTCATGTTCCCGATGGTGGCCGTGGTCGACGAGTTCCTGCAGGCCAAGGCGCTGGTCGACAAGGAAATCAAGCACCTGCGCCGACACGGGCACGCAACGCCGGAAAATGTCCGGCTTGGCGTCATGGTTGAAGTGCCGTCGCTTCTGTTCCAGCTCGACGAATTGATGAACCATGTCGATTTTGTCTCGGTCGGCTCCAACGACCTGTTCCAGTTTTTCTGCGCGGTCGACCGGGGCAATACACGGGTTGCCGAGCGTTTCGATACGCTGGGTGTCGGGTTCCTCAGGGCCTTGAAATCCATCGTCGACGCCGCAAATAAGGCTCATGTGCCGGTGACGCTGTGCGGTGAGCTGGCAGGGCGCCCGCTGGAGGCGATGGCCCTTATTGGCCTCGGCTACCGCGACCTGTCCATGTCGCCGGCCTCGCTCGGACCCGTGAAGGCGATGCTGCGCACGCTGGATGTGGGCCGTCTGTCGGCGCGGCTGCTGCCCCGGCTGGAGCCGGGCCATGACGACAGCAACATCCGCGAAGTGCTGAAGCGCTATGCTGCCGAGACCGACGTTGCCCTGTAGCGCAGACGGGCTTAACTCACTGTCCTAACGAAACCACCTGGAGAATCAGCGCGTATGCTGGCGCGTCACAAACTCGACACCCTGCTGGACCGGTTCGCCGAAATCGAACACCTGATGTCCGCGAACCCGGACCCGGCGGTCTATGTCAAGCTTTCGCGCGAATATGCGGGGCTGGAGCCGCTGGTCGCAAAGATCCGCGCCTTGATCAAGGTGGAGGATGATCTCAGGGGCGCCGAGGCGCTGCTGGAGGATCCGGACACCGACGCGGAGATGCGCGAGCTGGCCGAGCTGGAGCGCGACGAGCTGGCCGAACGGGTCGAGGACCTGAGCCAGGATGTGCAGATCGGCCTGCTTCCCAAGGACGAGGCGGATTCCAATGACGCCATCCTGGAGGTGCGCGCCGGCACCGGCGGCGACGAGGCCGCCCTCTTTGCCGGCGATCTGTTCCGCATGTATCAGCGCTATGCCGAATTGCAGGGCTGGAAAGTGGAGATCCTGTCTGCAAGCGAGGGCGAAGTCGGCGGCTTCAAGGAAGTGATCGCGTCCGTGTCCGGCGAGAATGTCTTTGCGCGCCTGAAATTCGAATCGGGGGTGCACCGGGTGCAACGGGTGCCGGCTACCGAATCGGGCGGGCGGATCCACACCTCAGCGGCAACGGTCGCGGTGCTGCCACAGGCCGAGGATGTCGATATCGATGTTTCGGAAAGCGATCTGAGGATTGATACCTACCGCGCGTCGGGCGCGGGTGGCCAGCACGTCAACACCACGGATTCGGCGGTGCGCATCACCCACATGCCGACCGGGATCGTGGTCGCGGTGCAGGACGAGCGCTCGCAGCACAAGAACAAGGCACGGGCCATGCAATTGCTGCGCGCCCGGATTTATGACGAGGAACGTGAACGCGCCGCCAGCGAGCGCACGGAGGCGCGCCGGCTGCAGGTCGGCTCCGGAGATCGTTCGGAGCGCATCCGGACCTACAATTTCCCGCAAGGCCGGGTAACCGATCACCGGATCGGGCTGACGCTCTACAAGCTGGAGCAGATCATCGCGGGCGATGCGCTCGGCGAGGTCATCGACGCACTGATCATGGACCACCAGGCAAGCCTGCTCGCGTCCGAAGAGGCTTGAAACATGGAGATCGGCCAGCTTTACAGGTCCGTGCGGGGCCGGTTCCGCGAGGCCGGTCTGGAAACGCCTGACCTGGATGCGAGGCTGCTTGTCAGCGCGGCACTGGATCTGCCGGTGTCGGCGCTGCTCCTCCAGGAGCGGGATCCAGCCGCCCCGGAAGCGGTGGCGCAGGCCGAGCGCCATGCGCACAAGCGGCTGGCGGGCATGCCGGTCGGCCGCATTCTGGGTGAACGCGAATTCTACGGGCGCCGGTTCCTTCTGAACGAGGCGACCCTGGAACCGCGGCCTGACACGGAAACCCTGGTCGATGCCGTATTGGACCGGTGCGGTGCTCAAGAGGCCCCGGTCATCTGCGACATCGGCACCGGCTCCGGGGCGATCGCGGTGACGCTGCTCGCCGAGCGACCGTTGAGCCGCATGGTCGGGGTCGACCTGTCCGAGGAGGCGCTCAGCTGCGCGCTGCGCAATGCGGAGCTGCACGAGGTTGCCGACCGATTTGTGCCGGTATGCGCGGACTACACCTCGGCTCTGAAGCCGGCGGCGGATTGCCCACTCGGCCGGGGCTTCGACTGGGTGGTGAGCAATCCGCCCTATATCCGGACCTCCGTTCTCGCCGGGTTGTCCAGGGAAGTGATTCAGCATGACCCGATATTGGCCCTGGACGGAGGCGAAGACGGTCTGGCCGCGTATGCGCGCATTGTCGCGGATGCCGCGCAGCTGCTGGCGTCCGGCGGCCGGATCGCGCTGGAAATCGGGTATGACCAGGCGGGCGATCTGAAAAAACTGCTGCGTCATCATGACTTTGTAGCAATTGAAATCATTAGGGATCTTTCGGGAAACAACCGCGTTGCGCTGGCGCGGAAGCGATAATTTCACCGTTTTGATCCAAAGGCGAAAAAGCGCTTGGAAATCGCGGCGGAAACGGGTAGGTTGCCCTTGCCGAGACCGGAGATGTGATCAGCGTTCAGCGGGGCATGCGCATCCGGCAGCGTGGGGACGGGCGCACTTTCAGCGTTCTGGAAACCGTTGCATATCGGACTATCCGGTGTTTACGGACTGTCGAAGAAATGACAAACGCGTTGGCCGTTGGCCTTTAACGCGCTGCGTATGTTTTCAATGACAGCCGCTAACCAGCATTGTTGGTTTCGGTAGGTATTTCGTATCGGTTTTTGCAAACCCGATGTTGGGTCGGCGTAAAGCTGACCGCCGTTCCGCAAGAGAAAACGGCAGGATGAGACCAGGAAATCAGAGCAATAAGCGTATGCGCGGACGGGGCCGCAAGGGCCCGAATCCGTTAACCCGGACTTACGAATCCAACGGTCCTGATGTGAAAATCCGCGGCACGGCGATGCATATTGCGGAGAAGTACCAGCAGCTTGCCCGTGATGCCCAGGCATCCGGGGATCGAGTGATGTCTGAAAACTACAACCAGCATGCGGAACATTATCTGCGCATCGTTGCTGCCGCCCAGCCGCAGCAGCAGCCGGCCGCGCAGGCCCCCGCACGCCCCGAAGCCGAGGACAGCAGCGATGCTGCCGCGGCAAGCGGAAACGGTCATGCAAACGGCAGCGACCGCCCCCAGCAGGACGCCACATCTTCGGACGCCGATCTGGTCGATGCCGACAGCCCGCAGCCCTTTATCGAAGACATGCCGGTCATCGATCAGGAGGGCAAGGTGAACGGTGCCGGACAGAAGGCCGACAGCGGGGACGATCCGTCCGACGACAAGCCGCGCCGCCGGGCGCGTACCCCGAGGGCGCGCACGCCGCGCCGGGCGGTGGCCGATGATTCCACGGGTGAAGGTGCTGCAGAGACGGCTCCGGAAACAACGGACGCGGCCGGTGGTGCCGATGGCGAAGAACAGGCCAAGCCGCGCCGCCGGCCGGCCCGTCCGCGCCGCACCAAAGCCGCCGACGACGCACCCGCCGAGGTGGCTCCCGCCGGCGACTAGTCAGTCCGGTGCAAGCCATGAATGATAAGACGGCGTCCTTCGGGGCGCCGTTTTTTTGTCACTACAGCCTGGCGGTTCCGAGCAGAGGCACCTGCGACATTTTGGAAAGGGCCTGCGGAAAATGTCGAACTGGTATCGTCGGGGCTTTTGTGATGAAATTGCAACACTATATTAGGGAGGCAGCGCTCATTGAGGCTGCACGGATGCCCGTTGCAGGGGTCCGTATCCCAGAACGTTCCCCATGCTTCGGGTGGTGTGGACGGGTAGGAGGTAGCTTATGAACTTTGAGAAATACACCGAGCGGGCGCGCGGTTTCGTCCAGTCCGCCCAGACATTCGCGCTGGGGCGGGGCCACCAGCAATTTGCGCCTGAACATATCCTGAAAGTGCTTCTGGACGATCCGGAAGGCATGGCCAGCGGGCTGATCGAGCGCGCGGGTGGCCAGGCCAAGGCGCTTAAGGGCGATCTTGAAGGCCTTCTGGACAAGATGCCGAAGGTCTCGGGCGGTTCCGGCCAGCTCTACATGGGCCAGCCGACGGCACGCCTGTTTGAACAGGCGGAAAAGATCGCGGACAAGGCCGGCGACAGTTTCGTTACGGTCGAGCGGCTGCTGCTTGCGCTTGCCATGGATGCCGACAGCGAGGCCGGCAAGCTGATGAAGCGTCACGGCGTCACCCCAAATGGGCTGAACGAGGCGATCAACCAGCTGCGCCAGGGGCGCACGGCGGACAGTGCCACGGCCGAGAACCAGTATGATGCGCTCAAGAAATTCGCTCGCGATCTGACCCAGGTGGCCCGTGAGGGCAAGCTCGACCCGGTGATCGGCCGCGACGAGGAGATCCGCCGCACCATCCAGGTGCTGTCGCGGCGGACCAAGAACAACCCGGTCCTCATCGGTGAACCCGGCGTCGGCAAGACCGCCATCGCCGAAGGTCTGGCACTGCGGATCGTCAATGGCGACGTGCCGGAATCGCTCAAGGACAAGCAGTTGCTGGCCCTCGATATGGGCGCGCTGATTGCCGGTGCGAAGTACCGGGGTGAATTCGAGGAGCGCCTGAAGGGGGTCCTGTCCGAGGTCGAGGCGGCCGCGGGCAAGATCATCCTGTTCATCGACGAGATGCATACGCTCGTTGGAGCCGGCAAGGCCGATGGCGCCATGGATGCGTCGAACCTCCTGAAACCGGCGCTGGCGCGCGGCGAACTGCATTGTGTGGGTGCGACCACGCTTGACGAATACCGCAAGCATGTCGAAAAGGACGCCGCGCTGGCGCGCCGGTTCCAGCCGGTCTTTGTCAGCGAGCCGACCGTCGAGGATACGGTGTCGATCCTTCGCGGGATCAAGGAGAAGTATGAACTTCACCATGGCGTCCGGATCACCGACAGCGCCATCGTCTCGGCGGCTTCGCTGTCGAACCGCTACATCACCGACCGGTTCCTGCCGGACAAGGCCATCGACCTGATGGATGAAGCGGCCAGCCGGCTGCGGATGCAGGTCGACAGCAAGCCGGAAGAGCTGGACGAGCTGGACCGCCGGATCATTCAGCTGAAGATCGAGCGCGAGGCCCTCAAGGCGGAGAACGACGACGCCGCCAGGGACCGGCTGGCCAAGCTGGAGAAGGAGCTGACGGACCTTGAGGAGCAGTCGCAGTCGCTGACCAGCCGCTGGCTCGGCGAGAAGGAAAAGCTGAACCTCGAGCAGAAAATCAAGGAGCAGCTCGAGCACGCCCGCATCGATCTGGAAATCGCGCAGCGGCGCGGCGACCTGGCCAAGGCCGGTGAGCTTGCCTATGGGGTGATCCCGGATCTTGAAAGGAAACTGCAGGACGCCGAGGATTCCGAGGATGCCGATGCCATGGTCGATGAGGCGGTCACACCGTCCCATATCGCCCAGGTGGTGTCGAAATGGACCGGTATTCCGGTCGACAAGATGCTCGAAGGCGAACGCGAGAAGCTGCTTCGGATGGAGGATGTGCTGGCAGAGCGCGTGGTCGGCCAGGCGGAAGCGATCCATGCGGTCTCGACGGCGGTGCGCCGCGCGCGCGCGGGACTTCAGGATCCGAACCGGCCGATCGGTTCGTTCATGTTCCTGGGCCCCACCGGGGTCGGCAAGACCGAGCTGACCAAGGCGCTTGCCACCTTCCTGTTCGACGATGACAGCGCGATGGTGCGTATCGACATGTCGGAATACATGGAGAAACATTCCGTGGCTCGGCTGATCGGCGCGCCTCCGGGCTATGTCGGCTACGAGGAAGGCGGAGCATTGACAGAAGCCGTGCGCCGCCGGCCCTACCAGGTGGTCCTGTTCGACGAGATCGAAAAGGCCCATGGCGATGTCTTCAACGTGCTCCTGCAGGTGCTTGACGACGGCCGCCTGACCGACGGACAGGGCCGCACGGTCGATTTCCGCAACACGCTGATCATCATGACGTCGAACCTGGGGGCGGAATACCTGGTCAACCAGCCGGAAGGCCAGGACTCGGACGCGGTCAGAGACGAGGTGATGGGTGCGGTGCGCGGGCATTTCCGGCCCGAGTTCCTGAACCGGCTCGACGAGATCGTGTTGTTCCACCGCCTGCAGCGGGCGCAGATGGCCGACATCGTCAAGATCCAGCTGGAACGTCTGCGCACGCTTCTGACGGATCGCAAGATCACGCTGAAGCTGGACGACGGCGCGCTTGGCTGGCTGGCGCAGAAAGGCTATGACCCTGCCTATGGCGCCCGTCCGCTGAAGCGGGTGATCCAGAAGGATCTACAGGATCCGCTCGCGGAAAAGCTGCTTTCCGGCGATATCCTGGACGGTCAGACGGTGGCCGTCTCGGCCGGTGCGGACCGGTTGACCTTCCAGGTCGACGGCATGGAAAGCGCCGCAGCCTGAGTGATGGGGTGATGACAAGGAAAAGCCCGCGGAACCCCGGTTCCGCGGGCTTTTTCATGTGCGGCCGGTCCGGGTCAGTTGACGGCGGCGATCCGTGACGGCTTGCGTGCCCGGTCCAGCAGCGTCTCGACCCTGTAGCGCTCTGTTTCGAAGGCGGTGCGCATCTCTCCGTCAAGGGTCCGGCCCTTGGGCAGCTTGATGCGCATCGGGTCCATGTAGCGGCCGTTGACCAGCACTTCATAGTGCAGGTGCGGGCCGGTCGACAGGCCGGTGGACCCGACATAGCCGATGATCTGGCCCTGGGTAACGCGGGTTCCTTCCTGGACGCCCTTGGCGAAGCCGGTCATGTGATTGTAGGTGGTGGTATAGCCGTTGGTGTGGCGCAGTTCGATGCGGCGGCCATATCCGGAACTCCAGCCGGCCTTCTGCACCGTGCCGTTGCCGGCCGCCATGATCGGGGTGCCGCGCGGCGCGGACCAGTCAACACCCCTGTGCATCTTGGTGTATTTGTGGATGGGGTGACGGCGCATGCCGAAACCGGAGCGGAACTTGCCGCCATTGAGCGGTTTGCGGATCAGGAACTTCTTCGCGCTCTGGCCGGAATCATCATAAAAATCCGTGATCCCGTCATCCGGCGTCCGGAACCGGTAGAACTCCCGGGTCGTGTTGCCCGTGTTGAGCGCCGCGTAGAGGATCTTGGGGCCGCTGTTTTCGTCGCCCTCGGTGAAGAACAGCTCCAGGGCGTCGCCCGGCTGGACGCGGGCATTGAAATCGACATCGAAGGAGAACATGCGCACGAGGTCGTTGATGATCTCTTCCGGCATGTCCTGTTCCAGGGCCGTCTGGTAGAGGCTGTCGTAGATGGCGGGTGTCGGGCCGCCGTAGGAGACCCTGTCGGCTTCCTCGAAGGCGTCCGCAAGGAAGGTGCTGGGTTCCTTTGCGCGCACATAGTCGCCGTCGTCGGAGCGGGCGATCGTCGCCCTGTGTTCGGTGTTCTCGTAGATGCTGATCCGTTCCGGCCGCATCCGTTCGAGATTGTCCGGTGACGGCGCATAGGCGATCCTGAGACGCTGGCCCTCGGCAAGTTCCGAAATTCCGAACAGGGCTTCGAATGAACGGGAAATGGACCCGGCCTCGTCCTCGGTCGCGTCGTAATCCAGCATCACGTCCGTGAGGTTCGTGCCCTGGGTCACAGGCACGATGCTTTCGTCCATGCCTGCAAAGCGGATGTCCTCGTCCTGCTTGGAGACGAAGGAGACGTTTTCCGGCGTGATGCGCACCGCGTAACGCTCGAGGTCGGGCTGCAGCGCGAGATTGAAGTCGAACCGGCCCGGGTCGACCAGCGTCTTCGCAGCCATCTCGACGGCGTCGATGGAAAGGGTGCGCGCGGTCTCGCGCACGGTCAGTTCCACTTCCGCTTCGGAGGGTGTCTGGTCGGGATCGATGTCGCTGCTGCGGGTGGGGAAGGGCGCCAGGGAAATGCTGACTTCGTTTTCCAGCTTGGCGCCATAGACGGAATCGGCCAGGAGCGGCGTGCCGGGAATGTCCGCAGCCGGGTCGGCGCCGTCGTCGCTGTTGTCGGCGAACATGTTGAGCGGGTTGAAGTCGGGAATGCGTTCGGCGAGTTCCGGGTCCTTGCGGGTGGCCAGCGTTGCGCTGACGAACACATGGGGCTGCACGCGAATGTAGTCGCGGTCGCCGTCCCGGGTGACCACATTCACATCGATCACGTGTTTCGACGAATATTCGGCCGCGGTGCGCAGGACCCGGTCGCCCTTGCTGCTGCCTCCACCCGGAAGAGCAATGCCGTTCAGATAGGCGTCGGCTGACGGGGCCGCCTCGACACTGTACTGGCCGTCGAGCGCCGCCATCAGCGCACCGCCCATCAGCACCAGGGACGTGACGCCCGTGAGCACCGTGCCGGCCAGCCAGCGCAGCGACACCTGGCGCCGGTCGGACATGCCGCTGCGGCCCTCGTATCCGCGCAACGGCGCCTCGTCGCCAAGTTCTACGCGAAGTGTCTGTGCGCTATGGAAAGGGCCAAAATGCATTAATACCTGTCCGGTCCTTCGTACAAGTCCACCATGAAGCGCGTCTTTGCCACCCGCGGGCGGGGGCCTATGTCATCAGCGCCAAGCATAACAGAACCTGCTAAATGCAGTGTTTGATTTAAAACGTCAATTGTTTCTGCAAGCCGGCGTACCTGCTCGTGCGCCGGACGCCTGTCGATAAGAGCAGAATTTGTCCGTTCTGTGGTCAGGGCGTGGCGGCAGACACCTTCTATACAGGGGGAGTGTGGCGGGCTTCGGGGGACGGCCGGAAAGGCCACCCCGGAAAGCCTCCGGAATTATGCGGAATCTGATCGGTTTCGCGTGGCT
>NZ_CP114786.1:2287500-2387500 GCF_027359675.1 Roseibium sp. Sym1
AAACCGACACAGGTGGACTGGTAGAGCATACCAAGGCGCTTGAGAGAACTATGCTGAAGGAACTCGGCAAAATGCTCCCGTAAGTTCGCGAGAAGGGAGACCTCAGTTCGGGCAACCGGATTGGGGTGGCACAGACCAGGGGGTGGCGACTGTTTATCAAAAACACAGGGCTCTGCGAAGCCGCAAGGCGACGTATAGGGTCTGACGCCTGCCCGGTGCTGGAAGGTTAAGAGGAGGTGTGCAAGCACCGAATTGAAGCCCCAGTAAACGGCGGCCGTAACTATAACGGTCCTAAGGTAGCGAAATTCCTTGTCGGGTAAGTTCCGACCTGCACGAATGGCGTAACGACTTCCCCGCTGTCTCCAGCATAGACTCAGTGAAATTGAATTCCCCGTGAAGATGCGGGGTTCCTGCGGTCAGACGGAAAGACCCCGTGCACCTTTACTACAGCTTCACACTGGTATTCGTCACGACATGTGTAGGATAGGTGGTAGACGTCGAAGCAAGGGCGCCAGCTCTTGTGGAGTCACCCTTGAAATACCACCCTTGTCGTCATGGATATCTAACCGCGGTACAACAATATCCGGGACCGTGTGTGGCGGGTAGTTTGACTGGGGCGGTCGCCTCCCAAATGGTAACGGAGGCGCGCGAAGGTGGGCTCAGAGCGGTCGGAAATCGCTCGTTGAGTGCAATGGCATAAGCCTGCCTGACTGCGAGACTGACAAGTCGAGCAGAGACGAAAGTCGGCCATAGTGATCCGGTGGTCCCTCGTGGAAGGGCCATCGCTCAACGGATAAAAGGTACGCCGGGGATAACAGGCTGATGATGCCCAAGAGTCCATATCGACGGCATTGTTTGGCACCTCGATGTCGACTCATCACATCCTGGGGCTGGAGCAGGTCCCAAGGGTTTGGCTGTTCGCCAATTAAAGTGGTACGTGAGTTGGGTTCAGAACGTCGCGAGACAGTTCGGTCCCTATCTGCCGTGGGTGTAGGAGAATTGAGAGGATCTGTCCCTAGTACGAGAGGACCGGGATGGACGTACCTCTGGTGGACCTGTTGTGGCGCCAGCCGCATTGCAGGGTAGCTATGTACGGAAGGGATAACCGCTGAAAGCATCTAAGCGGGAAACCCACCTCAAAACGAGTTCTCCCTGAAGAGCCGTGGAAGACCACCACGTCGATAGGAAGCGTGTGGAAGTGCAGCAATGCATGAAGCTTAGCTTTACTAATAGCTCGTTCGGCTTGATTGCTCTCATTAATCAATGCTTATCTTGAAGCCAAAGGCTTCAATCTGATCGGTTTTGTTCTCACGGACGTACCGGCCCTGCCGGGCCTGTCCTGCGAACCACGCGGCCTGACCGGCCGGCGCGCACTTGCGCTTGCGGAGCAAAGCTCCGGAACGTGCCAGAACCAGGTCATCGATATTTAAGAAAAGACCAGTGTTCTCAAAGCCTTCTGGCTCCTGACCCGAAAGGGAAAAGAGCCCGGACCTTAAGGTCCGCAAGGCCGACCGGCCGCCGCGCGCTCGCGCGCCCCGTCCGGAGGTTAGGGCCAAAGGCCCGCTCAACCGTGAGGACACAAGTCAAACCAGTTTTACGTCGTAAAACTGCGCTTCGCCGGCCTGGTGGCCCCAGCGGGGAGCCCCCACCCGATCCCATCCCGAACTCGGCCGTGAAACTCCCCAGCGCCAATGGTACTGCATCTTAAGGTGTGGGAGAGTAGGTCGCCGCCAGGCCTGCTAATCGCAGTTTGTGTCTCAACGATGAAACTTCTTGCCGGTAAAAACCGGAAACCAGCACCTCATAGCGAAACGCACCAGGGTGCCGGCACCATGGAGCAGCCCCGTTTGCCCGCAGAACCGCAAGGTTCGAGGACAAACAAAGTAAAAATGCCGGGCTGAAATCTGGACGCTGATAAGCCCCGGAACCACGGTGATACTGAAATAACGCGGGATGGAGCAGCCCGGTAGCTCGTCAGGCTCATAACCTGAAGGTCGCAGGTTCAAATCCTGCTCCCGCAACCAAATTCGACAACAGCCTCATCCCGAAAGGGCTGAGGCTGTTGTCGTATTCGGCCGTGGGATACAGGCGAAAACCTCTCAGGGCCCCTTCAAGGTGAGCAAAAGCTCACCGCACAAGGGCAAAAAAGACTAATCCTGCTCCCGCAACCAAATCAAAAAAAAGCCCGTCCACTAAATGCGGCGGGCTTTTTGACGTTCAGAGCCAAATCAACCTCGCGAAACTATCGACCTCAACCCTGCTCCCTGAAAGTCAGGGCTGTTTTTGTTTGGGCCTCCCGCCTCCGCAAACACAGACAGGATCTGCGCTAGGTCACCGTGAATGGTCACCGAAAGCTGGTCAATGTATTGTTCGGGCGCCAGACCGATCCTTGTGACAAGAGACTGGTGTCAATCGGCATTGAATGTTGACCCCCTATCGGCTTCCAAAACTGACCCCTTGTTTGTGAGAAACTGGACCGATGCTGCGTAGTCTCCATTTAACGCAGCAGTTTCGGGCCAGCGGTGAATTGGTTTTCAGACCCGGTTTTTGAAGGGCAAGCTCTCGTTTCCGGTCTCGACGATTTCACAGTGGTGGGTGAGCCGGTCGAGAAGAGCGGACGTCATCTTCGCGTCACCGAAGACGCTTGGCCATTCGCCAAAATACCAGGTTGGTGGTGACGATGATCGATGTGCGTTGATAGAGTTTGCTGATCAGATGGAACAGGAGCTGTCCGACTGTCTGGGCGAATTGCAGGTAGCCCAGTTCGTCGAGGATCAGGAAATTGCGACGGGCGATGACGTGCTCCCACGATTGGCCTCGTTTATAAGTTAGCCCTGTTCACGGTTGGAGTGCTACCCAACGTGCCCCCAGGAAGGGCTAGAGTTTTCCGGACCAAATCAGGAACACGGGCTGGCTGCGTGTTCTGATTTCATGAGATCCACCGGCACTTTGTTGCCGATGGCACCGTGAGGTCTGTGTTCATTGTAGTCCTTGCGCCAATCCTCCAACTTTTCGGTCGCATCCGCAAGGCTCAGGAACCAGTGTGCATTCAGGCACTCCGCCCTGAAACGGCCGTTGAAGGCCTCAATGAAGGCGTTGTCCGTCGGTTTCCCAGGCCTGGAGAAGTCAAGCGTGACGCCCCTTCTATAGGCCCACAGATCGAGATCCCGAGAGATGAACTCGGAGCCCTGATCGACCCGGATCGTCTTCGGATAGCCAATCCGGGTGCAGACAGTTTCCAGCGTTCTCACCACATCCTCGCCACGGTAACTGAAGCGCGGATCAAGCGCCGGCACATAGCGGGAGAACGTGTCGATCACCGTCAGAACGCGGATCTTCCGACCGGTTGCGAGCTGATCATGCACGAAATCCATGGCCCAGACATCATTCGGACCCACGGCTTCCTGGCGATCTTCCCGAAGCTTCGCCTTCACTCGGCGCTTGGGATGCTTGTTCCTCAGTTGCAGGCCCAACTCGTTGTAGATCCGCCGTGTTTTCTTCATGTTGATCACCCAGCCTTCCCGAAGCAGCAATACATGCACCCGCCGGTAACCGAACCGGACGCGCGTCTGGCAAATCTCCCTGATACGCTGTTCCAAAGCGGCCTGGCCGGGCCGACGGGATCTGTAACGGTAGGTCGTCGGGTCAAGCCGGATCACCGCGCACGCACGGCGAATGGACACCGACCAGTCCGACCGCATCTCGTCGACCAGCGTTCTCTTCCGGGCAGGCCTCAGAGCTTTCGTTTGACAATGTCCTGAAGCATCTCCTTGTCGAGCGACAGGTCCGCGACGATCTTCTTCAGCCGGGCATTCTCCTGCTCAAGCTCCCGAAGACGCTTCATCTCCGACGGCATCAAACCCGCGTATTTCTTCCGCCAGTTGAAATAGGTCGCCTGGCTGATGCCAGCTTCACGGCAGATCTCCGCAACCGGAACACCTTCTTCCCCACGCTTGACGATGAACGCCTTCTGCGCATCAGAAAACTTCGATGCCTTCATCAATTCCGCTCCTTCCTCAGCCAGGAAAATCGTCGCGGAAAACTCTAACCCAAATCGAGGGAATTTAGCGGGGGCACATCACGGTGTTGGAGTGCTAGCCGTCTTTGGATCGTCCCGGGCCGGAATTTCCCGAGGGTGTCGTACCGGTCGAAATTTGCAGCTGGCTCGCAATTGAGCCGCAGGGCATCCGGTGTCGTGATTTTCACAGGGGCTTCCGGTTCCCGGCGCCGGGCCAGGATGTTCAAGACGACGCCAGCGGAGTGGACACCGTTCGATAGCGCCTCGGCACAGGCTGCGGTCACGGCGTCCAAACCGTCTGTCAGAACGGCACCAAGAATATCGACCATCTGGCGATCACCGCCGGCTTGCCGTTCCAATTTGCGCTGAACGCGCCGCAAGGCCGGAGGCAACTTCCATTCCTTGAACGGCGCCCCATTGCGCAAAGCTCCGGGCTTGCGTGCCAAAACAGGGATTTGATGCAGGGGATTGTAGACTGTATTGTCGAGCCCGAATGCACGCACATGTTTGCCGACAAAGCTTCCGTCCTGCCAGCATTCGAGCCGGTCGGCATAGGCCCGGATCTTGACGGGCCGCCCGGCAGCGCGGGCCTCTACCGAGTAACGGTTCTTCTCGAACCGGACGAGACATGTCTTTGACACCGAAGCCGGCACGGCATGGAACCCGTCAAAGGGACCTGCATAGGGCACAAGGCTGGGGCGTTCCGTCTCGAAGATATCCAAGACCGTCTTGTTCCGGATCTCCGGATGCGGATGGGCTTTGGCCCAGGCGATACAGCGATCCAGGAGCCAGGCGTTGAGTTCGGCATAGCTCTTGAACTTCGGCCGGGGAAGGAAGAAGCGCCGGCGGAGCACGCCCACCTGGTTCTTCACTTGCCCTTTCTCCAAGCCCGAAGCCAGCTTACAGGCCACTGGATCGACCAGATAATGTCCGCACATCTGAAGGAAGCAGCGATTGTAGTCACGGCCCTTTCCCACGAAGATCGCATCCACCGCTGTCTTCATATTGTCGTAGATGCCTCGCGCACAGGCGCCGCCGAAAAGGTAAAGGCCTTGTCATGGGCGTAGAACACCATCTCCTGCGTTTCGCGGGGATACGCCTGGATGAACGGCATCCGGTTGTGACACAGGCGAACGTGGGCCACCTTGATCGTCATCGTGATCCGGTTGATGAAGGCAATTTCGTGGCTCCAGCCGAACTGGTACGCTTCACCGGGATCGAAGCTGAGCGGCACATAGGCATCCGCGGAAGCTTCCCGCATCGACTTGGACCAGCGCGCGGCGGCATCATATCCACCGTCATAGCCGCGCCCGCGCAATTGCTCATAAATCCGCACGAGTGTCAGACGTCCCCGCTTGGGACGGTTTGCGTTCTCGCCGAGCATGTCATCGACATCGGATTGCCACGGGCCGATCTTCGGGCGCGGCTGAACGGACCGGTCATAGCTGAATTCTGTCGATCCGGAGCGGATGACTTTCCTCACCGTGTTCCGGGAGACCCGAAAATCGCAGCAAATCTGTTTGATCGACTTTCCTTCCTTAAAATATGCCCGTCGGATCTTCGCAATCGTCTCCACAACCAACATCCCTGAAAATGCTCCCTGAAAATCAGGTTGCAAAAAAACAAATTTGGCAGGGGTCAGTTTTGGATGCCGATAACCACTAAAACACGGTCAATGTTGCAGGCCGTCTCACAGCAAAATAGGTCAATTTCTATTTCAGGTTCGAAGAAGCGATGGTTTCATGTGCGCATAACTTGAAGACCGCTATGGTTGCCGACCGCTTAACGCTACCCTATAAAGTGTTGCTGGCAGGTGAATGGGACTGCGCCGATGCCCGACTCAAAAAAGCGTTCGATCAAGCAATCAATTCGATTGTTCGATAGCATTTCTGAATTTGACGACAATCAATTTGAAAGAATTTGCCAGATCTTTCAAGTAGACCCAGGCGAGACGGTTCTAAAAAAAAATGACGTTTCCTCTGATGTGTTTCTTATTCTGAACGGTACCGTATCGGTCTGTGATTATTCAATCGATGGAAAAGAAGTTACCTATTTTGAGATCAGCGAAGGCGGGATCTTCGGAGAGTTTGCAGCGATTGATGGTGGGCCACGCTCCGCTTCAATCGAAGCTAAGACCGAAGCCTTGATCGCGCGCATGTCTGGGCAGGATTTTCGCGCGTTGATTGCCTCAAGTGGAACCTTCGGCCTGCGCGTCGCGGAGCATTTGGTGACGAAAACCAGGGCACTTAGCCGGCGTATCTTCGAGTTTAGCGCGCTGTCTGTCCGCCAACGGCTGTATGCGGAAATCCTTCGTCTATGCGAGGACAAATCCGATTACGAAGGAATATGCGAACTTTCACCTGCACCCTCGCATTATGAACTTGCCACACGGATCGCAACGCATCGAGAGGCCGTTACAAAGGAACTGAACCGTTTGGTCGCGATCGGCTTAGCCAAGCTCGAACGAAGAAGCATCACGATCAAGGATGTTTCGAAGTTGCGACGCATGCTGGCCGAGAATGACACTGGTTAGTTGTCTTCTTCGGAAACGCCAATGCGTGCATCAATTGAGAATTAGGTCGATTCAAGTGGCATCTCGAAAAAATATTGATTGTCTGTGGTAATTGCCACTGTAGCATGTCGTGTATTGCGCAATTCTGTTCCGGCGATGAAGACCTTATTCAAAACCGTTGTTAAATTTGATGCTACCCCTTCGCTGTATTCAGAAGGAAAATGCAGAAGATGCGGTCAAGCCAGGTGTGGTCATCATCGTGATATAGCAGCGGACGTTCGCCCCCCGCAAAGACGTGCTCAACCAAAACGATATAAACCTACAAATTTCGGCTCTTTTAAGCTAATCTCAAGTTGTCATAATTGTTTTTGCGCGCGGGGGGCCGATGTTGTCGCAAAACGACGGCCGGTGTCGGCTGTGATTTTGAAAAAAGAAACAAGTATCCCCTACCAGGTGATTGGCACTCGTTCCGTCCTGATCATCGACCTTGTTGAGTCTGTTCGCTTGATCGAGGAGAAGGAACGGGAAGCAGTCGAGCGGTGGGTCAAGTTCGCGGACCACGTTCAAGCCGATATTTTGCCGAACTGTTCCGGCCGCTTGAAGAAGCGGCTTGGCGACGGTCTTCTGATTGATTTTGATCAACCGCGAGATGCCTTGGTCGCCGCTTTGGCCATTCGGGCCGCATGCATAGAGGACAACCGGGACAAACAGGCTTCCGACCATTTCCTCTTGCGAATGGGGATCGATGTCGCGAATACATTCGAAGACGATTATGATTTATACGGCCATGGCGTAAATCGCGCCGCGCGGCTAATGACCCTCGCATCCCCCGGTGACATCCTCATTTCCGCCGACGCCCGAAACCAGGCAATTGCAGAGCTTGACGCCGGTTTCGAAGACCTCGGTGAATGCTATCTGAAACACATAAAGGAACCCGTACGCACTTACCGTGTTCACCCGATCGGAGAGGTTCGCGCAGCCGCCGGTCCCAGTGCATCCGTCGCGCTGAACCCGACACTTGCTGTCCTGCCCCTGGCTCCACGCCAGCCGACGCCGGACCAACTTGTTCTTGGCCAGATTCTTTCGGATGAGTTGATCCAGATCTTTTCAACCTCACAGAACTTGAATGTGATTTCCCATTTGTCCACCTCCGCGTTCACGGGACGCGTGATAGATTTGGCTGAAGTCAGGAAGCAATTTTCAGCTGATTTCATCCTGTCGGGGCGTTTTTTTCGGGACGGCGACAAAATTGAACTTTTTGTTGAACTCAGTGACACTGAAAACGGCATGGTTGTCTGGTCCGACTCGGTTCACGATCGTATTGGCAGCCTTTATGGTGCCGATCGTGCCCTGATTTCCTCGATCGTGTCCGGAACCTGCAACGCTATCACTCTGGCTGAGTTGAAACGTGCCCGCAGCCTTCCCCTCCCCAACCTTCAAATTCATTCCCTGCTGATGGCCGCGGTTGCGCTCATGCACCGCATGTCCCGGCACGACTTTCAACGCTCCTTCGAGATGCTTGAAGAAGTTGTTCACCGGGCGGGACGACAATCGGTTCCACACGCTTGGATGGCCAAGTGGCATGTACTGAGAACACAGCAGGGCTGGAGTGAAAGGGCCGACCAGGACGCCTACAATGCCCGCGTGTCGGCGGAACGTGCCCTTGAGGCCGATCCCGACAGTTCCCTGGCGCTCACGATCGACGGGCTGGTTCAAACGCATATTCTAAAAGATCATCACACTGCAACCGAGAGGTATCAGTCGGCGGTCAAGGCCAACCCCAACAACTCCCTGGCCTGGCTTCTAAAAGGTACCGATCATGCCTTTACGGGCGACGGTGTAACGGCCGTCGCCGATACACAAAGGGCCATCCAGCTCTCGCCGCTCGATCCGCACCGCTACTACTACGATACACTCGCGGCAACCGCCTATTTGGCTGACCACCAGTTTCAACAGGCGCTTGAATTTGCGGACCGGTCCCTGCGCGCAAACCGGTTTCATACATCGTCCCTTCGCGCCAAAGCCATCGCGTGCTGGCAGCTCGGACAGCGGGACGAGGCGCGGCGTGTCGGCAGGACACTCATGGACATGGAGCCCAATCTGACGATCAGGGCCTGGAAAGCCAGGACCCCGAGTATCGGACATGCGATCTGCGATGAATGGGCCTACACGCTGAAGAAGGTCGGCGTGCCTGAATGAATTTGTTCGTTTGTGATTTTTGAAAGGGCAGAAAAAATGGCTATTCGGTCTGGTGTTAGCGGTGTCTCCGGTGTCTCCGGTGTTTCGGGCGTTTCCGGCGTCTCGGGGGTATCGGGCGTCTCAGGCGTCTCCGGTGTGTCGGGTGTTTCAGGTGTCTCCGGGGTTTCAGGCGTTGCCGGCATTACAGGCATTGCCGGAGAGTTTTACGGGATTACTGAAACAAATGCGCTTTTGACCAACCGCGACGGTATAGTCGGAAATTGGCTAGGAGCGCCCACCGCTCAACAAGGACCGCTGAAACACGATAGTAACGACAATCTGAAATTGCTCGGAACCACGGAACGCGCTGCAATAATAGATTTCGAACTGAATTCTCGCCTAGCTTTCGTCTCTGGCAAACCGGCGATTGGCGTTCCGCCCACAATGACATTGTACCATTTGTTCGTCGACATGACCCCGGGCGGTGCACCGGCAAATATCGCTTGGCACAAGCTGGTGGAAATGTCCCGACCGACGCAAGAGGTTTTTCTGGACCAGCTCCGGTATCTTCAGACCTATGCAGAATTACGTCCGGATCGGGGCGCCGAAATCATCGCTCAGCTAGGGGTTCCAAATGCCTTTTTCAGCTCTATTGCTCCGTTTAGTTTTGCGACCAAACCCAAGACGGTTGAGCTCATCTACGCAGCCTTGAGGATGTCGTATGTCGTCGAGATGCGCTTCAAGCATGCTCTCGCCTGCCGTCGGGCACACGAGTATTCGCCTCAGGTTCAGCCGATGATCCCGCCACCTCTGCACGGCTCCTTGCCGAGCGGCCATGCAACAGAGGCTTTTCTGTTCGCTTTGATCATGTCGCATCTTGTTGCTGGGACCAAAGGAAACGCCTCGGAAGAAGAGCGCTGGGTTGAACAATTCGCTCGTCAGGCAGCCAGGATCGCCATAAACAGAACGGTTGCGGGCGTACATTATCCCGTCGATAGCGTTGCCGGCTGCCTCCTTGGCCTGACTTTGGGAGAATATTTTGTGGGCCTGTGCACAGGACTTGTAAGCTACCGCAAGCTAAGTTTTATCGGTAACAATTTTCCGGTCGAAGGCGACGCAGATTTCAACTGGACGCGCTACTTCAATCCAAAAGCCAGGAGGATGGAACTCGATCCTGGCCTGCAATACGCTGAGATTTCTCCGCATTCCGAGCAAGCTCCATCAGAATTTGGCGATACCTCTTCCATTTTGAGTTGGCTTTGGAAAGAAGCGCGCGAGGAATGGAAGGACGAAACTGAACAGGCTTAACGTAGGTGGTTGGTCTGACCGTCAAGCATATCGTCTCGCCAGCCTAGTTTTCACCTTTTTACCAGATGAGATCGCCATGTCCCTGACCTGGAGCCATGAGTATTTTGACCAGAAGTACGACGATGCTTATGCCGATTGGCTCAGCTACGTCTCCCGAAATTTTCCGACGCAAGAAGAAGATTACATCGTTCCTGCTGTCTGGTTTGGGAGACCCGGTTTTCGAAATAACTTTGAAGAAATTTTCTTTCCTGCTGGGGGGGGCGGCAAGGCCGAGGATCGCGATATACCGCCTTACGTGGCGGAGTTATTCTTAGATGCCCCGCCACAATTTTCTGGTGAAGAAGTTGTTCCAACACATTTCCCATTAAAAGAGTGGCGTCAGCTTGTGGATGGTCCCAATAGTCCTTTGAAGAACAGTTTAGTAGAACAAGTCATCGTCGGCAGACCAGTGCCTGCAGACTCTGTGATTTACCGCGGAACAGAGCTTGAGATACAGGAGCTGGCCTATTCTGATGATGAAGCAGATGAAATACCCGTAATCGTCGGAATAATTGATGAAGGTTTGGCTTTTGCAAATGAACGCTTCAGAAACGGTCCAACCGATACACGTGTAGAGTTTGCCTGGCTGCAAGGTGGAAGAAGCGTTTCCGGCGGTGTTTACGGTTTCAATCGGGGTTTCGAACTAACCAAATGGGATCGAACGATAGAGGGAAAGACAGTTCCGGGAATCGATAGTCTGTTGAAACTGTGCCGAAAAGGAGATCTCGTCGACGAAGACTTGTTTTATGCCCTGGCCGGCGTTGCGGATTTTGGCCGATTGCATCACAAGGCAGCCGCATGGCGTGTTTCCCACGGTACACACGTAATGGATCTTGCCGCTGGTTACGACATGGGAGAAGATAAAAAAAAGCGACATATTATCAGTGTTCAACTCCCCTCTGCTATCGTTGCAGAAACGTCTGGGCTCGGACTTGAAACTGAACTCGTGAATGCCGTTGGATATATTTTTCATCGGGCATACGCCATCCGAAAACGCTACGGTTACGACAAGGTGCCCCCTATCGTCATCAATTTCAGTTCTGGAATACGCGCGGGACCTCACGACGGAAGTTCCAGTATTGAGCAGTATCTTGATCGCATTCTAAATTATTGGCGTGATAACCATTCACAAGTCCAATTTGTTTTACCTGCCGGAAACAGTTTTCAGGCTCGTTCCCATGCCTGTTTTTCCTTCAACAACCCCTCCGTTCCGCCCGGTCAGAGTATCGACAAGGTCGACTGGCATGTCCCGCCGGACGATCGAACTTCCAGCTATATTGAATTATGGCTGCCTCAAGATCTGTGTCCGGAGGAAAGCAAGAAAATCAGCGTCACGATCTGTGCCCCGAGCAGCACGGTTTCAAGTTGTGAGCTTGTCGCGGACCGCAACAACCCAGGACAGGCGTCGATTGCTCTGAGGGAAAGCGAAGTGGACGAAGGCCTTGTTTGTAAGGCTTATTTCCAGCAAAGGTCTGACTCGAAGCGGACGCACAACAATAGAGACGAAGAGTCTAAGATGCGCGGACGTTACCTGATTGCGCTTGTTCCGACCTCGTTCCACAGCAGCAAGGCAGCCTTGGCCGGAGCCGGTGTATGGTCCATTTCGGTTAAATATACTGGCGTAGAGGCGCTGGAGCTGCATGGCTGGATACATTGGGATGATGCACCGATCAGCTACAGTCGGTTCGGGCGCCAGTCCTTCTTTGAAGACCCGCACTATCGGAAATTTTCAGACAGCGGTGAATATCAGGAAGTTGACCACGAACTCTCTGCCATCCGCAGGACAGGGACGATCAGTGCAATAGCAACTGGCAATGAAGTTCGAGTCGTCGGAGGATACAGGATTTCGGATGGTCGGATTGCCACATATTCTTCCGCCGACTTCAAGGGTCACGAGGACCTTCCCAATTATCTGGCACCCAGTGAAACTTCAAAAACCAATCTGGGCTTGATCGCAGCCGGTTCTCGGAGCGGGTCGGCAGTTCCTCTCAATGGAACCAGCGTAGCAGCTCCGCAAATAACACGTCTTATTGCTGACCTGATGGCCTGCGGTGAAGACGATGATGCAATTGTTGACTTACTGCGAGACAAGGCTGTTAAGGACGACATTGACATTGAGCATAGCGGACGACGAAGAACCCCCCCCGGTACAACGCCTAAATTGAGCAAAGAACGGAAGGGCGCGGGCCGGCTGAAACTGCCTGAGTCCCGTCCTTCGAATAGTTTGCGCGGTGACTTCGGCACCTAAGCCGTTTGCCGGTACCTGAAGCCAGGTGTCGTGTCCGTTGGAAGCGACGGCGACGGTGAGGTTGTCGTCTGCTGGATACTTTACTCCAACCGCGCCTTTGTTCTGTGAGCCTAACCAAAAATCACCGGGAGAGACAATTGATCAACGTTCACGGAACGACAGAACTCACGGTTCCTGCCCTGAACGAGAGGGAATATTCGCACGGAGAACTCGGCGCAAGGATAATCACCTTTCACGTGGAGACGACGGGCGGACCGGAAAATGACGTCGAGGTGATCTCCACTATCATGCCGCGTCGTCCCTCCATCGTTCTCATCCAACCAGGTCTCATCGACAGGCAGCCGGTTTCGATTCCCGACAAGCTGGTCACGATGATGGGCAACATCTGGAACGGTGGTTTCCAGTTCAAATATCGGCGTGTAGATTGCGCCGAGGACCCCGAGGTCACGTATCGGTTCGATTTTCTCGTGATCGATTAAAAAAGGCGAGCGTGCCGATGCCTTCAGGACCCAATCGCGTCGAGTCTTTTCAAACCGCATGCCCAACCAATTCGTCCATGCGGCCGAGCGGGGTCAACTTCGTACGTTTTTCTGGAAGGAAAGTTGTATTTCCGTTCGCTTCCGGTGCCGGCACATCACTTGAGATGCAATTGCCGTGAACGTTGGGCCGGTGCGAGCCGGTAAAATGTGAACGTCAGGCACCTGAGGACCGGTCAAAGTTGGCAGGCTGCCTGACGTCGTAGCGACTTAAATGTTCGTTTTCGGCTCAATGCCGTGTCTGTGCAGGCCACCTGTAGCCCAGAAGCCGGCCTTTCGGATAGGAAGACAGGTTCACGGAATTGTTCTGATTTCCTCCCAGGGTCAGGTAATGGTTCCCTTCCTCGCGCACGAAGAAACCGACGTGGCCGGACGTCGGGCCTCGGGATGAGGAGAACACAACGATACACCCCTTCTGCGGGTGTGCCAGGCCGGCGCCCCATTGAAGCCACGATCGCGCGGCGGCGCTCTTTGTGCCTGCAAGACCGGCCTGTTCCACGCACCAGTTTACAAATGAAGAGCACCAGGGCACTTCATCCGCGCGCGCCTTGAGTGTCGTTGTGCTGTGATACTCAATGATGCGCGGGTTATGGTCATCTCCCGAGAATTCGGTCGTGTTCAGTTCTTCAAGCGCAATTCTGTACCAGTGAGGATCTTCGCCAGAATGCACAGGCAGCGCCGAAGCCCCGTTGACGCCGCTGTCGGGCACATTCAGTTGTTGTCCTGCGAAAATCAGGTTCGGATCGCTGATGTGTGTGTTCAACGCCAGCAGTTCAGGCAATGAACAGTTGTATTGATTTGCAATCGCCATCATCGTGTCGCCAGGCTGAATAATATGAATTCCAGTCATTATTTCATCCTCCTGAAAAGGGAATCTATTAGCGGGCTTGCGCCGAGCCGGGAATGAACTTGTTAGCGAGACCTTCAAGAGTGTCGGTGCCGGCATATCCTGCCGCCATCAGCCCGATGAGCACCTCCTTGCTCAATGTGAGTTTCATTGTCGGCTCTGACATGAAAAAAGCAGTCAGCGCGCCGGCAAGAAAGCCGATGAACAAGCTGGTGTAGAACCGGCTTGCGCTGAAGGAGGCGGAAAATAGTGACCCGTTGTCTCCAGTGGAATCCTTGAGCTTTTTCAAGCCGATTGCAGAGCGCAGGCCCTGACCCAGCATTCCCATGAGCCCTCCGGCCAACAAGACGGTGGTAACGAGATCTGTTGCTTCTATGGCCACGACAATTGTCTCCTCTATGTCTGACACCTGTTTCGTTCCCTTGCATGTCCAACCCAGGTGAGAATGTGCTCACTTTTGGCGGTGGCGACCGTGGGACCGCGTCTGGATCCTCTCCGCACGTCAATCTGCCAATTCTGACGCCCACCCGGGCGCGCCAGTTTTAAAACGTGATTTTCAGTCCGGTCGAAAATTGGGTGCCGGTGTTGAAATTCGGCTCGCCGGAACCGTGCTCCACCGTAAAGTCCCACAGGGTTTTCCTGCCCCCGCTCGATTTCGACAGTTCCAGTTCGGAGCTGATGCCGACCGAATAATAAAATTCGTTATCTATGAAATTGTACCAGCCGGTTGCGTGTGGCGTGTTGGTAAGCGTGGTGTCAAACGCGCCGAGTGGGACAGGGAGCTCAAACCTGTAACTCGCGACCGTCTTGATACGTCCAAGAGCACTGTCAGGCTTTTCGGAACTCTCGTCTTTGGCCCCGCCAGACCGGGTTTTCCCGACGGCGTCGAACTTGTATCCGCCTTGCAGAAAAACGCCGAGCTTTGCGTCCACGCCAAGCTGAAAGTTAGGGATGCCGCCATTTAGGTCAAAGGGCACATAGCCAACTTCGGCAAGACCGGAAACCGTGTCGAAGTATCGTGTGGTCTCGACCCCCAGTGAAATGGGAAAGACGTGTACCGGTTTAGAAAGATTGGGGATCGGCGTCGATGAACTGGTAATCGGCAGGCCCTGGCTGGCGGGGCTGTCCAGGTCGAAGAGCATGAAGTTGCCGGTGATTTTTCCGACAATGCTTTCAAATGTATCGCTGCTGCCGGTTTTGATCTTCACGTCAGGCGCAAGATCAAAGAGCCATCCGTGCTCCCTGCCAATATTGCATTTCCCCGATTTGATTTTGCCCGGAGAGCAATTCGTCAAAAAGACGTCCTTGGGGTTTTTAAAAAGATCGATGAGGACGCCGACCGCGGCTTTCTCAGCTTCTGTAATTACCGTGTCTACGGCAACATCCAAGTTCAGTCCATTTTCGGAAAGAACGGACTTCGTTTCCTTCGATTCTGCCTGTGCCTGTTCTTGAGCATGACAAGGCCCGGAAACAATAGTTATGAAAACGGCGCCGGCAAGAATAGCAAGCATGTGCTTTTTGCAGGTCATGACAATATCACCTGATCTGAATAAACCATGGGAACGCACCTCTGACGCGGTGTGGTGCGTTAAATGATTTTAGAAGCTAGAGTGCCAATCGAGAGATCCAGCCAATTTGATGGCCACTTCTTGTCGTCATGACCGTTAACGTTTAGCGCGTATCTCACGGCGGACTTGTAAAGCCGGCGTGGTGTGGCCGTTGCGATACCCCCGACGGGCAAAATATTCTTGTGAATCGTGTCTGCTGAAATGTCTTTGTATGTATCATTCGGTGGATCCGAGATGGCGGCAGCGTAATGTCGCATTATAATCTTCAGATCATCTAGTGTATACATAATATTTTCTCCATATTATATGGATTTACAGTGATTGCCTTCTTCGTGAAGACTTCGAGATGCGATGCGAAGCAGCACTCAAACACGTTCCCATCCAGGAAATGCCTCGTTGGCTGACACAAACGACCTCCGAATTGAAGTAACCGACCACAATTCAACTTTCGGGAATGTGGGAATTCCCACACAACTCCGTTGTTTCCGAGTTTTGCGAAGAACCGGTCTGTGTTTTTCGTCAAATTTCACGCAGGACGCATGCAGTGCGCGGGGGCGGGGCAGGAACAGAAATCCGTGAAACAATAGGAAAGGAGTTGGCCGAATGTGGCAATTGCCACTGAACCTAACTTTGTTTTCTGCCAGTCTTTTGAGGCATTACTTGTTCAATGTCCTGAATAGACTGGAGTTTGTTATGAAAAATCTGTTTCTGTCATTTGCTCTGCTTGGGTCGATTGCTCTTCTGAGCACCGATGTCGCCGGCGACGACAACATCAATCTCAATGACCTGAAGCCTCAATTTAACAGTAATGATGGCCCGGACTACACGAAGCCGGCGCCGAAAATCGAAACCGACTACCAGCGGTTCGAGAAAAAAGTGAAAAAACTTCGTGAGTCCGACGGATTTGGCCTCAGCTATGACAGCGAGAACAAGGCTCCCGTCATCATCTACAAGGACTCGTTCAACTGATCCCGGTGCCATTCGCCATAGGCAGCTTTTGTTGGTGAGCCGGGGCGCAGGTCGCAGTCTCCGAGGCCCCTGGATCAAGTGCCACAACAGGAACCATGGCCGCATTGAAGGAATTTCACGCTACGCCACGAAGATTTAACAGTGGCGTAGCTTGGTTTGACGCAATTTTTTGGAGTGTGTCATGAGACAAGCATTTATGTCTTCGCTTTCCATTTTCATTTTTCTCGGATTTTCCACATTCGCGTCCGCCGACGGTCCTCCCGAAAGCCGGATCTCGGTACCGGTTGCGATCAGCCTGGCAGATCTCTCTGGTTACGCAAACGGACGCCTGCCGGGAACCCTGCACCACGCCGAATATGGCCGCACTTGTGTGGAACCGGAAAGGGCGTGCACCAAGGTGCCGGAGTTTCACGGTTTCAGGGTCACGATGAAAAACCGTTGTATTGAAGTCTCGCCGCGGATCGACTGTACGATCTCCGAGTTGGTCCGGCGCGAAGGTCCGATGCGCATTTCCGGGTCCGGCGGGCAACTCGTGCTTCGTCAGGACATCTTCGGATCAGGCACGGTCAGGGGCCGGGGCGACATCGGCAGACACATCCGCCAGACCGTGCGGGCAAAGGCGGAGCTGACTATTTCGGCCAGTCCGCGCATTGCGCCTGACTGGACGCCGGATATGCCGGTCGATATTTCCTACCGGTGGCTGGATCGTCCGGAGTTCCGGCTGTTCAATCTGTTTCCGATCACCCTCGGCAGCACACTGGGGCCATCGCTTGACCGGGCAATCAATGACTTCAGGACCGGTGGATTGAATGAAGTGCTGGGCCGGGTTCACCTGAAATCGGAAGCGGAAAAGCTTTGGTTGGCTCTTCAGGTTCCGCATCGGCTGGACGTGCCGGGTGGCGATCCGCTCTACCTGCATCTCAGGCCGCTTGCCATCGGGCTTGACGGTCCGACCTTCGACAGCAACACGCTCAGCGCACGCCTCGACCTGGCGATGACGGCGCAGGTGTCCGATAATGAGACAGGGCCGCAAACCACGTCTCTTCCCAATCTGACCCCCATGGAAGATGCTGGCGTGGTGTTGAAGGTTCCCGTGCGCGTCGGGACGCGAACACTGAATAGGATCGCCGGAAAACAGCTTCCCAGGACGGTTCGCCTTGGGGAGGAAGACAGCATGAGCGTCACCATCTACCAGGCTGATATTGGCGTTGACGGCGACCGGCTGTCCCTCGAGATGGTTGTCGATGTGACCGGCGGGCCGCTTTCGCTGAAACGCAAAGCGATCCGTGTGACGACGAGGCCGGTCCTGTTTCGTGACAGCCAAAGCCTCCGGTTTGCCGACATCGATCTCGATGCGGTTGAGGGGGGACTGTCCGGAGTGGCGACATCTGCGATGCTCGGAACTGTCGAATTGTTCCTGGAAGACACATACACCGTCTCGCTGAATGAGGAGATCGCGGCGTTGGAAAAGGCGGTTAACTCTGCCATGAACCGCGAGCTGACCCCCGAATTTTCCCTTGCCGGCAAGGGGCATCTTGAAGTCGAGGATCTGCTTCTTCTGCCTCAAGCTTCCGCTCTTCAGGTGACCTTCTCTTCCACGGGCGACATTCGTGTCGTCGGTTTCAATCCAATGAGGTGAACCTATGGCCGGCAATCAGGGGCCGCAGGACGGGAGCCGCGCGCCGTGCGGGGGTGTCCAGCACATGGCTCTTACCAATGTTCCTCCAGGGGATGGAACAACGACCGAAAACGGCGCGCCGGGCTTGCCGGCAGCGGTGCAAAGGGCTGAAGAGCAAGCCGAGAGCCAGGGACATGCCTGGTCGATTTTGCTCGCCGCCATCTTGTTTCTTTTGGGCGAGAAATCCCTGATCCTCGCCCAGTTCGGCTTGCGCATCTATGACGGTGAAGCTTCCAAGGATTCCGCTGCATTTGAAATTGCGCTCGCGGGTTTGGCTATCGGCACCGCCGCGGTCGTTTTTCTATCTGTAATGTATCGCGACGTCGCCAAGAAAGACGCAGTCGCCATCGTCTCCGGTTTGGTGATCGCGACCCTGGCCGCGCTCATCAATATTGGTGAGGCAGTCTGGATCAAACCTCTCACGTCGAATCCTCAAATAGTGTATCAGGCCCTGTTTTTCTTTGCACTTTGGCTTCTGTTGCTGCCGCTGCCCTATTTTACCAGCGTGATTGTCAACGGCACCCCGGACGGTCGGCCGATCAAACTGCTTGCGACAATTACCTTGGCGCTCGTCTTTGCGGCGGTCGCCGGTGCAGTTTTCCGGTTTTTTTCCGGCCTGCTGTTGTTTGAAGCTTTTCCGAATCCCGCGGCGGAACACAGGGAGGCTGCATTTGATCGTCTGCAATTCGAACCGGACATGCTCATCATGCTGGGAAGTACGTGGATCGCCGCAACCTTTCTACCCCGCTGCGGTCTTCTGTTTCGGCTCGCATATGCTGCCCTTGCACCGATCTGCGGCTACGGATACGGAGCACTCCTGACAAACACTGGCTTCGACGGCAATCTTGCCTATGCGGTTCTTTCAGCTGCAGCTCTCTTGCCTTGCCTTTTACTTTGGCCGTCGACCGGCTGGCCGACTCAAAAACGGCTGTTCTTTATCGTCACGCTGACGGGTGCAGGATGCGCTGTGTCGATGTATTTCGGTTTTGCACGCCCCCAGAACTTAAGCGGCTTTGAGCAAATAACGCTGTCTCTGCTCCAGGGACTTGCCGGTGTTCTGTTGGTGGTCTGCGCGATTGTGGCGTTCAATTTTTCCGGGAAATATCTCAAATGGCAACCTTTTCTCAAAAGAACGGCTCGTGAGTCTCAATCGAAAAACGGTGGCAACCCAAAGATGGCAGCACAATCTTGACCGGGAAACCTGGGAAACTCAGGACATCGAAGGATACTTCGCGAAAGGCGTAGCCGGTTTGCAGGTCGCAGCTTTTCTGAGCCAAATTGTAACGATGTACACCTGAGATCAAGTTTATCTAGGCACTGATCAAGGAGCGTCTTTTCGACAGAAATGGGCAAGTATACGTTCCACATGTAACCCCATGCGAATGGCTATTTTCGCTGCCTCGAGCGCCAGGACCAACCAGTCCGCTCACGTTCCCAGTCCGGTAATACCAGTCTCGGTGGTTTCACGCTCCCGCAACCAATAAAAAACCCGGCCTTGTGCCGGGTTTTTTGTTGCGCAACGGGGGCGAGGATTTTGGCCTGGCAGGGCCCCGAAAGGAGGGCAAAGCCCAACGCACAAGGGCGGTTCTCGGCAGGTCCCTGATCAAACGACCAGGTCAATACCCAGATGGTCCGCGGTCCAGGTCCCCGGCAAGAAGCTGCGGACAGACCCGTCATGCGTCACCAACTCCAGTTCTACCGGTCCGTCAAAACCGTCATTCTTGTCCAGCGTGACAAGGGCTTGAGGGTTGGTATCGTCGAAGTTTTTCAGATCGTAGAGCATCCACGCGTCATCACCTTCGATCCACTTCAGGTTTGCCTGATAGTTCACGTTTCCGTCCACATAGGCCGACTTCTGGATCTGGATCGTATCACTGCCGTAATTGAAGTCGGTGATGGTCGTCGTTCCGCCATTCAGGACAAAGGTGTTGGAACCGCCGGTCCCCGACCAGGTGTTGTTTCCGCCGGTCGAGACAAAGGTGTTGTCCTCGTCGTTGCCGATGATGGTGTCGTCATAGATCGAGCCGATGATGTTTTCGACATTCCAGAGGAAGTCCGCGTGATAGCCGGCCAGGTCCTGGGTGACCGTAAAGTGCATTCCGTGGTCCTTGTTGTCGGGGTCGATGGTCAGGTCGGTCATGTCGACATAAATGCCGCCGAGCGCGTATTCGTAGGTGACGGTGTCTTCGCCCGTGCCTCCGAAAACCAGGTTATGGCCAGTGCCTGTCGCAAAGAGGTTGTTGCCGCCAAAGCCATAGAACTTGGCGCCGCCGCCGGTGCCTGCGTTGATGGAATTTCCGGTGACGTCGAATCCGAAGAGAATGTCGTTCAGCTGGGATCCCATGTAGCTGCCGGTGCTGGAATCCCCGAACATGTAGTTCCCGGTCCAGGCGCCTGCGAACATGTATTTTCCCGCACCGATGTCGTCCGAGAAAGATCCGAGCGTGTCGATGTCCGAAGCATTGACGCTGAAATGGTTGACGTCCTGGCCGCCCCCCAAGGTCAGCCCGTCTGCGTCCATGAACAAAACGCTTGATAGCATCGATTCTCCGAAGGCTTTCTTTTCGGCCGCGCTCAGGGACCCAGAGGTTCCGAAGATTTCCTCGGCCGAGGCGAAGTCGATAAAGGCGAGCACATCCATCGTGTTGTAGTCATAGATCGTCAGGTCGTGTCCGTTCGCCTCCGTTCTGATAGCCAGGTTGTTGCTGCCTTCCGAATTCATCGGGAACAGCAGCCGGTCCGTCAGCGGGTTGAAGTTCGTGATTTCGGTTGCCTCGAACACGGAGTAGTCGGTGGTTTGGACGACCTCGGAAGGCGTTCCGCCGACAAGGGCGCTGATCAGGTCCTTTCCAGCCGTGAGCACCATGCCCCAAAGCGGATTGGCCGCGCCGAGGGCTTGCGAGGCCCAGCCGGCAAAGTCGCCGCCGACATCGATGCCGGTATCGGTGACAAGACCCATCTGCCACTCCGACATCGACGACGTCACGGTGGTTTTCGACGGCGGGATGTTGCCGATCACGACCGTGTCGTTGCCGGAACCTAGCACGATCTTGTTGGCATCCGAGGTGCCGTCGAGATTGTTCTGGTTGACAACGACCCAGTTGTCGCCGTTGCCGAGCACAACGGTGTTGCTGCCTTTGCCGGTGAGAATGAAATCGTTGCCGGTCCCGCCGAAGATCGTCGATCCGCCGTCACCGCCATCGATGCGGTTGTCGCCGCCGACGCCGTAGATGATGTTGTTGCCGCCGACGCCGAAGATCTTGTCGTTGCCTTCACCTCCGATCAGGATATCGGAATGCCCGCCGCCGGTGATCTTGTTTCCGAAGTCGCCTCCCTTGAAGATGTTCTGAAACCCATAAGTCTTGGAGGTCAGGTGGGTCTCGCCTTGCCAGTAGGTATCGGAGGCCCCGGTATATGTGACGTGGCCGCTCGCGTTGCTTGCGTCGATCGCAGTGTAGATATGATGATTGGTGTAATGATGGCTGCCGCTGCCCCACCACTCGTTGTAATACACCGTGTGTTTTCCTTCGAGCGCATCGATTTTCAGGTCATCCGCACCCGTTACGAGCACGCCATCGGAAATGAGTTTCATCTTGTCGTAGAAACCGCCGGCAGCGTAATGCCACTTTGTTTCGGTCAATACCTCGCCAAACGGCCGGGCCTCGAAGTCACCGCCTTCACCGTACTGGCTCAGGGTCGGACCGCCGTCGAGGTTGTAGGTCGCCAGATCCGTCAGGCCGAGGCCCTCCAGGACGCTCCACTGGTTGGTGGAATAGAAGCTGTCCCCGCTGCTTATCGCGGTGGTGGACATCAGCACGGTCGTGGTTTCCGGTGAGGTGACCTCTGTGTTCGTCTGCCGCATCTGCCCGAAGGTGTCCTCACCAACCTGATTGGACGCGAAGGCCGGCTCGAGCGGCAGCGGCTGGACCGGGGTCAAGCCGTCATCTTCCGGGACTGCGGTAAAGGAGAGTGATCCCGCAGTGCCCGGAGAGTTGTCCGAGCGGGTCGTGCCCCTGCCATAGTCTCCGAAAACCACGGCATCGACCTGATTGGACGCGATGACCGGCCCCAGCGGCAGCGGCTGGCCCGGGGTCAAGCCGTCATCTTCCGGGACCGCGGCAAAAGAGAGTGATCCCGCAGTGCCCGGAGAGTTGTCCGAACGGGTCGTGCCTCTGCCATAGTCCCCGGAAACCACGGTACTCATCTGCTGAAAGGTGACCTGCTCTTCGTCATCGGTCAGATCATGGTCCGGGTAGATGGGCTGATGCAGCTCAACTGGCGGCGTGTCTTCCTCTCCGCTCTCGAAGGCCGGACCAAGTGGCAGTATCCCGACTGCCTCGAAGGAATTTTTCTGCTCGTCGGGCAGAATGTCGTTGGCGGAATAAGTCATTTCGGCATTCCTTTTTACGGCTGGTTCTGATTGCATTTCTCTGCTCCTGACACCGCGCCAGGGAGTGGTTGAAATTTAGGTTTCGGAGTGCCGCTTCTCAAATTAACAACTGTCCATACAGTGTTACAAAGTTTGACAAAATTGGATTTCAAAGCACGAAAAAAGGCACGTGCGGAGTGGTCCGCGCGCGCCTTGATTCAGGATCGGAAAAAGTCAGCCGACGGTTCTGTGACAACACCGGCTCCAGCGGCAAATATTCGCCGCCGGACATTTTTCAAACACCTCCTCTCAGGTCAAACGATGAGATCCTGCGTGAGGCTTTCATAGCTCGCGTTTTCCGCGGCGCCAGCGCCTGTGATCCCATCGTGGCCGCCCAGATCCAGCCCGGAGGTGCTGTCTAAGCCTTCGTTGGCTTCCGCCTGTCCGTCAGCCTGGCTGATGCCACCCTCAAGCCACCACTGATCGTCCGTGCCGGCAGCTGCCATCGTGTGCACGGCAATCGTATCGTTGCCGAAGGCGGAACCATTTTCCACTGTGCCGCAATGCCAGTCCGGCATGACCGGTTGCACCGGTGTGGGCTCACCGTCGCCCGGATAGATCGGCTGAACGGCGATCGGCCCCTCATTGCCGGGATAAATCGGCTGTACCGGCGTCAGGTCGTTTTCAACCGGCTGTGTGGAATGATCGTTGCCGTAGTCGTCACCGGAATAGATCGGCTGCACCGGGGTCAGGTCGCTGCCTTCACCTGGCCAGTACGGCTTCGGTTCGGGATTGATCTGGTCGACCGGCTGTGTGGAATGATCGTTGCCATAGTCGTCACCGGAATGGATCGGCTGCACCGGTGTCAGGTCGCTGCCTTCAGCTGGCCAGTACGGCTTCGGTTCGGGATTGATCTGGTCGACCGGCTGTGTGGAATGATCGTTGCCATAGTCGTCACCGGAATGGATCGGCTGCACCGGTGTCAGGTCGCTGCCTTCAGCTGGCCAGTACGGCTTCGGTTCGGGATTGATCTGGTCGACCGGTTGTGTGGAATGGTCGTTGCCGTAGTCATTACCCGGGTAGATCGGTTGTACAGGGGTAAAGTCATTCAGCAGCGGCTGGACTGCCTCGACGGAATTTTCCTGCGCGTTGCGCTGAATTTCGTTTGCGTTGATGGTCATTTCGGCATTCCTTTTCATGGCTGTTTCTGGTCGTAAGTCTCTGCCCCAGCAGCGTGCTTGGGATGACCAGAATCTAAGTTTTGGAAGGCCGTTTCTCAAATTAACAACTGTCCATACAGTGTTACAAAGTTTGACAAAATTCGGATTTCCGAAATGAAACAAGCGCGCACGGATCGCTCCATGCACGCTTGTTTTCCGGGCCGGAAATGCCTTGCCGGCTGATCTGCAAAAGAGCACCCGGCCAGTAGACTTGTCGGAGACTGGCCGGGTGCCTTTCGAGGGAGCTGAAAATCAGCTTCAGGTTTCGCGGAACGTCTTGCGCAGCTGCTTTGTCAACGGGTCGAGCAGGTACTCCGCCATCGTGCGTTCACCCGTCTGGATGAAGACCTCGGACGGCATGCCGGGCTGCAGTGTCAGGTCCCGGCCGGAGAGCAGGTCGGCGGCGCTGTCATCCAGGTCGACCCGTACTTCGTAGAAGCTCATTCCAGTTGCCTGGTCCATCTTGAGATCGGCGGAGAGGAACGAGACTGTCCCTTCCAGGCGCGGGACCACCTTCTGGTCAAAGGCACCGATCACCAGCGAGGCAGGGTTGCCTTTCGCGACCTTGTTGATGTCCTGCGGCATGACGGCCGCCGAGACAACCAGCTTGTCGGCTTCAGGAACGATCCGCATCAGCGTCTCGCCGGGCTGGATGACCCCTCCCACAGTGTGGATGGCCAATTCATGGACAAATCCGTCGGCCGGGGCACGTACGTCGACCCGCGAAAGCATCAGGTCCGATGTTGCCCGCCGTTCCTTGAGCTGGGCGATTTCCGGCACGATCGCGGAAATCTCGTTCGTCACCTGCTCCTGGAAGCTTTTTTCCAGCTGTAGGATGGCCAGCCGCGTCTCACTGATCTTGCCGCGGGTCACTGCGATTTGCGACGTGAGCGATCCGACCGAGCCGTTCAGGCCGGAGCGTTCGCGCTTGAGGGCTGTTATCCGCGTTTCGGGTGTCAGCCCCTTCTCGAACAGCACTTCCAGGCCTTTCAGCTCGTGCTCGATGAAGTCGATTTGCTCGTTTGCCGAGGCTCGCTGCGTTTCAAGCCCGGAGATTTCCTGCTGGTACTGCGTGATCTGTTCCTCGTAGGCGGCCACCTGGCCTTCCAGTGAGGTGCGCCGTGTTTCCATGACAGCCTGCTGGGAAGCGGTTGCGTCCGCCACCTTGGTTTCACCCGGCCTGGAGTCGAGTTCGCGGGACGGAGCCAGATTGTCCAGACCCTGCCGCTCCGCATGGAGCCGCGCGAGACGGGCTTCAAGGGCAACGAGCTGGTCGTCCACGAGCACTCTGTTGGCTTTCAGAAGCTTGTCGTCAAGGGTCAGGACAACATCGCCCGCCTGGACCCGGTCGCCATTCTGGACCCTTATGTCGGCGACGATGCCGCCGTCGGGATGCTGGACCGCCTTGAGATCGGTGGCAACGACCACCTTTCCCTGAGTGACGACCGCGCCGGAGAGTTTGGCGCTGACCGCCCACCCACCGAAGCCAAAGACCAGAAGAGCACAGGTGCTCAACCCGAAGATGGCAGCCTTGCGGGAACGGTCGACGAAAGCGGTCTCGGAGATATTCTTGTTCGCGTTGCCAGTCATTTCATTATCCTTTCGAATTGATCCGGTTTGTCTTCCTGCCGGTTACCCGGCGGTTGCGGCTGTTGCGGTCGAGGCTGACTGTTGCAGGGGCTGCTGGAAGCCTCCGCGCACAACCCTGATGCCTTGGGCCACAGTTTGGGGAGCTCCTGCTGCCTGCGGAACGGCTGCTCCGTTGGAGACCAGAGCGCTGGGGTCCGGTGCCACAGGGGCGGGACCGGCCGGCTGTGCGCTTGCCTGGTTGCGATGGTTCAGTCGCTGCATGACCTCGTCGCGGGGACCGAAATCGGCAGCTTCTCCGGCATTCATCACCAGCACCTTGTCGACCGCGCTCAGGACGCTCGGGCGATGGGCAATCACGACAACGATCGCACCACGCTCCCTGGCCGAGAGAACGGCCTTGTTGAGAGCAGCCTCACCGGCGGCGTCCAGGTTCGAGTTCGGCTCGTCCAGGACGACCAGGAACGGGTTGCCGTAGAGGGCCCGCGCCAGGGCGATCCTCTGTCGCTGCCCGCCGGACAGGGCCGCGCCGCGTTCTCCGACGCTTGCGGCGTATCCGTCCGGCCGGTTGGCGATCAGTTCGTGAACACCGGCAGCTTTTGCAGCTGCAATCACGTCTTCGTCCTTGGCGTCCGGATCGAAGCGGGCGATGTTCTCGGCAACAGTCCCGTCGAACAGTTCAACGTCCTGGGGCAGAAAGCCGACCTGGCGGCCGAGGTCTTCGGGCTTGAACTGGTCCATGGGGACACCGTCGAGACGCACGCCTCCCCGGGCAGCGGGCCATGCCGAAACCAGAACCCTGGCGAGCGTGGACTTGCCGCAACCGGTCGGGCCGATGACCGCGAGGGCTTCGCCGGCGGACAGGTCGAAGCTGACGCTTTTCACTGTCGGTGCGCTGGCGCCCGGGGGTACGATCCCGAGGCTTTCGACGGAGAGGCTCTTCTCGGCTGCCGGCAAGTCCAGTTGCTTCGCCTTCGGCTGGACCGACAGGGTCTCCTTCAGGTTCTTCCAGGAACGTTGGGCGCTGACGATGGCCCTCCAGCTTCCGACCATGGTTTCGATCGGTTGCAGACCGCGCGAAATGATGACCGAGGCCGCAACCATCGCACCGGGAGAAACCTCCTGATGGATTGCGAGGTAGGCGGCGACAGCCAGGATCGTCGACTGCAGGGCAAGGCGAAACACCTTGGTGAGGCTGGACGACAGGCCGACGGTAAAGGCCGCCCGGGCGCTGGTTCCAAGGAATTGGTCGTTGACCCGTTCCCAGACGCCGGTCATGTGGCCCCGCATGCCCATTGCGCGGACAAGCTCCGAATTGCGGCGGCTTGCCTCGGCAAGCCGTGCGCGGCGTCCGGCATGTTCGGCCTGGGCGGCCGTCGCTCGCCGAACCAGGAAGTCCGTCACCAGCGCAACCGCAACCAGGACGACCGCACCGGCGATGCCGACGATGCCGAGCCAGAAGTGCAACGCGAAGACCAGACCCATGTAGACGGGCATCCAGGGCAGGTCGAACAGCGCTGCGGCCCCTTGGCTAGACAGGAAACTGCGGATCTGCTCGACATCGCGGATCGCGCTGCTGTTCAGGGGCGCGCGACCGGGGACAGGCGCCGCCAGAACACTGGAGAACGCCTCGCCCGCCAGTCTCTGTTCGAAGCGGTGGCCAATGGAAACCAGAACGCGAGTGCGAACGGCATCAATGATGCCCATGAAGAAATAGAGGCCGGCGGCCAGGACAGCCAGGGCGACAAGGGTGTCGACGCTCTGGCTGGCCAGCACACGGTCGTAAACCTGCAGCATGAACAGGGGACCGGTCAGCATCAGCAGATTGATGACGCCGCTGAAGACGCCGACTGCGACGAGATTGCTCCTCATCGCGCGCCGGGTGGCAGTCAATTGCGGATTTCCATGCATTTGCGTTTTCATGACGTGCTCCAGATGTTGGGTAGGTGGTGCAAATCTGGAGACGCTCTGAGGTCATGCAAGTCGAGCAGGCTCAAAATCGCCTGTTTGTCAAACTTTGTTTCAAATCAATACTGATATCTACTGAAAACCGGTAAGAATATCCGTGTGCCTCCCCGCGTCTCTGTGAATGTGCAAGAAGTAACCTCGCCTGCTGTTCGTGTCTCTTCCGTCCGGTTTCGTCCATGGGGGAATGCGTTCATGAGGATGCGGTGTGTGGTAGGCTGCAGTGGATTTCATTCGGTCTGACTTCAAGGGTTGCCGGTTTGATTAAGCGATGGACGGAACTGACACTGAGGGCTCAGGTCACGATCGTGGTTCTTGCCGGACTGGTGTTGCTGCAGGTCGTTTCGGTTTGGATCGACGTGGTGCAGATCCGGGAGGATCACATCGAACTTCTTGAAAACCGGGGGGACAGTTTTCTGAGCGAGGTCCTGCCGGTCCTTGCCCATACACCTGTAGCTTCGCGCGCCGAGCTTCTGGAACGCTTTTCAAGTGCGGAACGTTTCGTGGATCTCAGCACCGTGAACGGAGCTGAGACGCTCAAGCGCGGTGAACAACATGCGCCGATCGGCGACTGGATCCGCAGCCAGCTTACCCCTGACTTTCCGAAAGTCGCCCAAATAGCGGTCACGGACCGGCAGATCGATTTGACGAAAAACACAACCGGGTTCGCGCGGGATTTGCCCGCTCTTCGGGCGATCCAGAGGCAGCTCGCATTCGACGTTCCTTCCCGGAAACGCTGGACGCTCGGTGTCTACGCGGTCCGCCTTGAAGGCGAAAGCAACTGGATCAACTTCTATGTCCTGATGGCACCTGAAAATTTCTGGCCGGTTCTGCTCGCGCGTTCCGTGGACAGCCTCGTCGGGATCGGTCTGATGGTTGTGCTTGCGTTTCTGGTCGGGCACGTCATGGCGCCTCTCGGCAAGCTCACGGCCAATTCCGAGCGGCTGGGCCGGGGAGAGGAGACAGGTGCGCTGGAGCCGGAGGGAAGCGTCGACGTGCGTGAGGCGATCCTGGCCTTCAACCGTATGGAAACGCGTATTGTCCATTCGCTCAGCTACCAGGTTGCCCTTCTCAGGAGCCTGGGACATGACCTGTCCGGACCGCTTCAGCGGTTGAGGGACGCCACCGGGGATGTGGCGCCCGAGGAAACCCGGGAGCGCATCGACAAGCGGTTGTCCGCGGTGGATGCCATCGTTCAGTCGGTCGCAAGCTTCGCGCGCGAAACACGCCGGGATGCCGATACATCCAGGGTCGACATCGCCTCGATGCTGGAAGCGCTGGTCGAGGAGCAGGCAGAGACCGGTCGCAGCGCGGAGATTTCAATCGAGGCGGAACCGGTTGTGCGTGGCCGGTACAACGCCCTGACACGGGCCTTTCGCAATCTCGTTGAAAACGCAATCAAATACGGCAACGCGGTGCGCGTGACCGTTGCCAGCGAAGGTGGCATGGCCGTTGTCCACGTAGACGACGAGGGACCGGGAATTGCTGCTGAAGAGCTTGAGGCCGCCTTCGAACCCTTTCAGCGGCTCGGTGCGAGCGGACCCGGTTCCGGCCTGGGACTGTCCATCGTCCAGACCATCATCATCGATCACGGGGGCACCGTGGAGCTCTCCAACCTTGAAGGCGGCGGCCTCAGGGCGAGCGTGCGGCTGCCGCTGGAGACCAGGTAATGTTCCTGTGAACTTCAGCCGGGGTGAAAGACGTATCCCTGACCCCAGACCGTCTGCACGTGGGTCGGGTTACCCGGGTCGGGCTCGATCTTGGTGCGCAAGCGCCGGATCAGCGCGTCGACGGCGCGGTCGCCGGCACCGCCATGCTGACGGACGCGCGCGATCGCCAGAAGATCCTCGCGACTGCATTGTACACCGGGATTGGACAGAAAATACCGCAGGACCTGCGTTTCGCTCGAGGTCAGAGTGATGATCCGCCCGTCGGCGTTTTTGAGATGCCGTTCGCCTTCGGTCAATTCCCAGTCGCCAAAGCGCGTCAGACGCGCCTGCGACGTGTGTCCGCCTTTCCGCCGCCGGCAGAGCGCCCGCACACGCGCCAGGAGTTCCAGCTCGATGAATGGCTTGATGATGTAGTCGTCGGCTCCGATCTCCAAAAGCGCGATACGCTCCGCGTCGTCGCTGATCGAACTGACCATGATGATACCGGCATCGTTCTTCGCCGCGATTTCCCGGCAGAGCACCTTTCCGCTCGTCCCCGGCATGACCATGTCGACCAGAAAGCAGTCATAATCGGTCTCGGCGATCATGCGGCGCGCGGTTGGGACGTCCGGCGCGTGATCGATCCGGTAACCTTTTTCGGTGAGAAACGCACACGTCTTTTCGGCAAGCGCTGGGTCGTCATCGACCATCAGGATATGCGCGCCGGTTTCGGCCTTGTCACCGTCCATGTCGGTCATGAGACCCTCTCAAGCAGATCTGCCAACCAGAAGAGGCTATGGTCCAATAACGCCCGCACCGCGTTCGTTCTGTCAAGGCGGAGCCAGGATGGCGTGGCGCATTAAACGGGTTTGAAACGTTGGCCGGTATGCTTTTAGAGATTCTTGCCATCAAAGATGCGGGATCGCGGCCCGTGCACTCAGGCCGTCCTCGGTCAGGCGGCGGTGACGAAGAGCACGTCGATGTCCTGCCGGACTTCGCCGCAGATGTCCGTCGACAGGCCGTCGCCGACAGCCAGCACGGTTTCCGTTGAAACCTTCTCGCTGCTCAGGTCCTGAACCCGGCCGATCGCTGGACCGGGTAAGCGCCGCGCCTGATGATGGTTGGAAATATCTTGTCGCTGCTGACGGAGAACAACCAAAGCAATATTACGGTAGCGGCTGCCCTCCGTTGATTATCTCAGGCCTCCCGGGTTTGCCCGTCGCGCTACTCGCGAGGAGATATGGGCAATGCAGTCGATGCCGCCGCCACCATACGATGAGGTTCGTCGAATTGGATTGAATTGCGCTGTGTCAGATCAAGTTGGATCTGCTAGCGGAGGAGGGACTTGAACACCCGACACGCGGATTATGAATCCGCCAGTCGATCAGCTGAGAAACACAAGTCTCGGTGGTTTCACGCTCCCAAAACCAAATCAACAAAAAGCCCGCAAGGTGAAAACCGGCGGGCTTTTTGACGTTCTGACCAAAATCACCCCCCCCAAAAAAAAACCACTGACATCAGCCCTGACTCCCAAAAGTCAGGGCTGTTCTTGTCCGGCGGCACGAATCCAAGCAAACCGAAGGAAGCCGGGCCAGGTCGCATTGCCCAGACGGGACTTCGTCCGTGTCGCCGGTCATGTCTCCGGCTGAAGGAAATCGAAATCACATCCCTTTGTCGCGGGCAGTACACTGTCGCGATAGAGTTTGCGGTATCCTCGGGTCCAGGTGCCGGAGGTTTCGGCCCTTTCGGCCTTTCTCCTGTCCAATTCTTCGGCACCGACCAGAAGGTCTATCGACTTGGCGGATGCCGAGAGCCGAATCCGGTCGCCGTCCCGTACAAGGGCCAGGGGACCGGCAAGGTCGGCTTCAGGGGTCACGTGCAGAACGATTGTCCCGAAAGCGGTGCCGGACATACGGGCATCGGATATCCGGACCATGTCCTTTACGCCTTGGCGGGCCAGTTTCTTCGGAATGGGCAGGTATCCGGCTTCGGGCATGCCGGAGGGACTGCGCGGGCCTGCATTTTGAAGAACCAGAACATCCTCCGCCGTGACATCGAGATCAGGATCGTCGATCCGGTTTGACAGATCTTCCAGCGAGCTGAAGACCACCGCCCTGCCTTCGTGTTCGAGCAGTTCCGGCGTGGCCGCAGCCCGTTTCAGGATCGCGCCATCGGGTGCCAGGGACCCCTTCAGCGCGATGAGCCCTCCTTCCGGAAAAACGGGATCCCGGGCAGAGCGGATAACGGCATGGTCGATCGGGTCGGCGAGCGGGGCGGACAGCCTTTCAGACAGGCTCCGGCCGGTCACGTCGATCGGGCTCTTGTCGAGCTGCGGCTCCAGGCCGCGCAAAACGCCCTCAAGCGCGCCGGCGGCGTTGAAGTCTTCCATGTAACCGGACCCGACCGGCTTCAGGTCGACAAGAACGGGGGTTTCATCCGACAGCTCGTTGAACCGGTCGTAGTCGATCTCGATTCCCAGGCGGCCGGCAATGGCGGCAAGGTGAATGACGGCATTCGTGGATCCGGAGACGGCCAGCAGCACGCGCAGGGCATTTTCCACCGAGGCGGGCGTGATCAGCTTGTCGGGCGCAGGTCCGTCTTCGACCGCCATCCTGGCCGCCAGGACGCCGCTTTCCTCCGATGCCCGCAGCCGGTCGGCATGCACCGCGGGAATGGCCGCGGAGCCGGGCAGGGCAAGGCCAAGGGTTTCTGCGATCAACGCCATGGTCGAAGCGGTTCCCATGACTGCACACGTGCCGGCCGTCACGGCCAGGCGGCCTTCGATCTGGCCGATTTCCTGATCGTCGACTTTGCCCGCGCGATACTGTCCCCAGAAGCGCCTGCAATCCGTGCAGGCGCCGAGCCGTTCTCCCCTGTGCCGGCCTGTCATCATGGGGCCGGCCACGAGCATCACCGCGGGTTTGCCCGCCGATGCGGCGCCCATCAGAAGGGCGGGGACCGTCTTGTCGCATCCGCCCATCAGAACCACGGAATCCATCGGCTGCGCCCGGATCATTTCTTCGACGGCCATGGCCATGAGATTCCGGTAGACAAGCGAAGTCGGATTGAGGAAGACCTCGCCGAGCGAGATGACCGGAAAGGGGACGGGCAGGCCGCCCTCCGCGAGGACACCCCGTTTCACCGCTTCCAGCATTTCCGGGAAATGGCGATGGCAGTTGTTGAAGCCGCTTTCCGTGTAGCAGATGCCGACGACGGGCCTGTCGAGCATCTTGCCCGTGTAGCCCATCGACTTTGCGAACGAGCGGCGCAGGTAACGCGCAAATTCCGGGTCGCCATAGTTTGTCAGTCCACCGGATATTCCCTTCGCTCCCTTAGGCAGGTCAGACATTCATCGAGCCCTTCAAAAGTTTGTGCCTTGTGTATTTCGGGACAAGGTAGTCAAGAATTCCCAGGCTGCCGCCTTCCCGTCCGAAACCGCTTTCCTTTATGCCGCCAAAGGGCGCCTCGGCCGTTGCCAGCAGGGTTTCGTTGATGCCGACCATGCCCGCTTCAAGTGCGTCCGACGTTCTTTCAGCAAGATCGCTGTCCCTGGTGAAGACATAGGAGGCAAGTCCGAACCGGGTTGCGTTTGCCCGCTCGATGACCTCGTCGAATGTGTCGAAGGCCGTCAGGGGGGCAACGGGCGCGAAGGGTTCCTCCCGCATGATCCGGGCGCTGTCGGGCACATTTCCCAGAACGGTCGGTTGCAGGAAATGTCCGGTGTTGTGTTCAGGGCTCCGGTGTCCCCCGGTCAGCAGTTCCGCTCCCTGAGCCGTGGCGTCCTCGATGAGAGACAGTGCCGCTTCCAGCCCGCGAGCCCGGATCATCGGTCCCGTGGTGACGCTCTCGTCGAGCCCGTCGCCGACCTTCAGGCCCCGGGCAACCTCGCAGAAAGCGTCCGTGAAAGGGGCGTAGATCTCGCGATGAATATAGAAACGGGTCGGCGAAATGCAGACCTGTCCGCAATTGCGGAACTTGGTGGTGGCGAGCTTCTGGGCCGTCTGGACCGGATCACTGTCCGGATAGACGATGACCGGTGCGTGGCCACCCAGCTCCATGCTGACTTTCTTGATCCCTTCGGCAGCCAGCCGAAGGACTTCCCGGCCGACCGCGACCGATCCGGTGAGGGACACCTTTTTGATTGCAGGAGATGCAATCAGCTTGCCGACCATGGGAACAGCGGCCCCGCTGAGGATCGACAGGGTGCCCGCGGGCAGGCCGGACTTTATCAGCGCTTCCCCGATGGCAAAGCAGGATCCGGGCGCTTCGGAGGCGGGACGCGCAATGACCGGGTTGCCTGCTGCAAGCGCAGCGGCGATCTTGCGTGCAGGCAGGAGCATCGGAAAGTTCCAGGCCGACAGCGCCAGACAGGGGCCGACCGGCTGATAGGCGACCGTCAGGCGTTCGTCCGGGTTTCGTCCGGGGATGGTCTGGCCGTAGATGCGCTTTGCCTCCTCGCCATACCATTCGAACTGGTCCGCGCTGGCGTTCACCTCGGCCCGGGCTTCCGCAAGCGGCTTGCCGGTTTCCCTGGACATGATACGGGCATAGGGGGCAACGTTCTCCCGCAGGTGCTCCGCCGTTCGCCGTAACAGGGCCGCCCGTTCCCAGGCCGGAACCCGTGCCCAGGCCGGAGCAGCCTGCGCACAGGCAGCCAGGGCCGCGTCGATATCCGCCTGGCCGGCCGCCGGGATGCGGCCGATTTCCGTTTCGCTGACCGGGCTTTCGACACAAAGGGTGGAACCGTCGGCCGCGCTTCGCCATTTGCCTTCGATCAGAAGGCCGAATTTTTCGTACATCTTGTGATCTCCCTCGCCGTCAGATCAGCGTCCCGGCGTATCTTTCCTGCACATCGGCGCACCAGTTGCCCACGTTCCAGCTGCCGTAGGCTCCCATGCCCCCGAGCGGGTCCGGCCCGTAATAGACCGGAAGATGGATAAGGCTGAGCCCCGGATGCGCGTGAGCCTCGGCCAGTGCCGCCTTCAGCGTGTCGAGCGTGTGCCCGCCCCACAGGGCCTTCAGGCCGCGTATCGATGCGGCCATCTGGACGTAGTCCACGGCAACGCCGTCATTGGTTCGGTAGTCCAGTCCGTACTGGGCAAGCTGCAGATGACTGATTGCCGCCATGCGCCGGTTGTCCATCAGAAGGATCGTCCCGTGAACGCCATGTTCCACGCCGTCGATCAGAACCTGCGGGTTCATCATGAAGGATCCGTCGCCGGTGAAGGCGATGCCGTAGCGGCCCCTGTCGGCAAGCCCGCCCGACAGGAGCGCGGACACCGCGAACCCCATGTAGGAGGCGCCGGATTCGGTAAATGTCTCGCCGGGCCGATTGTCCTCGACCACCTGGAATCCGTTGGCCTGCACGTCGCCGGCATCGAAGAATTTCAGCGCATTGCGTTCGCGCGCGAACTGATCGGCGGCATGAATTGCCTGGGGCTGGGTGAGCGACGGACTGGTCCACACGGAATCGCGGATAGGTCCCGCCGTGTAACGTGCCTGCTTGAAGGCCCGCCACTCGGCCTTTTTCGCTGCGCAGGCCGACAGCCAGTCCCGCTTGCCTGTGTTCGAGGGCAACAGATCCGCGAGCCTTTCAAGGATGGGCGCGGCATCGCCCGTGAGCGCCAGCGTGTTGTTGTAGTGCTGAACGTCGAGCGGATCGGTATTGATGTTGATGACCGCCTTCGCGTTCGGCCAGCCGATGCCGGAACAGTCGGACTGGCAGACCCCCCGGCTCCCGACGAAAATGGCCAGTTCCGCCTCTTCCATGGCGAAATTGCCGCTGATCGATCCCTTGGAGCCGCCGACATGCATGTTTTGCGGGTGGTCGTCCGGCAGGACGCCGGTCGACCCGGGGCTCAGGACCACGGCCGCACCGGCCGCTTCCGCGAAGCGCCGGAGTTCGGGGGCAGCGCCACGGGCGCCGCCGCCCGTCTTTATCGCGATCTTCTTGCACGAAATCACCAGCTCCGCGGCTTTTCGAAGCGCCGTGTCCTCCGGCACCATGGAGGTCTGGGTAGCCGGGCGCACCGGCAGCGCGTCCAGCCGCAGCGTGACGGTCTCGGGCTGGGTGTTGAGTGGCAGGTTCAGGTAGAACGGTCCCGCCCTGAAGGGATGAAACACCGTGCCGGCACCGCGCCTGAGGGCATCGCGCAATGCAGCCGCCGCATGCAGCGTATAGGCGGCGCCCATGGCCCCGGTGATCCGGCCGAACAGTCCCTGTTCCGGCTTGGGAACCTGCTGCATGTTGTAGCCTTCGCCGTGGGTCGTCTCGTCGCCATAGATGTGATAGAGCCCGACGCCGTTGGAGGCGGCGGCAAGGGAACCTGCCAGGGCCTGCAGAGCTCCGGGGCCGATGGATGTCACCACGGCGCAGGGTTCGTCATAGACCCACCGCAGGGCGGTTCCGGCATGCGCCATCTCGACTTCGTTGCGGAACTGGTAGCCCTTCACAAGGCCGGCGGCCTCGTAAGTCCTGAGCGTTTCCCCGAGTTCGGTCGAGCCGTGGCCGAGGATCATCAGGTACTTGGTGATGCCCTGCCGCATCAACCCGAGCACCAGGGCCTCCGTCAGCGGAAGGCTGACTACGTCCGACAGCAGGCCCTTGTCGATCGCTGCGGCCAATCCGCCGGCCTTTGCCAGCCACGCGGCCCTCTTTTCTCTCGTTTCCGGCAGCGTGCCCATCAGGCGTCCTCCCCGACGGAAACCGGCCGGCCTTCCCGTGCCGACTGTTCGGCGGCAAGGGCAAAACGCAGGACGGAGCGGCCCTGGCGGGCCGTCAGAACGGGATCTCCTCCCTCGTGCAGAACGGTCAGGAAATGCCGTGTCGACTGTATGAAGCTTTGTTCCCAGCCGGACGGAATATCGCAATATTCCGTCACCTGACCGTCGCGGTAGAGCGCCAGCGGTGCACCGTTGCCGATGCTGCCGTGACCGCAGTTGATCCACAGGACGCCGTGGGTGCCGGTAATTTCCACCCGGTCATCCTGGGCATAGTACTGGCCCGCAATTTCAAGTTCCGGGGAATAGACGATTTCCAGGTTGCCGATCCGCCTGCCGGGGAAGCGGAAGGACACGATCGAGGGCGCGTCGAAAAGGCCGCCGTCCGGCCGCTCAGTCTGATGGATGAAGGCATGAACGTCCTCGGGCATTCCCATGAAGTGCCAGGCGAGGGCAAACTTGTGGTGCCCGTCATCAAAGACCAGGGGGCCGCCTCCGGCCGTTTGCAGGTGCTGACGCCAGGCATCGGCTTCCTTGGGAACTTCCCAGGCCGTCTTGCTCTTGCCCGGGTTGGACTTGATGCGGATGGACAACGGTTCGCCGATGGCTCCCTCGTCAACAAGCGATTTCGCCTTCATGACCGGCGGATGGAAAATGAAGTTCTCAAAGATCTTGAAAGGCCGGTCATGAGCTTCGGCGGCCGCGACCAGCTGATCGGCCTCTTCAAGGTTCATGCACATGGGCTTTTGCAGCGAAACGATCTTGCCGGCTTCAATAGCCTTTACCGCAGCCGCGAGATGCAGATGATGCGGCAGGAGCAACTCGACCAGGTCGACGTCATCGCGGGCCAGCAGAGCTTCGTAATCCTCTTCGATGGCAGCATCGGCGCATCCCCAGGCCTGGGCGCGTGAACGGGCCAGGGCAGGGTTCCGGTCGCACAGCGCGGTAATGCGCCCGAGCGGATTCTGCATGTATTCGATAGCGTGAAGGTCGGAGATCCGACCCGTGCCAACGATGCCGACACGAAGAGGCTGCTTACTCATATTTATCAAGGCTCTCTAAATGGGGTTAAGGGGGCGGCGCGCACGAGTTCGCCAAGTTCCGTCAAGCGCGCATCGTCGACCCGGACCGAAGGACCCGAGACACCAAGCGCGGCAATCATTTGGCCATGCTCATCGAAAACGGGCCGGGCGGCACATCGGATCCCCGGAGCAAATTCTTCATCGTCGATCGCGTAGCCACGGCCCCGGGTTCGGGTGATTTCCACCAAAAGCGTGTCCAGGTCGGTGATGGTTTTCGGTGTGTAGCGCGCGCGATCCGATGGAATGGCGGCATTGCCGAACGCCAGAAACGCTTTTCCAAGAGCCGTGCAATGCAGCGGGGAAAGCGAGCCGATCGGATGGTCGACCTTCAGCGGCAAGGTGGAATCCACCTTGTCGATGTACCAGACACGGGTATCGACGAGCACGGCTAGATGGGCGCATTCTCCCGTTCCGCGCACCAGGGCCTCCAGGGCAGGGCGGCACCTTTCCTTGCAGGCCACGACGTCCGAAAGAGAGTGTTCCCGCGGCGCTACCGGGCCCCGGGCCGACGCCTGATAGCGGCGGCTGTCGTCCTGGGAGGCGTATCCCGAGGCAACCAGCGTCTTGAGAACATGGGAGGCGTTCGATTTTTCGACACCCAGTTCGTCGGCTATTTCCGTCAGGCGCAGGGGGCGTCCTGCGGCATAGAGAATGTCGAGGGCTCGAAGGCCACGTGTCAGGGACTGCAGCAGGCGCACGGATGAGACTCCTTGTTGCGAGGCGTGTTTCTGCGAAAGTTCGTTTATGTTGTACTTATTGTTTAACATAGTCAAACTATATCGATCCGTGAGCTGATTTCTCTACTTATTGCGAGATAATTTTAAATATGCAACACTTTTTGTTGACATATAGGAGAACTTTTGTACTTTCGGAGTAGTTGTTGGCAGGAAAGTTCAGCATACGTAAACTTTTACGGGAGGAGTTCAAATGAAACGCATCACGCGCCGTGCTTTGCTGGCGACCGCAATGGCAGTGTCGGCTGCCGGTTTCGTTGCGCCGCTGCAGGCTCAGGCCGGTGAAATCACCATCAGTCACTATTTCACCGGTGAACTTGGCCTGAAGGCCTTCAATGAGCAGATCAAGCGTTTCGAGGACGCGACGGGTCATACGCTCAAGGACAGCCCCGTCGGCCACGAGGACTACAAGACCGACATTCTGGTACGGGCTTCAGGCAACAGCCTGCCGGATGTCTTCAGCTACTGGGCCGGCGCGCGGGTGCAGTTCATCGCCGATTCAGGCGCCCTGTATCCGATCGATGGCATGTGGGAGCGTGCCGGGCTGAGCGATGTTATTGCCGGCTCGATCGCGGCGAGTGCGACCAAGTACAATGGCCACCGCTATCTGGTGCCGTTCAACTACCACTACGCGGGCATGTTCTATAACAAGGCGGTCCTCGAAAAGGCCGGCGTGTCGGACATGCCCACCGACTGGCAGGGTTTCCTGGACCTTTGCGACAAGCTCAAGGCCGCCGGTGTGACGCCGATCGCCCTCGGTTCTGCGAACCGGTGGCCGGCGCAGTTCTGGTTCGATTACCTGCTGCTGCGTACCGCGGGGCCGGAGTACCGGGCGAAGCTGATGTCCGGAAATGCCTCCTACGACGACGCTGAAGTGCAGCGCGCGATGAACATGTGGAAGGACCTGGCCGACAAGGGCTATTTCACCGAAAACGCGAATGCGGACAGCTGGACCGACGCGTCCGACAAGGTTGCACGGGGGGATGCCGCGATGACCTTGATGGGCACCTGGATCACCGGGTACTGGAACGGACTTGGACTTGTTCCGGGGGAGGATTACGACTTCTTCGCATTCCCCTCCATCGAGGACGGCGTTCCGGTCACCTCGGTCGGACCGGTGGACGGTCTCGTCATCGCTGCCAACGCGGCCAATCCGGAAGGGGCCGAGGCGTTTCTTGACTTCATGGTCTCCAACACGGGTGTGCAGGCGGCCTGGAGCAAGGCTCAGGGGGCCTTGTCGGCCAATGTGAAGGTCGACCCGTCCAACTACAATCCGGTGATGCTCAAGGCCTTCAACACGGTGGACAAATCCGAGGCCTTTGCCTTCAACTACGACCTCGCCACACCGCCCCCGGTCGCCGAAGTCGGCCTGTCCATGTTCGCCCGTTTCATGGATGATCCGAGCCAGGTGAATGACATACTGTCCCAGGCCGCGGCAGACGCAAAAGCGGCATTCGAACAATAAGAACACGGATATGAGCAAGCTGCCGGTCCCGGGACCGGCAGCTTGTTTTCCTGGAGAGGTCAATGGAACGAGAAAACCGAATCTGGCGCCTGTTGTTGCTTGCGCTTCCACTCATTGTCTTCTCCGTTCTCGTCATTTGGCCGTTGCTGAGTTCGTTTTACTACAGCTTCACGAACTGGAACGGCTTCAGCGGCGACTATGAATTCGTGGGCCTTGAGAATTTCACCCGGATCTGGACGGACCGGCTGTTTTTCAATGCCATCATCAACACCGCCATCTGGATGGCGGCCGCAATCCTGCTGCCGACCGTGCTGGGACTGGGGCTGGCCTTGTTGCTCGATTCCAAGGTTCGCGGCGCCAAGGTGTTCAAGACCGTCTTCTATTTGCCGATATGTCTTTCGGCCATCGTCGTCGGCCAGATCTGGGTATGGATCTACCAGCCGGACTGGGGACTTCTGAACACGATGATCGAGCAGGTCACCGGTGACCATTTCAACTATGCCTGGCTCGCCCGCCCGGGCAGCGCGCTGTATTCCGTGATCGTCGCCTGGTCCTGGCAACAGACGGGACTGTCCATGGTGATCTACCTCGCCGGCCTGACCGCCGTGCCGTCGGATCTTCTCGAGGTGTGTGAAATCGAGGGCGCCTCCGCCTGGCAGCGCGTCCGCCATGTCATCGTGCCGTTATTGACCCCATCGACCGTTGTCGTCGTCGCGCTTTCGGTGATCAACTCCCTCAAGGGGTTCGACATCCTCTTCATCATGACCGGCGGCGGCCCGTTCAACAGTTCCGACACCCTGGCCATGCACATGTACAACGAGAGTTTCCGGAAATACCTCATGGGATATGGCAGCGCGATTTCGGTGGTCCTGTTCCTGATCGCACTGACGATTATCGGCCTGTATTTCCGCCAGTTGAAGAAGGTGGACGAAATCTATGGCTGATCTCGCATCCACCGCCGTGCCGCGCAGGTTCAATCCATGGCCCGCAACGATCTTCGTCGTTCTGTGCTGCCTGGCCGTTCTGTTCCTGGCGCCGACCGTCGGCGTGCTGCTGTCGTCGATCAAGACCACCCGCTCCATCGCATTGGGTGACCTGTGGTCGCTGCCGGATACGATTTACCTCGGCAACTATGTCGAGGTCCTGGGCAACCCGGCGGTCCATCGCTACTTTCTCAACACGCTGCTGGTGACCGTGCCGGCGACCCTGGCCTCCACGGCCCTTGGCGTGCTGGCGGGCTACACATTCGCCAAGCTGCCCTTCCGCGGGTCCAACCTGCTGTTTCTCCTGATCGTCGCCGGCATGTTCTTTCCGCCGCAGGTCATTCTCGTGCCGCTGTTCCGGCTCTTCAATGCTCTCGGGCTGATCGACACATTGTGGCCCATCGGCCTCGTCCACACCGCCCTCGGCATTCCGATCTGCACGCTCTTGATGCGGAACTTCTTTGCAACGGTGCCCAACGCGCTCCGCGAGGCGGCGATCCTGGAAGGGGCCAATGAATGGCAGGTGCTCACCCGCGTGGCCCTGCCGCTGAGCCTGCCTGCGCTCGCCGTTCTGGCCACGCTGCAGTTCACCTGGATCTGGAACGACTTTCTATGGCCCTTGATCTTCACGCAGTCCGACGAAATGCGGACCATCATGGTCGGCATCGTCAACCTGCGGGGCCAATACACGGTTGCCTGGGGCGTTCAGGGCGCGCTCTCGCTGGTCGCCAGTCTGCCGACCCTTCTCATCTTCCTCTTCTTCCAGCGCTATTTCATCAAAGGCATGACGATGGGCGCGGTCAAAGGATAAGCCATGGCTGAAGTCTCCTTGAAAAACATCCGCAAATCCTTTGGTGCGGTCGACGTGATCAAAGGGGTCGACCTTGACATCGAACAGGGGGAGTTCGTGGTCTTCGTCGGACCGTCCGGCTGCGGAAAATCCACCATGCTGCGCATGATCTCCGGTCTTGAGGACGTGACGTCGGGGGCGATCCATATCGCTGGCAGGGACGTGACGCATGTCGCGCCTTCCAAGCGCCAGCTCGCGATGGTGTTTCAGTCCTATGCGCTGTTTCCGCACCTTACCGTGGCGGAGAACATCGGCTTCGGCCTCAAGCTGAACAAGGTGGCCAGGGCCGAGATCGACGAGCGTGTGCGCAACGTCGCCAAGACGCTCCAGCTGGAAACCTTGCTGGACCGCACCCCGCGCCAGCTTTCCGGTGGCCAGCGCCAGCGCGTCGCCATCGGCCGGTCGATCATCCGGAATCCGAAGGTGTTCCTGTTCGACGAACCGCTTTCAAACCTGGACGCGGCCCTGCGCGTACAGATGCGGCTGGAAATTGCCCGCCTGCACAAGAGCCTCGACAAAGTCACCATGATCTACGTGACCCACGACCAGGTCGAGGCCATGACGCTGGCCGACCGCATCGTGGTCTTCAACGGCGGCCGGATCGAACAAGTCGGCACGCCCATGGAGCTCTATCACAATCCTGCAAACACCTTCGTCGCCGGCTTCATCGGCGCCCCGGCCATGAACTTTATCGATGGAACGGTCAGTGACGATGGCCGGGTTCTGGTCGGCGATGTGGACCTGACGGCGAGCGAACCGACCTCGAACCGCGGCCCTGTCACCGTCGGGATACGCCCGGAGCACATGAAGCTCGTCGGGCCCGGCAACGCGGATTTCTCCGCAAGGGTCGATCTTGTCGAAAAGCTGGGAGCCGAAACGCTGCTGTATCTCGACACGCCCTTCTCAGGAAAGCCCCTGACGGCACGCGTCGACGGTGCTACACCGGTCCGGGTGGGCGAGAACATTCACCTGATGGTCAATCGAACCGCTGTGCATACCTTCGCAAGCTGACATGCGGACCGGCCCAGGCGTGATGTGCAAAAGGCTTTTCACGCGCGCCGGATCTGCGCTTCCTGGTTCAGGCGGACACACCGGACTGAGAGGTGCAATGCCTTCAGGTCATGTGCGAACGAGCAGGGCTCGGGCAACATGGGGAATTTGCGACAGTATTCCTCCCGACAGCAGCGCCGCCTCCTGGAGCCGCGGTATCAGTTTTCCACGTTCTTCATGTGAATGTCGCGCTGGGGGAACGGGATTTCTATGCCGGCCTCGGTGAGACCTTCATAGATGCCGAACAGCAGATCCGACTGCGTGGTGACAAGGGTGTTCACGTCCTTCAGATAACAGCGCAGTTCAAAGTCGAGACTGCTGTCTCCCAGCGCCCTGAAGACAACCATGGGCTTGGGATAATTCAGCAGGCTCTCGTTTTCAGACGCGACCGTTTCCAGGATCTGCCGGGTCAGTTTCAGATCGCTTCCATAGGCGACTCCAACGGGAATGATGAGCCGGCCAACCTTGGACGAACGGGTCATGTTCTTGACCGTTCCGGCGATCAGGTCCTGATTGGGCACGATGACATCGTGCCGGTCAAAGGTGGTGATCTGCGTCGATCTCACGGCGATCTTCCTGACGATACCCGAATGGCCGCCGACTTCGATCCAGTCCCCTTCCGCGATTGGCCGCTCGACCAGCAGGATGATCCCGGAGACGAAATTCGAAACGATGGTCTGAAGGCCGAATCCGATGCCCAGGGAGAGGGCGCCCGCGACAACGGCCAAGCTGGCAAGGCTGAGACCTGCGGCCGTGACCGCAAACAGAACCGACAAGGTCAAGCCGACATAGCCAACGCCGGTCACGAGCGCATTCTGCGCGCCGGAATCCATGCGGGTTCGTGGCAGAACGGTGTCGCGCAATGCATGTTGCAGCCATCGTGTTGCACCGGCCCCGACGGCAAAGACAATCAGGAGCGAAAACACGACGCCAAGCGACAGATGCACCTCGCCGATCTGTGTGCCGACGGTGACGAGACGCCAGACTTCCGCAACATCCGACGGTTTCGCGCCCCAGAAAATTGCGACGATGGGCAGCAGGGCGAGAAACAGCAGAGAGCCGATGGTAAACGGCAGAAGCGGCAGGTCGGCTTCATCGCTTTTCTTGCCGCGGCTGACGATCGCCCGGATTGCCCCGACCAGAAGGGTGTAGACAAACAGGGCGATCCCGAGGGTGGCGACGGTCATCACCGTCGCATCGGAAATATGCCGTGCAAGCGGTACGTATCCCACGAGAACCAGGGGAACAGAAACCACGGCGGCGGTGCGCAGCAGGATCACCAGAAATCTGATGATACCGGAGGCGGCCGATGTCGCGTCTTCCGACTGTTCCTGCGTCTGGGCGCTTTCAATCGCACCGTTCAGCAGGTTGGCAAGGAACCAGAGCAGGACTGCCACGCTGACAAGAATCGGCACCGCAAGCACTGAAATCGTGGCCTGCTCCCGAATGAGCCCGGTTGCCAGTGCCTCCACGAAGAGTTCCAGGGCTGCGGTTATTCCAAGTCCCTGGCACAACCTGAGGCCCAGCTGGGCTTTGCCGTCATCCAGGGTGACAAGCCTGCGGCCCGGGGCATTGGGGGCGAAGACAGTGTGCCCCATCCAGTTGGCAACGACGACCAGCAACAGGACCTGGAAAACGAACCGGCCGGCAAAATCGACGATCCTGGTCTGGATGCCCAGGACCGGAACAATGGTTGCGAGCGCCAGGACGCCACCAAGCGGTATCACCAGGCTCGAGACGTTGGCCAGAAACGCCCACAGGTAACGCTTTGCCGAATGTGACGCTTCGAAGTGGCTGTCAAAGTACCTCCCCAGCACGGGCCGGACCACCAGGATGGCCGCCACCCCCAGCACGGCAAGAAGGAAGGCCAACACCAGACGCTGCGCCCGGTTCTGGCGAAATCGTTCGCTGCCGAAACTGTCCGAGACGCTGCTGAACGTTTCCGATCCGTGCCGTTCGATCTCATGAAAGGCTGTGCTCAGCGTTCCCGGAAGGAAGATGCTGGGGAACCTCTGCAAGAGCCTGTTGGTGCTTTTACGTCGGATCAGCCGGTCCAGCTCCTCGATCAGCAATTCAACCTGATTGAGGCGTTCCCTGGCCTGCCTGATCGGACGATTGGCTTCGGCAAGCAGGGTTTCAAGTTCAGATCGATGGGCCGCCAGTTCCGCAGGTTCGTTCACCCCGTCCGGCGGCGGCGGGCCCAAGGCTTCGATCTGGGCCTCGATCGTCCGGGCCTGGACACTGCCGTCGTTCACAATCGTGGAGGTCTCCAGTCGAAACGCATCCAGATCGGCGCGCAGCTGGTTCAAGGCATCGACCGATGCCCCTTCCTCCTGAATGGCTGTCTGTGCCCGGGTGAACAGGGCCTCGACCTGGTCCGGTTTTTCCTGGTCCTGCGCGAAAGAGATGGAGCTGAAGATCAGCACACCAAGAACACATATCAGCAGGCGCGACAGAACTGATCTCATCCACATCTGCGTCTTCGCCTCCCGAAACCTCTGCAGCGCAACACAACACCGGACCGCATATCCCGAGACCATATTAGGTAAGTAGAAACCCTCGTCCAGCCATTCGTCAGTCCGATTGAGACGCTTGGCTCATGCCTTTTTCCTGAAGCAAGGCGTTCGCGACGTGTCGATGCCGGAAAGCCGGCGTTCGATAGGCCACTTTCGTCGATGCCGGCCAAATTGTTTCAGCAAGGGGGATCATTGAACGGCGGCGGGCGAGCATGCTTTGCCGCAGAGGGACCTGCGTGGGCAATGACTATTCCAATTCGATGTCGTCCTGCGGTCCGTCGCCGGATTTGAGGAAGCCCACGTCCAGCCGGTTGGTGCCGCCAACGCGCTCATAGGTCTGGAGATCCGAGCTCTGCCTGACAAGGAACACGCCGAGCTTTCCCACGGGGCGGTCTTCCAGTCCGGCCTCCAGGTCCGGCGGATCGCTGTCCTGCAGCGGATCGAACGGTGTCCCGTCATCTTCCACCCTCAGGACCAGATGCTCCGGCGTGTCGAGCAAGGTCAATCGGACCTCACCGTCCTGCCCGCCGGCGGGATAGGCATGCGTGGCGATGTTGAGGAACACCTCTTCGGCGACAAGTTGCAGCCTCGCGCCGAGCTCCGGTGCGGATTGTGCGGCCGGAGCGGTGTCCAGCCAGTCCATGACCTGCTGTAGCCCTTGCCGGCGCGCGGGCAAGGCCAGCGTGTTTGACCGCGCGGTTGCCTGTCGGATCGGTTCCTTCATTGCGGTCATCACCTTCCCCGCATCGACAGCGGTTCGTTTCAGGGCCGGGCACGGTAACCCGAGGAACGCGTTTGCGATGTTTGGGCCGCGTGCCGGATCCTATTTGCGCGCGGCCGCCACGGCCTTCTGGCGGTCCGGGTGGATCTCGAGCAGGGAATAGATCCCGCTGATCTTCAGGACCTCGCTGACCCGTTCCGTCGGTCCGGCAATCATCAGGCGCGTCTTGGCCCCGCGTGCGGCTTTCGCGGCGATGATCAGGACCCGCAGCCCCGCCGAACTGATATAGGTGACCTCGTGGAGATCAAGCACCAGAACGGGCGTGTCCGGAACGCGTTTCAGGACAGCTTCCGTCACGTGTTCGGATGTCGATCCATCCAGCCGGCCGTTCAGCGACAGAAGCTTCACGCCGCCATCCATGTGTTCCGCAATCTCCATCAAGTCCCCGCTTGAAGTTGTCCAGTTAAGGGGCCAATGCCGCCCCGGCACTTCCGTCCAGTTGTCACAGGCCTGCCGGCTTCGTCAAGCCACGGCTCCACCTCGCCCGCAGGTGCAGATCCCGATGGCAGATCTGCAAGGGCAGGTCACGGTTCGGACGGGTCGTCCATGGTCATGACCCCGTTCCGCAGTTCGGCGGACCGGGCATAGGCGCACCGGCGTAAGGCGTTCACCGAGCCTACGGGCTCGTGCGCGGCAAGGGCGTTCCACGGGCTGAAGGCAATGCGGTCGCCTTCCCGGATCCGCGCCGCGGCGTCCTGGGGCGGTATCGTCAGGCGCCCCACCGGAATGAGCGGGCTGCGCCAGGCAATGCTGGCATCGTCAACCGGATCCCTCGGATCGACCTTCGGCTGCAGGAAGAAGGTGAAATGGACCGGGCCGCGGTCGAGGCAGGCCTGGAGCTTGTCGCGCAGGGACCGGCGGCCCCGCTGCGCCCTGTATTTCGGGTCCGGCTTCATGGCAAATTTCGCCGTGCCGTCGCCAAGCCGGTAGGGCGTCACGCTGTAATAGGAGCGGGCCATCAGATCGGGAAACCGGAAATGGTCAAGGCCGGTGCGGATCATGACGTTGACGGAGGGCCAGAAGAATTTCGGGGGAAACAGGCGGGGGATCACATAGGAACGCGGCAGCATCGTCTTGGGCGTGATTTCCTTCGCTCCGTCGATCGCCTGGAACATCGCGCAGGCATCGGCCGCGTTCCGGAACATGGCGATCTTCTGGTCGATCAGGACAAGGTCATGCTGGCCGGGCGGCGCCCCGTCGAGGACGGGCCCTTCGACGCCGCCGATTTTCAGCGCCATGCCGTGCCCGTCCGGCGTGTTGTCGTCGAACAGGGAATTGGAAAGCCTGACCTTCGTGGTGTAGCTCCCGGCCCTTGCAAAGAGACCGTGCCGGTAGGCGGGATTTTCCGGCGGCTCGATCTCGAGCTCGGCCTCGAGCAGGGCCGTTGTAGTCTTGTGTACCTGCCTCGGGTAGGAGCCGTCCGGCTGCTGTTGCTGGAAGGTGCGCCGCGCCGCGGCGAGCACGGTGGCACCGTAACGTGCTTCTATTTCGTCGGTATCGTCGGTCAAAGCGTGTATCCCAGTCTTGCAAGTCCAGGCGCGCAGGCCCGGCCCAGGGCTTCGAACTCCGTTGCCGGCAGCGCCGCCGCCTTCGAGCGCGTCGGACGGATCATTGCGGAAACCGTTTCGAGCCAGGTCTCGTTGGCGAGCGAAGGATCGATGAACCTGATCAGCCCGTCCATCACCGTGCGCGGATCTTCCGCCAGCTCCGCGAAGGCCACTGTCAGCAGCCGGTCAGGCGGCAATGCGTCGAAGGCATCCGCACCGATCTCGACGATGTCGCTCCAGTAGCGTGCCAGATCCGTGTTCTCGACGCTGTCGGCGAGTTTCCGCGCATCGAACAGCCGAAAGAACAGGTTCTGGAACCAGACGTCGGCCATGCCGCCCCTGTCCTTGCGAAAGGGCGCCTGCGGATCCAGGCCGAAGGCACGGCACTTCTTGAGGGCGCCGACAAGGACCCGGAAATTGTGGTGGTTGGCCATCGACAGGGCCACGTCCCGGCCGTCGCGGTGCACATGGATGACGCGCGCCTCCGGAAACAGCTTGATGAGCCGGTGGGCCAGCATGAGCGAGCCGCCGGAACGCTCGACCCAGACCCGCTTTCCGAGCCGCTTGCGCAGGAAGCCGAAGATTGCCCGGAACTGTTCTGCCAGCGGACGCCGCGGCCGCGGACGCACGAACGCCTCCAGTTCGTCATAGAGAGCTTCGTAGTCCGGGGTCAGGTGCGGCAGCGCGACGGTCATGACCGGCGGGACGGTCCGCATGGAAAACCGTGCCTTCGGATCGTCGACCGGATACAGGCCCTCGTCGACCATCTCGCCGGAGCCCAGGATTGCCGCGAGCCCGGCGGACTGCCGGCTGAAAACCCGCCAGAGTTGTTCACCTGTGGGGTTCTGCCTGGCCAGTGCTTCGGGCCCCAGCGTCGCGAAAACCTCAGAAAGACTGAGTATGCCGGGATGCCGGTTGAGCATTTCCGAGACCAGTGTCGACCCGCAGCGTCCGCTTGACAGGACGAGCACGGGTGGAATTTCGGCTTCGGCGGAGGCGTCCGGGTGCGGCAAGAAAAAGATCCTGATCGAGGCGGGGAATCTCGAAAAGACTAACGAATGCAATCACTCTTGTATAGTTGCCACCGGCCGGGAGGCGGTGCTTCAAGGGCCGGTGAGGAGAGCCGCCGCGGCAGCGCCCGAGGCAGCGGCGCTCTCCAGCGTGCAGGGCAGGCCGTTGTCGACATGCGCGCCGGCCAGCACGACATTGGCAAGCGGGCTTTGGACCGGCGGGCGCCGGAGCGACGAAGCTGGAGACTGGTCAAATGTTGCCTGTCTGACCTTCAGGAGCCGCGCCGCCTGGGGCTGTTCCTTCGGCAGGCCGGTGGCGCGGGCAATATCGGACCAGATCCGGTCCAGTACGGCGGTGGTGTCCATGGTATCCAGCGGTGTGGTTTCAGCTGCCGAAACAGTTGCCGAAAGCACGTCGCCACGGCGGAAGACCCACTGCGCGGCGCCCCCCAACAGACCGAGAAGCGGCGGCATCCGGTACGCCAGCGCCGGGTCCACGCGGTAATGTGCGTTCAGGATGACCAGACCGGGGGCCGGAACCGGTACGTCCGGCAGCAGGGTCGACAGGGTCCGGGGCGGCACGGCCAGAACGACACGATCTCCGCTGGTGAGCGGAAGCCGGGCGCCATCCTGGAACACGAGCGCCGAGGCGGCGTCGTCACCACGCTCAAGTGCCGCGAGCGGACGGCGGAAATGCAGGCTTGCCCCCAGGGTTTCCAGATGCGCCACGGCCGGGTCGATCAATGCCGGCCCCAGCCCTTCGCGTGCCAGCACCGGCCTGCAGGCCTCGGCGCCGCGCAGGAACGAGCGCGCCAGCATCGTGCGCATCAGCCGCGCCGACGCGGCTTCCGGGGGCGCGTTCAGAACGGCAATGGTCAGGGGTTCCCAGAAGGTGCGCCACAGCGGACCGCGGCCACGCACGGCCTCGGCGACGGTCCGCTCCGGCCCCGCGGCGAGAAGGCGCAAGAGACCGGCGAACTCGACCAGGGAGGTTCCGGGCGGGCGGGCGCCGCGGCCGAGGCTGCCAAGCGGTGTTCCCGGTACGTTGAGCGTCCAGCTGGCCCCGTCGGCAAGGTCGAGGAACGGAAATTCCGGTGTGCCGATCTCGAGCCGGTCGGTCGCCCCGATCCTCTCAACATGGTCCAATACAGCCTGGTTGCCCGAGAGGATCAGGTGGTTGCCGTTGTCGATGAGCCGGTCAAGCCGGCTGTCGTAAAAGCTGCGGCAGAGACCGCCGGCATGGGCCGTTGCCTCATAGAGGGTGACCCTGTTTTCGCCGTTTTCCGCCAGGTGCAGCGCAGCGGAAAGCCCGGCAAGCCCTGCGCCGATCACGTGTGCGTGGAAACCGGTGGCCGACATCGCCGGCTACCGCGCCGGGGACAGCGCGAAGCGCAACCCGTCCATGATCTTCCACCAGCCCGGACGGGCGGGCGGCAGTGTGCGCCAGTCACGCTCCATGCGCTCGAGCAGCGCGGCGTAAGGTCCTGCCATTACCAGGGCCGGAAAGATCGCGCGGCGCGAATGCGCGGGAAGTTCGGCAAGGGCGTCCTGCAGACTGTCGCGCGCCATGCGTCCCAGGCATCGGCGCGCGTCTGACAGGGCGGGGTGGTGCGGAACCGCCCCGGGGTCGGCGGGCAGGCCCGTTTCCTCGAGCACGGGCCGGGGGATGTAGAGGCGCCCCATGGCCGCGTCTTCCGAGACATCGCGCATGATGTTGACGAGTTGCATCGCACGGGCCAGCGACAGGGCAAATCGTTCGGAGCAGTCGCCGCGCCATGCGCCGAAGATGCGCATCGCGAGGATACCGACCGCTCCGGCCACGCAGCGGATGTAGCGGTCGAGGTCTGCCTGCGCCGGGGCCACGATCGGGCTTGCATCCATCTGCATGCCCTCGACGACAAGGTCCAGTTCGGCCTGGGGAAGCGCGTAGGTGTCCGCTGCGAGCCCGAGTTCGGCCCCGATCGCCGTACGCGGATGGCCTTGGTAGCTTTCCGTCAATTCCCGCCGCCAGGCTTCAAGATCCGCGTGGCGGTCATGTGTTGGCGTATCGCCGTCGGCAATGTCGTCGACAACCCGGCAGAAGGCATAGACGGCATAGATCGCCCGCCGCCTCGTGGCCGGCAGAACCCGCATCCCCAACTCGAAGGACGAGCCGGCGGCGCACACCACGCGGCGAACTTCCTCGGCCGTTGCGTCGCTGGCGGGGTGGTGGTGTGTCATTGGCCGCGCAACTCCGGGCCCAGATGGGAGCGGCGCGCGGGCGACAGTGCGTGGCCGGCGCCGACCAGCGCCGCCCGCAGAAACGCCAGCGGCGTGGGCGCGACACGGCCTGCCAGTGGATCCTCGCGCCGAAGACGCCGGGACAGGTTGTTCGCCAGCCAGAGTATGGACGCCGCCTCGCCGGCAAGGCCGCGCGCCGTTATCCGGTCCGGCAGCGGGGCGGCCTGCTCCAGCAGCTTGTCGCAGAGATCGAGCAATCCGTCGATGACACGGCGCAGGCCGGCCGTGCTGCGCGCGGCGGTCAGGTCCCTGGGTTCCACGCCTTCGGCCATGAGCCGGTCCGCCGGCAGATAGACACGGTCAAGCCGGGTCTTGTCGTCGCAAATATCCTGCAGGTGGTTCAGGATCTGCAGTGTGGTGCAAAGTGCATCCGAGGGGGCAAGACAGGAGGCGTCCTCACCGTGAAGATCCAGGAGGAAACGCCCGACCGGGTCGGCCGAATGCCGGCAATAGGCCAGCAGGTCTTCGTCGGTTGCATATTCATGACCGCGGCTGTCCTGCCGGAAGGCGGTGAGTAGTGCGCGGGCATGATCGAGCAATGCCGGCGATTTCCGCGAGAGCGTCCTGTGCAGCGCCCTTGCCTCTGGTGTGCCCGTGTCCCGGCCGCGCAATCCGGCCTCGCACAGGTCGAGCTTCTCAAGACGCTCGGCGGGGCTGAGGCCGGGGGCGTCGGCGATATCGTCGGCGGAGCGCGCGAATGCGTAAAAGCACCGGACATCCTCGCGCAGGTCCCGGCGAATCAGCAGCGAGGCCACTGGAAAATTCTCGGAAGTCTTCACGCCAGTCTCACCTGTCTCCACCCGTGCGCGCCCGCGCGGCCTAAGCCCCGGGCGTCGTTGCGGGGCAACCTGTCACAGCGCACCACGTTCCGACAAGAGCTTATTGGAGCGCGGGTCAGAGCGGTCCGTCATGTTCCGCGTAAAGATGCACGGGCAGTCGATAGCCGATGCCCTCGGCATCGTGAAGCGAGACATCCAGCATCCTCTGGAACTGGCGTGCGCGATTCCGGGCTCCCAGCGCGGGCAGCAACTTGAAAAGCAGCGATTCCGCGTGGTTCTTCGTCCTCAGGAAGGCCAGCGTGCCGAAGGTGTTCATCTTTGGATAGTTCAGCGCGTCCGCCAGTTCGTCGCCGATCATCGCGCGGGACACGCGATAGATATAGCTGGTCAGGGCGTCGCGGGCCTTCGGTGACGTGATGCCTGCAACAATGGGTGCCGAGTTGATCAGCCCGTTGGCCAGCAGGATGGCCTCGAGGGTTGGGGGCGGTTCGCACATGCCGCCGATTCGCTGCAGCCTCAACGCGCTTTCCACCGATCCGCACTGCATGTCCTCCGGGACGCCCATCAGGTGTCCCGAATACCGCCAGATCATCATGAAGGCCTTTTCCTCATCGGGCGACAGGCGAATGCCGAGCATGCGCGCGCGATGGAGGAGCAGTCCCGAAAAGGCGGCGGTTGCGTAGGAAATATGCGCGGTGCTGAGCGGCAGGCCCCAGTCCGGGTTCCAGTCGTCGGCGTCCTGGAGCATGTGGCGGATCCGGGCGTGAACGAGCCGGATGCGTACGGACAGTTTCCAGCCCTCGCCCTCCCGGTCGAGGCCTCCGGGCAGGAAAATCTCGACGAGATGGCGATTGTTCTGCTTCAGCCGCCGGACACCGGTGTCGACCATGCGTCCGGTGATGCTGAAGGACTGGCTGATCAAGGTGGCGAACCCCTCGACCAGGACCGCGCCGACAAAGGCACCGACAAACATTTCGGAATGCCGGTGAAATGCGCGGCAGCCGGCCATCATGAGCTCCGGGTCGACCCAGTCCGGCGTTGCATCGGCATCCTCGAAGAAGGCGCGAACGGCGGGTGGCGCGTCGGTGAGGGCCGCGCTTCCCTTTTCCATGCCGTTCCTGATCCACTGTTGGCTCTGTTCGGCGGGATGTTTCGACAACTCCGCGGCGGCAGCGTCGGCCAGCGGGTCGCCGACAAGTGTGTAGCCGACATAACGATCGGCCATCTCGGCATCCGCCTCGCGGGCCCTGGCATAACCGTCCTTGTAGGCTTCCGGCACGCTTGCAGGTCTTTTGTTCATGATGACTGTCCCGGGGAGCAGGGCCTCTCGATAACCGGCCAAGTGAAACTCAACCTAGAAATTGCGCGCCGATAAGGCAAGTGCAGGCTGCTTTGAGTGTGATGTTCCATTGCCGCAGGAATATTCTCCGGCTGGCCGATACCATGCGGTCCTTTTGGAGCGACTTTGGCGGTATGACCTAGTCCTGCAGGACAAGTTGCACTTCTTCAAGGAAAGACTACGCTCGGTTAGAAGTGTTTCCGTGATGGCAGGGACTGGCCATCCTGTTCCGGCGGGGACGGGCGAAAACGACATCTGGGAAAAACAGCCGGCGGTATCGCGGCGGCAGGAATTCAGGGACGAAAATTTCATGAGCGGGCCGGACAGACTGGATGGAAGCTATGACTACATCATCATCGGCGCGGGCACGGCCGGCTGCGTGCTTGCCAACCGGCTGACGGAAGACCCGTCCACGCGTGTCCTGCTCCTGGAAGCTGGCGGGTCCGACAATTACCACTGGGTGCATATCCCGGTCGGCTATCTCTATTGCATCGGCAATCCGCGCACCGACTGGATGATGAAGACCGCCGCCGAGCCGGGGCTCAACGGCCGCAGCCTGGTCTATCCGCGCGGCAAGGTCCTGGGCGGCTGCACCTCCGTCAACGGCATGATCTACATGCGCGGGCAGGCGGCCGACTACGACCACTGGCGCCAGCTCGGCAATGTCGGCTGGTCCTGGGAGGACGTCCTGCCCTATTTCCTGAAATCGGAGGACCATCACGCCGGCAAGTCCGACCTCCATGGATCCGGCGGCGAATGGAAGGTGCAGCAGCAGCGCCTGACCTGGGACATCCTGAAGGCCGTGCAGGAAGGGGCCAGGGAATTCGGCATCGAGCCGCGCGCCGATTTCAACGATGGCAACAATGAAGGCAGCGGCTTCTTCGAGGTCAACCAGAAGAACGGCGTGCGCTGGAACACCGCCAAGGGGTTCCTGCGGCCGGCCCTGAAACGGCCTAACCTGCGTCTGATCACGCATGCGGAAACCGACAGCCTGGTGCTGGACGGCAAGAAGGTCACCGGCGTGCGCTTCACCCACAAGGGCCGCGTCCTGAGCGCCTCGGCGGACCGCGAAGTGCTGCTGGCAGCCGGGGCGATCAATTCGCCCAAGATCCTGGAACTGTCCGGCATCGGCGCGCCGGAGGTCCTGAGCGACCGGGGCCTGGAAGTGCATCATGAAAGCGCCGGTGTCGGTGAGAACCTGCAGGATCACCTGCAGATCCGCACCGTCTACAAGGTCCAGAACGCCAGGACCCTCAACACGATGGCGAATTCCCTGGTCGGCAAGGCGAAGATCGCGCTGCAATACGCCCTGACCCAGTCCGGGCCGATGTCGATGGCGCCGAGCCAGTTCGGCATGTTCTCCAAATCCGACCCGTCTCTGGAAACGCCGGATCTCGAATATCACGTCCAGCCGCTGTCGACCGACAAGCTCGGCGATCCGTTGCACCCCTTCCCGGCAATCACCATGTCGGTCTGCAACCTCCGGCCCGAAAGCACCGGCTCGGTGCATGTCACGAAACAAGGCAACGCGGTGCAGCCGGACATCCGCCTGAACTACCTGTCGGCGGAAAAGGACAAGGACATCGCGCTGAAATCCGTGCGCCAGGCGCGCACCATCATGACCGCCAGGGCCCTGCAACCGTACCAGCCGGAGGAAATCCTGCCGGGACCGCAGGTCGACAGCGACGAGGACCTGCTCAAGAAAATCGGCGATATCGGCACCACCATCTTCCACCCGGTCGGCACCTGCCGCATGGGCGCGGACGAGGCGTCGGTGGTCGATACGGAGCTGCGGGTCCGCGGGCTCGACGGCTTGCGTGTGATCGACGCCTCGATCATGCCGAAGATCGTCTCCGGCAACACGGCCTCCCCGGTGGTCATGATCGCGGAGAAGGCGGCCGACATGATCAGAAGCGGGCAGCGGGTTTAGGGCTCACTCTCAAATACGTTCGCCCAAAGTACAACGTCATCCTGAGGAGGGCCGTCAGGTCCGTCTCGAAGGATGAGCCGCTTGTTCAGAGTTTGCCGCCCATCCTTCGAGACAGGCCTTTCGGCCTTCCTCAGGATGACGGTTGAGATTGTGAACGGCCGGGCTGTCTTGAACGGGACGCGCCCTCATATCCCCAGCCGGTCCCGCATCCGGTAAACCAGGACGGAGGGGGCCAGGAACCAGGGCGTGCCGGTGTAGAGCGGGCGGGTCGGAAAGGGAATGCGCTCGAAGGCCGACGGGGTCTTTTCCAGGCCTGTCGCCTTTTGGCCGATGCGCATGCCGAGATAGCTCGCCATGCCGACGCCCGAGCCGCAATAGCCTCCGGCGAAATAGAGCCCGTCGTCTTCGCCGGCATGCATCAGCGTGTCGAACGTGTAGCCGACGAAACCCATCCAGGCGTGGCTGATCTTCACAGTCGCCAACTCCGGGAAAAGCGCCGTCATGTCGCGGTGGAGTTTCAGGGCGCTGTTGCGCGGGTCGGTTTCGCTCAAGGAGACCCGGCCGCCGAAGAGCACGCGCTTCCGGTCCGGCGACAGGCGGTAATAATAGACCAGCTTCCTGGTGTCGGAGAGCACCCGGTCGGTCGGGAACAATCTGTCGACGGTTTCCTTCGGCAGCTCCTCGGTTGCGATGACGTAGGAGCCGATGGGGATGATCCGGCGCTGGTGCCAGGGTGACAGCGCGCCGGAATAGCCATTGGTGGCCAGGATCACCTTGCCGGTCCTGACCGTTCCCTCGCTGGTCTGGACCTCGAAGCCGGTGGCAAGACGCTCGATGGACAGCACCCGGCACGCGCCCTTGACCCGTGCTCCGGACGCCAGCGCCTTGTTCAGCAGGGACGGGTGGTAGGCCGAGACGTCCACGCTGCAGTGATGCGGAAAGACGATGCCGCCGTGATAGGCGTCGGTGCCGAGTTCCGCAGCCATTTCCGCTTTTGGCACCATGAAGGTGTCTGTCTTCCAGACCGGGTGGCCGGCGGCACACTCCTGTTCCAGTTTCCGGTAGAGATGCGGCTTGTGAGCACCGTGGAACCGGCCGACTTCCCTGAGGCCCATCTCGATGCCGTCTTCCCGCGAAAGCGCGTGCATGTAGTCGAGCGAGGCCTGGGCCTCCTGGCAGAGCTGTGTCGCCAGCTCCTTGCCATAGCGCTTTGCGAGCGTTGCAAAGGAGGGTTTGAGACTGGTCGAGAGCTGGCCGCCATTCCTCAGGCTGCAGCCCCAGCCGGGATGTTCGGCATCGAGCACCAGCGTGCCCAGGCCTTCGCCTGCGGTCTGCAGCGCGGCGTTCAGGCCGGTATAGCCGGCACCGACGATCAGGACATCAGTTTCAGGAGGCAGGGCCAAATCGGGCAAGGTCACCTTGGGGGCGATGTCCTGCCAGTAAGGCGTCATCCTGTAGCCGTCTGCGAACAGTTCCCGTGCCATCGACATCTCTTATGCGGCTCGCGTGTCTTGAAGGATCATGTCGGATCCCTTCTCGCCGACCATGATTGCCGGGGCATTGGTGTTGCCGGAGGTGACCGTCGGAAAGATGGAGGCATCGACCACCCGCAGCCCGTCAATTCCGTAGACCTTCAGCCGTGCGTCGACCACGTTTTCCGCAGCGTCCGGTCCCATGCGGCAGGTGCTGACCGGGTGGAAGATGGTGGAACAGCGGTTGCGGACGTCCTCCAGCATCTGTTCGTCCGACTGGATCGCGGGACCGGGCATGATTTCCTCGTCGATGACCGATTGCAGCGCCGGGCTCGCCGCGATCCGGCGCATCAGCCGGCTGCCCTCGATCATCTCGCTGAGATCGCGGTTGGTGCTGAGCGAATTCGGATGGATCTCCGGCGGATCGAAGGGGTGGCCTGAGCGCAGGCAGATATGGCCGCGGCTGGTCGGGCGGGTCGGCTGAAAGCCAAGCAGGAAACCGGGGAACGGATCCGGGTTCATCAGCGGGCGTTTTCCCTTGGGGGCCCTGGTGTAGCTGACCGGGGAGAAATAGAGCTGGATGTTCGGCCGCTCGGCTTTCGGATTGCCTTTGACGAAGCCGCCGGCCTGGTTGACGCTGAGCGACAACGGCCCGCTGCGGGTCAGCACATAGCGGATGCCCTGTGCCAGCTTGCCCCACCAGGGGTAAAGCTGCTGGTTCAGCGTCGGCACTTTCGAGCGGTAGAGATAGTCGAGGCCGAGATGATCCTGCAGGTTCTTGCCCACAGCGGGACGGTGAACCAGCGGAGGGATGCCCTTGGCCCGCAGCTCCTCGCCGTCGCCGATCCCTGAGAGCATAAGGAGCTGCGGCGAGTTGACGGCACCGGCGCTGAGGATGACTTCCCGGCGGGCCCGGACTGTCTTCTCCGCGCCTTGCTGGCGATAGACGATACCGGTGGCGCGGCCGTCTTCCAGGAGCACGCGTGTGGTATGGGCCTTCGTCTCGATGCAGACATTCCGGCGTTTCCTTGCCCGGGAGAGATAGGCCCGGGCGGTGGACATGCGAAAGCCGTCGCGGGCGGTGATCTGGTAGAGGCCGACGCCTTCCTGGGTCCGGCCGTTGAAATCCGGATTGCGGCTGAAGCCGGCTTGCTCGCAGGCCTCGATGAAATTCCCGCAGAGCGGATGCACGCTTTTGTCCGTGCTGGAAACGTGGAGTGGTCCGTTGCCGCCGCGATAGTCGTCGGCACCGCCCTCGTTGCATTCCGAACGCTTGAAGAGGGGCAGGACATCGTCCCAGCCCCAGCCCGGATTGCCCATTGCCTTCCAGTCCTCGAAATCCGCGTGCTGGCCGCGGATATAGACCATGGCGTTGATCGAGCTGGAGCCGCCGAGCACCTTTCCGCGCGGCCAGTAGCCCGAGCGCCCGTTGAGGCCCGGATCGGGTTCGGTGTGGTACATCCAGTTGATCGACTTGTTGTAGAACGCCTTGCCGTAGCCGATCGGCATCCAGATCCAGAAATTCAGATCCGATCCGCCTGCTTCCAGCAGGCAGACGGTGTATTTTCCGTCCTCGGAAAGTCGGTCGGCCAGAACCGCTCCGGCGGAACCGGCGCCGACGATGACAAAGTCGAACTCCGCCATGAAAACTCCTATTGAGCGGACCTGTCGCGCTGGATGAGGATGGAGAGAAGCGCCAGCAGGCCGGAGCCGACCATGAGCACGAAGGAGACCGCGTTCAGAACCGGGGTCGAGCCGACCTTGGCCATGCGGTCATACATGGTGATTGTCAGGGGAGCTTCCGAGCCGACGAGAAACAGCGTCGTGTTGAAGTTCTCGAAGGAGACCAGGAAGGCGACGATGCCGGCGGCGATCATGGCCGGGCGCAGGAACGGCAGCGTAATCGTGCGCAGCACCCTCGCGCGGCTGGCGCCGAGATTGAAGGCGGCCTCCTCCATGGTCTCGTCGAATTTCTTCAGCCGGGCCGTGATCACCAGCGAGGTGATGGTGGCGATGAAGGAGAACTGGCCGAGCACCACCAGAAGGATGCCGGGGCGCAGAAACTCCAGTTCCAGGTCGAAACGGTTCTCGACGTAGTTGGCCGTGTCGCTGGCCAGCACCAGAATGGAAATGCCGAGGATCACGCCGGGGATCACCAGCGGCACCACCATCATGATGTAGAAGAAATTCTTGCCCGGGAACTCGCCGCGCACGAACAGGAACGCGTTGGTGGTGCCGACAAAGACGGAGAGGGCCGCCACGAAGATGGCGATGACGAAGGAATAGTAGAGCCCCTGCAACAGGCGCCGGTCGTGGAACATGCCCAGTTTCGGCTCGGTGTCGGAGAAGAACCAGTCGAGCGTGAAGCCCTGCCAGGGCAGTGCCGGGAACAGGCTGTCGTTGAAGGCAAAGGCCCCCGCAGAGATCAGTGGCGCGGCCAGGAAGATGAAGAAGGCGACGACGTAGAGCCGGTAGCCGAGCAGGAACGGAGAAGGTTTCTTTTGCGCGAGCATGATCGTTCTCCTCCTCAGCTCTTGGCGACGGTGTTGGCAAGCGTCTGGCCGGACAGCTTCAGGCCGAGCCAGATGACGATCGAGGTGAACAGCAGGAGCAGCATGCCGAAGGCGGCGCCGCCTTCCCAGTTGAAGCGCGTGATGAACTGGTTGTAGATCTGCTCGGTGAACCAGGAGGAATTCTTGCCGCCCAGCAGGATCGGCGTCAGGTAGGAGCCGGCCGTCAGCATGAAGGTGACGATGCAGCCGGCGACGATGCCCGGCATGGCGTAGGGGACGATGATCCGGCGCAGGACGGTGAAGCCGCTGCCGCCGAGATTGTAGCCCGCCTCGATCATGGAATTGTCCATGCCGTCGAGGGTGGACACCAGCGGCACGATCATGAACAGGATCACGGTATAGACGAGGCCGACAATGACGGCGGCGTCGTTGTAGAGGAATTCCACCGGCTGGCCGATCAGGCCTGTCCAGAGCAGGAAGTTGGAAATCACCCCGGTCTCGCGCAGGAGCAGGATCCAGCCGAAGGAACGGATCAGGTCGGAGACCCAGAGCGGGATCAGGCAGAGCAGGAACAGTCCGCCGCGGGCGCGGGGTCCGGCGATCTTGGCGATGTAATAGGCGATCGGAAAGCCGATCAAGAGCGCCAGGGCGGTCACCAGCAGGGACATCGACCCGGTGCGCAGAAGCGTGTTCCAGTAGATCGGTTCGTTGATGAATTCCAGGTAGTTGGCGAAGCTGTATTCATAGACGCGCGGGGCGACCTTTTCCTTCAGCGACAGCACCACCATGCCGATATGGGGGAGGATGATCAGGAGCACGATCCAGAGCGCGAAGGGCGCGAACAGCAGGATCAGCATCAGCCGCTTGATGTCCCTGTTCTGCATCACGCGCCCTCCTGGCGGGCAAAGCACATGGCCTGTCTGGACGACCACACCAGGCGGACATCCTCGCCGGGTTTCAGGTCGTTGTCACCGGTGAGGGTCACGTCGGATTCGATCAGCTCGCCGCTGCCGGTGCGCACCAGAACGCGGCTGTTGGCACCGTTGAAGAGCAGGCTGTCGATGACGCCCTCCAGCTGGTTGTCGCCGTCGGCACCACCGGCGGACGTGTTGGACGCCCGCACGGTCCTGATGAATTCCGGCCGCACGAAAATGTCGACCCTGGCGCCGTCGCGGATGGTCTGGCCGGCGCCGGCGGAAAAGCTCATCGGCAGGCCCTGTTCGGTTTCCACCTTGCCGCCGGTGCCGTCGCTGGTCTTCACGGTGCCGGACCAGCGGTTGCTGTCGCCGACGAAGCCGGCGACGAAAGCGGTCTTCGGGCGGTGATAGAGTTCCTGGGGTGTGCCGATCTGTTCGAACTCACCCTGGTTCATGATGGCGACATTGTCGGACATCACCAGCGCTTCGGACTGGTCGTGGGTGATGTAGATGAAGGTGGTGTTGAACTGGTGCTGCAGCAGTTTCAGCTCGATCTTCATCGCCTCGCGCAGCTTCAGGTCGAGCGCGCCGAGCGGTTCGTCGAGGAGAAGTACATCGGGGTCGAGCACCATGCAGCGTGCAATGGCGATGCGCTGCTTCTGGCCTCCGGAAAGCTGGTGGATCTCGCGTTCGGCGACATCCGGCAGGGCGATGCGCTCCAGCACGTCATGGACCTTGCGTTTGATGTGGTCCTTGCCGAAGCCGGCGCAGCGGAGGCCGTAGGCAATGTTCTCGTAGACATTCATCATCGGGAACAGCGCCAGGTGCTGGAACACCATCTTGACGTTGCGCCGGTTGGGCGGAACGCCGAGCACCGACTTGCCCTTGATCCTGATGTCGCCGCCGCTCGGTTCCTCGAAGCCTGCGATCATGCGCATCAAGGTGGTCTTGCCACAGCCCGACGGTCCGAGGATGGAGAAGAAGGACCCGCTCGGAATGTCGAAGGAGACGCCCTTCACGGCCCGGACGGGTCCGAAATTCTTGGCAATGTCGAGACATTCAAGGTCGTAGGTCGGATTGTCTTGTTTCATGAATGCGCCAGCTGGAAGGAAGTGGGGGCGGGAACACCGTTCAATGCGGCGTCCTCGTTTCAGCGTCCAAGGGTCTGACCCCGGGACCCCTTTGACGATGAGGCTGTCAGGGCGGGTGGCGCTGACAGCCCCGTTTTTCGGATCAGGTGGCGGGATCAGCCGCCGGTGGCTGCCTTGATCTTCTCAAGCGTCTTGCCTTCCATGTCCTCCACGCCCGGGGGAATGTTGGCGAAGAACTTCAGATTGTCGATGTCGGCATCGGTGAAGGCGGCGTTGACGGCGGCCTTCTTGTCCTCCGGCAACAGGTCCTTGCCGCCCTTGACGGCCGCGATGGCGCCGGTGCTGGCGGACATCAGGGTGACGTTTTCCGGGCGCAGCACGAAGTTGATCCACTTGTAGGCGGCGTCATCGGCCTTGGCCTTGCGCGGCAGGGCGAAGGTGTCGATCCAGGCAAGCGCGCCTTCCTTCGGCGGCACGAAGACGATGTCCGGGTTCTGGTCGTAGAGCTTGTAGGCGGTGGAATCCCAGGTTTCGGATGCCACGATCTCGCCCGACAGCATCATGGCAGAAAGGTCGTCGCCGCCCTTCCAGTAGGCCTTGATGTTGCCCTTGCACTCGATCAGCTTGTCGGCAACCTTGTCCAGGATGCCCTGGTATTTCTCGAGGTCGGAATAGGCCGCGAACGGATCCTCGCCCATGGAGAAGGCGGTGCCGAGCAGGATGGTGCGCTTCAGGCGCATCGAGGTCTTGCCCTTGTAGGCCGGGTCGCAGAGATCGGCCCAGCTCTTGAAATCGGCGGCCTTGCTCTTGTCGGCCATCAGGCCGGACGTGCCCCACTGGTGCGGTACGGCATAGACCTCACCCTCGATCGTGGTGTTGGCCTTCACGCCGTCCAGAAGCTTGGCTTCCATGACGCTCGTGTCGATCTTGGAAAGATCGAGCGGCTTGTAGATGTCGTATTCGAGCTGCGCCGCGTAGATGCGGTCGTGGCTCGGCTGGGCAAGGTCGAAGCCCGCGCCGCCGGTCGCGCGCAGCTTGGCGATCATTTCCTCGTTGTTGGAGAAGGTGACCTCGACATCGATGTCCGGATATTCTTCTTCGAATTTCTGGACCAGTTCATCGGGCGCGTAGGAGCCCCAGGTCAAAAGGCGCAGGGTTTCCGCCTGGGCGGAGCCTGCACCGGCAAGCATGGTTGCGGCCAAAAGGCCAGTAAGTGTTGTCTTGAAATGCATGACGTCCTCCTGAATTCACGCAGCACCGTAAAAAAGCCTAGGATTGAATTGGCCTGCCAAATATATCCATTGCAGATAATTTAGCAGTCCAATTGTTCGACCCGGCCGGTTAGCGGTTGCAGTATTCCGGCAGGATCGTCTTCAGTACCTGAACGCCCTTTTTGATCTCTTCCGGCGCGCAGCTGCCGAACCCGAGCACGATGCCGCGCTGCGGGATTCCGGTGAGCGCATAGCGGGAAAGCGGCACGGTCGTGATGCCATGCTCGGCGGCTCTGGCGACGAGTTTGCCTTCATCGACACCGGGTGACAACAGGCCAACGGCATGAAAGCCGCTGCTGGCCGGTTGCAGGTCGATATCGCCGGCAAGGTCCCGGGCCTCCTCCATCAGGGTGTCGTGGCGGCTCTTGTAGAGCTGGCGCATGGTGCGGATGTGGGTCGCGAACATGCCCTCGTCCATGAATTCGGCGACGATGGCCTGGGTAACGGTCGGCACGCCGCTCAGCCAGGTCAGGCAGACCTTCTCGAAGCTGTCGACGAGGCCTTCCGGAACGAGGACGAAGCCGAGCCGAAGCGCCGGGAAAAGGGATTTCGAGAACGTGCCGACATAGATCACGCGGCCATGGGTGTCGATGCTCTTCAGGGTCGGCGGCGGCTGGTCGCCGTAATAGAATTCGCCGTCGTAATCGTCCTCGACGATCATGGCATCGGCTTCGTTGGCGGCCTTCAGGAGCGCCAGCCGCCGCGACAGGCTCATGACATGGCCGAGCGGCTGCTGGTGCGAGGGCGTGACGAAGGCGAGCCGGAAGTGCGGGGCCTTGGCCAGGCCGTCCTCGACACTGAGCCCTTCCAGGTCGACATCGACCGGAACCGGATTGGCACCTATGGCGACAAAGGCGTTGCGGGCGCCGATCGCTCCGGGGTTCTCGAACCAGATCGGTTCGCCGGGATTGACCAGCATGCCGCCGACCACGGAAAAGGCGCGCTGGGCGCCGTTGGTGATGAAGACCTGCTGCGGGTCGCACTTGATGCCGCGCGAGGCGTTGAGCTGACGGGCGATGGCGCGGCGGAGCGGCATATAGCCGAAGGGTTCGCCGTAGCCTGCAATATGGTCCCGGTCCTTGCGCCAGTGCCGGGCGGACAGCTTGGCCCATTGCGCCATCGGGAAGGCGTCGAGCGCAGGCAGGGCGGTGACGAACGCCTGGGACTTGTGCGGCAGGCGGGATCTCAGGGTGAAGTCCGGAATGGCGTGGCGGGTGGCATGGGACAGGCGTGGCTCCACCGGAGCCGTGTCGCTGACTTCCTGAGAAGGTCTCGGCGCAAGGCGGGCATTGAGCGCCTCGCTGACAAAGGTTCCGGCGCCGACCCTTGCTTCCAGAAGGCCTTCCGAGATCAGCCGGTCGACCGCGTCGATGACCGTTGTGCGCGAAACGCCGATTTCCTGCGCCAGGGTCCGGGTTGCCGGCAGCCGGTCGCCCGGCGTCAGGGCTCCGGTCAGCAACAGGTCGCGCAGGGCCATGTAGAGCTGGATGGAAATTTTCCTGTCGGCTGTCTTGTCGATCTTGATCGACGACAGCACCGCACCTGCATGACGTTTCATCTAGAGGATGCCCATTCAATCTAGGTTCATTTGACCGGTGCGGTTGCGTTTGCTGACGAGGCGGGTTGCGCGCGGTGGGGTGGTTCCACCACAAGCGCAAGCCAACGTGGTCAGCGGACGCAAAAGCCCGGCCCTCCGGGTGACGCAAAGCAGTCCATCGGCAGCGTTACGCCGCTTGACCGATGTACCGCATCGCACTTCGCGACGCGCCTCGCCGAGTGAACTGCTTTTCGACATCAAATGATCCTGGATTGAGTGGACAGGCTCTGGCGCTCCAAATTGGTATGAGAATTTGCGCAAAACGGACCTTAATTCAAGTCCAATTCCGGGTAGGTTCGGCAGAGAGCCAAAATCAAACCTGCCGGGAAGGACCTGTCACCGGGTCCGTGCAAGACATGAAAATCCAATCAATAGAAACATTTACCAATGAATTTGTCTGCTTCGTGCGGGTGACGGCCGACAGCGGTGCGACGGGCTGGGGGCAGGTGGCGCCCTATTGCGCCGACATCACCGCGGAGGTGGTGCACCGTCAGGTCGCGCCTTATGCCCTGGGCGCGGACGCCTTTGACATCGCCCACCTGATGGACATCATTCCGGACCGCGAGCACAAGTTCCCCGGCGCCTATCTGCGCCGCGCCATGGGCGGGCTCGACACCGCCCTGTTCGACCTGCGCGGCAAACTGGAAGGCAAGCCGGTCTGTGAACTCATCGGCGGCACGCCGGGCAAGGTGCGCGCCTACGGCTCGTCGATGAAGCGGGACATCACGCCCCGCGACGAGGCCGACCGGCTGAAAAAACAGCAGGACCGGTACGGCTTCGATGCGTTCAAGTTCCGGATCGGCGCGGAATGCGGCCGGGACCAGGACGAATGGCCGGGCCGGACGGAGGAGATCGTGCCGGTCATGCGCAAGGCCTTCGATGACAATACCGCGCTGCTGGTCGATGCCAATTCCTGCTATTCGCCGGCGAAGGCCATCGAAGTGGGGCACCTCCTGCAGGACAACGGCATTTCCCATTACGAGGAGCCCTGCCCCTACTGGCATTATGACCAGACCAAACAGGTGACCGATGCGCTGGAGATCGATGTGACCGGCGGCGAACAGGATTGTTCGCTTGTGGACTGGAAGCGCATGATCGACGGGCGCGTGGTCGACGTGATCCAGCCGGATATCTGTTACCTCGGCGGCATGGTGCGCACCATGCAGGTGGCGCGGATGGCGCACGAGGCAGGCCTGCCCTGCACGCCGCACGCGGCCAACCTGTCGCTGGTGACGCTGTTCACCATGCATCTGCTCAGGGCCATTCCGAATGCCGGCAAGTACCTGGAATTCTCCATCGAGGAAGAAGACTATTATCCCTGGCAATACGGTCTGTTCCGGTCCTCGCCCTATGAGATTGTCGACGGCCATGCGGTCGTTACCGACGCGCCGGGCTGGGGCGTCGAGATCGACCCGGAATGGCTGGCGAAATCCACCTACAAGATCAGTTCCTGGGAGCGCTGAGCATGCTAACTGCCAACGAACTTCTGGAAGAATATGCCGAAACCGGCACGCTTTCGGCGCTGCCGCTCGGCCATTTCATCGACGGCACCTTCACCCAGCCGTCGCACAACCGGACCATGGACAGCTTCGATCCGGGGCGTGGCGAGGCCTTTGCCCGGTTCACGGCCGGAACGGCCGAGGATGTCGATCAGGCAGTGCAGTCGGCCCGAAGGGCCTTCGAAACGGTCTGGCGGGACATGGCGCCGGTCGAGCGCGCCCGTATCCTGCAGAAGGCGTCGCAGCTGATCCTCGACAATCTCGACCTGCTGGCCGTGACCGAGACCCTGGACAGCGGCAAGCCGCTGCAGGAGGCGATGGGTGACGTGCGCGGCGCGGCGCGAACGTTCGAATATTACGCCGGCGCCTGCGACAAGCTGCAGGGTGACAGCTTTCCACTCGGGCCGGACTATATCGGCTACGCCATCCACGAGCCGGTCGGCGTGACGGCGCATATCATTCCGTGGAACTTTCCGATTTCGACCGCCGCCAGAGGTTTCGCGCCTGCCCTTGCGGCGGGCTGCACGGTTGTCGCCAAGCCTGCGGAGCAGACACCGTTCACGGCTCTGATGCTGGCGAAGATCCTGAGCGAGGCCGGTCTGCCGGACGGTGTCTGCAACGTCGTCACCGGCACGGGCGCGGAGACCGGAGCGCCGCTGACTTCCCATCGGCACGTCGACCACATCACCTTCACCGGCTCGGTGCAGACGGGCCGGACGGTGATGAAGGCGGCGGCCGAAGACATCACCCGGGTGGTGCTGGAACTCGGCGGCAAGTCGCCGGTGGTGGTGCTGGCCGATTGCGACAAGGAGCAGGCCCTCGACGGGGTCATCGGCGCGATCTACGAGAATGCCGGCCAGATCTGTTCGGCGGGTTCGCGCCTGGTGATCGAGAAAAGCATCCACGGGGACTTCGTCGCCGAACTGGTTCGCCGTGTGAAAACCCTGAAGCTTGGGCACGGCCTTGAGCAGCCGGATGTCGGTCCGGTGAATTCCGCCGAGCACCTTGCCAGGATCGCGGGTTTTGTCGACCGGGCGAAAGAGCGCGGCGCCCATATCGCCGTCGGCGGCTCCGTCACGAAGGACCCGGCAACGGGCAAGGGCTGGTTCTTCGAGCCGACCATCGTCGACGCGGTCGCCGCCGACGACGAACTGGCGCAGGAGGAGATCTTCGGGCCGGTGCTCACCGTGCAGGTCGCCGAGGATGCGGATCACGCGCTGGAGCTGGCCAATGACTGCCAGTACGGCCTGGTCGCCGGCATCTACACATCCGATTTTGCCCGGGCCCATCGGTTCGCGCGCAAGATCGACGCGGGACAGATCTTCATCAACGAGTATTTCGCCGGCGGCATCGAGGTGCCGTTCGGCGGCAACAAGAAATCCGGCTTCGGCCGGGAGAAGGGCCTGGAAGGACTGAAGAGCTACTGCAAGACCAAGAGCATTGCCGCCAGGATCGCCTGAACAGATATGCCGTTTCCTCCCCTGGGCCGGTTCGCATCGTCGAACCGGCCTCTTTTTACGCAGGTGGGGTGAGCAATCATGCGGGTTGCGGCGAAAGGGGGCTTGTGTTGACGGACCGATGAGCCAATGATGGGGACAGCGCTACCGAACGTGGATCAAAGGCAGAAACTTGTCTCTCATGCGCTTGTGTCATGCCCCCATCCGGACCACGCCGCTTCCGCGGGCTTTTAGTGCCTGTGGCAGTGGTCTCCTTCAGCTTGCTCTTCTGCTTCTGTTGCTGTCGTGCATGGCGGCTCAATCGGCAACCGATCCCTTTGCCGAAAAACGCATGGCCCTGGTGGTCGGCATTGCCGGCTACGAGAACGCGCCCGATCTGGCCAACACGACCAATGACGGCAAGCTCATCTCGGACACGCTCAACGAATTGAATTTCAGGGTGTCGGAACATTTCGACATCGGTCTGGCCGAGTTCCGTGACCTGTTGGAACAGTTCGCCTTCGAGGCGGAAACGGCAGATGTCGCCCTTGTCTACTACGCGGGTCACGGGATCGAGGTCGGCGGACGCAACTACCTGGTTCCCGCGGATGCCAAGGCGAGCAGCCGTCAGCAGGTCGCCGATACGTCCGTTTCTCTCGACGATATTCTGGCGGCGGTCGACAAGGCCCGGCAGCTCAGGATCGTGATCCTGGATTCCTGCCGCAACGATCCCTTCGCGGATCTCGGCGGCAGCCGCGAGACGCTCACGGTCGACAACAGAAGCGCCCGTCAGGGGCTTGCACCGGCCTCGCCCGAGCGCGGAACCCTGGTTGCCTATGCCGCGGAAGCCGGAGCCGTTGCCCTGGACGGCGCAGGTGACAACAGTCCCTTCGCGATGGCACTTGCGCAGACCCTGAAGACACGGGATCTTGAAATCGGACTTGCCTTTCGCAAGGTCCGGGACACGGTCCTGAAGACGACCGGGAACGCGCAGGAGCCACACACTTACGGATCGCTGTCCGGCAAACCTTATTTCCTCGCCGGGACCAGCCAGGAGGTCAATGTCCTGGAGGCCTCCGCGCGCAAGAATGCCTGGGGCCGGCTGGAAATCGACCAGGAAGAACAGTTGCAGGTGGCGGCAAGGGAAGGCGACAGCAGGGCGTTGAAGGGGCTTGCCTACATGCGCCTCAATCCGGACGAGGACCGCTATGACCCGGCGCGCGCGGCGGCGCTGCTGGAACAGGCCGCCGATGCCGGAGATCCCGAGGCCATGTTCGAGCTTGCCCGCATGTACGAACGCGGCATCGGCGTCGAGCAGGATGTCGACAGGGCCCTGGAGCTGTTCCGCAAATCGGCAGCCGAGGGCTTTGCGGATGCGATCAACGATCTCGGCTTTCTTCACTACCAGGGCGGGCTGGGCATCGTGCGCGATCCCAAGAAGGCGATCGAGCTGTTCGGACAGGCGGCGGACCAGCGGCACCCTGAAGCCATGTTCAACTATGCGGCTCTCATTGATGACGGTGTCGTGGAGGGCAAGAAGCCTGACGACGCGGCGGAATATCTCTATCGCGCCCTGAGATCGGGCAACGAGGAGGTCCTGGGGCAGTTGTCGGAAAACCCGAAGATGTTCAAGGCCGAGACGCGCAGGTCCCTGCAGCGAAAGCTGTCCGAACGTTCCTTTTATACGGGCAGCATCGACGGCCAGTTCGGACCGCAGACTCAGCGCGGTCTCCGCAAGGCCTATGGCCTTTCGGATTGACGAGTCCGAGGCGGACCTTCTTCTGGATAGCTTGCTTTCGCAGAGTAATTTTGAGACTATTGTATTTGGTCAAGATTTTATGATTGAAGTTAATGGAATCTGACTACTATTGAGTGTGTTTTGGAAATTTGCCAATGTAAAAATATGTAATCCAGTAGAATTTATTCGCTTTCAGTATTTTCATAATATTTGATTCCGATTTTCAGACATCTGATTTTTTTAAATGAATGTCGAGATTTGTTGAGGTGAAACATGTTCAAGAGCAAAATCAGTGCCGGCCTTCTTGCCGCGTGCATGGCTGGGCAGCTTGTGGCGGCGTCAGCCAGCCCCGCAAATGCAATGGTGTTGCCTGCCGGACCATCGCCGCTACCTTTTGAGGACGGCAAAGCGCTCCCGAATGACCTGCTGCTTGTTCAGTACAATTCCAGTGAAAGCATGAGCTCCAGTTCGTCCAGTTCGCCTTCCTATGCCGGCGAAAGGGATCCGCGGTTGAGCGCTTCCGACGGACTGAGCGACCGGGTTACGCGGGGCGTTGTCTGGCTCATCGAGAGCGGCGGCAGGGAGTGCCAGGCCAACTTCCGCCCGGAATACCGCGTTGACTGTTTTCGAAACGTCCTGGCGCGGGCGGCGTCCACGATCGAAAACCGGCCAGGCTATCAGCCGGCTGCACGGGAACTCAGAAGCCTGTCCCGCAAGCTCGATCGTATTGTAACCCGCTATCAGGACCCAACCGCTCCACGCGTTTCACAGGGGCGGCGCTCCTATCGCGCGGTTGCCAAGGCCAGCCTTGAGCAGGCGAACAGGGAAGCCTCCGCCGCGATCGACGAAACCGTCACGAAGCTGCTGCGGTCAGCCGGGAATTCCGAAAAGCGCAAGACCCACTACTCGCAGATCGCCACGGCGGTCGGATCGTCAAAACGGTTGTTGCGGTCCTGAGGCGGATCGCAGCACTCAGTCGCCGGCCGGTGCAGCAGGGTCGTCGCCGGGTGACGGCCGGGCGGGGATCTCGCCGGGCTCGATGACCGGTGTTCTGCCTTTTTCCGGTGCCGGTTCGACCAGCTCGGCATCGCCGACGGGCGCGGGCTTCAGGACGCCGTCGCATTCGGTCATGATGCCGGCGGTTGTGTCCTGCTGTTCCAGCGGGCGCTCCTCTCCCGGTGTGACGACGCAGTCGCCGGTGGGCTGGTCGGCCTCCGCCGGATATCCAAGAAATACAATGGCGGCGACCGCCAGGACGGTTGTCCCGGCACACAGGCTGTTTCCCCTATTTCGTAAAAGGGCCATGACGTCCTCCTGAATGCTGTCTCCCTGGAAAACGCGCTTGGGGCAAAGTGGTTCAATTGCGGGGAGCATCAGACCCTGGTCGTCACAGGCCTGCACGGGTTTTCACGACTTGTTTTGCGAGTGCAGCCCTTCCAGAGTCGGAGCCAGACAAGGGGATTCGGCATGGACTGGAGAATATCAAGCCCGGCGATCGTGACCGCCGCCAACGCGTGCGCCGTGGTAATCGCGATCGCAGGTTCGGTGTTGCCGCCGCAGGCCGGGCTCACCTCCGGTGCGCAGGCGGCGGCCGGCGTCGGGATCCTGATGGCCGTTCTGTGGGTGACGGAAACCATCCCGCTCGCGGTGACGGCGCTGTTGCCGCTTGCGCTCTTTCCGCTTGCCGGCATCGCAACGATTGCCGATCTGTCGTCCTCCTATGCCAACCCGGTGATCTTCCTGTTTCTCGGCGGTTTCATGATCGCCAAGGCCATCGAGAAATGGGGACTGCACCGGCGCCTGGCCTTTGCGATCCTGGCGCGGACACACGGGGACCCGAAACGGGTTATCCTGTCGGTCATGGTCGCGACCGCCTTTCTCAGTCTGTGGATCAGCAACACGGCCTCAACCATGGTGGCGGCGCCGATTGCAGCGTCCATTGCCGCGCTTCGAGGGGAGAAGGACGGTTTCGGCACCGCTTTGATGCTGGGCGTTGCGTACGCGGCGACCATCGGCGGCATGGGCTCGCTGATCGGAACACCGCCCAACGCGCTTTTCGCCGCCTATATGGAAGACGCCCATGGCATCGTCATCGGCTTCGCCGAATGGATGCTTGTCGGCCTTCCGGTCGTGATCTTGTTGTTGCCGCTGACATGGATGTTCCTGACGCGCTTTACCTTCACCATGGGAACAGAGCCGATCGAGGTTTCCATTCCGCCCTCCGAGCCGCTGTCGGCAGGACAGAAGCGCCTGGCAATCGTAGCTGCCCTGACGGCCAGTGGCTGGATGCTTCGGCCGCTGCTTTCGGAGGCGTTGCCCGGTCTTGGCATAAGCGATGCGGGCATCGCGATGACCGGGGCGCTCGCGCTGTTCGTGATCAGTGCGGGCAATCGCACGGGTGCTCGACTGCTGGATTGGGAGACGGCCGCGAACCTCAGGTGGGACGTCCTCATCCTGTTCGGCGGCGGGTTGTCGCTCGCCTCCGCTATCGAACGGACCGGTCTGGCCGGCTGGATCGGGCAGCAGGCACAAGGTCTGGAGGGGCTGCCGACACTCTGGATCCTGCTCGCCATGGCGCTCATCATCGTCTATCTCGGAGAACTCGCCTCCAACACGGCGATGGCGGCGATCTTCCTGCCCGTGGCCGGTGCCGCAGCCGTCGGCATTGGCGCCGATCCGCTGACCTTCGCGCTGCCGGTGGCGATGGCCGCCTCGATCGGTTTCATGCTGCCGGTCGCGACCCCGCCAAACGCGATCGTCTTTGCCAATCCCTGCGTGACCCGTCCGGATATGCTCCGGGCAGGCGCACCGCTCGATCTCATCGGTATTCTTGTGGCGCTGGCGGCAGGGTCGCTGCTCGGACCGGTCGTGTTCTAGGCGGCAGTCCGGCCCTAGGCGTTTCGGTCAGGACGGCTGCCTGGAGTCGATCCGGCCTGGTGCGCCGAAGGAATAACCGACGCCGTAGACCGACTTGATCGGCTGTTCGGCCGATGTTGAATCGGTGATCTTGCGCCGCAGCCGGCTGACGACCGCGTCGAGATGCCGGTTGTCGAACTGGGTTTGGCGCCGGGACAGGATGCTGGAGAGCTGATCCCGTGTGCAAGTGGCGCCGGAATGCTCGATCAGGGTACTGACAAAGGTGTTTTCGGTTGCGGTCAAGCGGATCACCTTGCCGTCCGGTGCCAGGAGCTTCCACGCGGTCGGGTCCAGCTGCCATTGCTGAGGTGAGGGATCCTCGGTTTCGGGCGCGAGCCGCCGCAACAGGCTCTGCACGGCCGCGGAAATTTCCCGCAGGCTGGTGTGTTTGACCAGGTAGATGTCGGCGCCGCTTTCGAACCCCTGAACACGGCTTTCCGGATCGCCATGGGCCGTCAGCATGATGATGCCGCAGTTCAGCCGGGCGCGGATGTCCGTTGCCAGCTCGAAGCCGTTGCCGTCGGGAAGGGAAATGTCGAGGATGATGACATCGGGCAAGACGGGCTCGGCAAGCACGGCATACATGTCGGCCGCCGTTCCGGCGCCCTGAGCCTCGAACCCGTTCAGGCACATGTAGTCCACCAGATCCGCGCGCAGGGCGTTTTCGTCCTCGACGATGAGAATCCTGCTCATACCGCCTCCATGGTCAGTTGCTCCAGGACACGATTCGGCAGGGAGCCGGCCGCGGGCAGATGAACGCGGGCAAGCGTGCCGCCGTTTTGGCGCGGCCGCAGTTGGAGCCTGCCGCCGTGATACCCGAGCAACTGCCTGCAGGTGTGAATACCGAGGCCGCTGCCGCCGGTGCCGCTGGTGTTGGACGCACGGTAGAAACGCTGGCCGACCAGGCCGCTCTCCTCCGCGGGAATGCCGATGCCGCGATCGGCGACCTGGATGACCAGCATGTCGTCCCGGATGGAAATGGTGATCTCGACGGCATCCGAGCCATCGGAATATTTCAGGGAATTGTCTATCAGGTTGACGATCACCGTCTTCAGCATTTCCACATCCGTGCTGAAGGCTGGCAGCCGTGCAGCGGCATCGAAGATCAGGCGATTGCCGAGAGCGGCATGATCGAAATGCTGCTGGATTTCCCGTATCAGCGCGGGCATATCGACCGTCTCGATTTTCAGGACACCTTCTTGCTGGCGCTCGCTCGACAGGAACCGGTCGATCAGCATGGTCATGCGGGACACCGCCTCGTCTATGCCCCTGATCCGTTTGGAAACGGCTTCCTGGGGACTGGGGAGCAATGTTGACAGCATCTCGCTGGCGTAACGGATCGCCGCGAGCGGCGTTCGGAATTCGTGGCTGACCATGCGCATGAGCTGCCGTTGTTCCTTGCGGGCGGTCTTCTCGCCTTCCAGGCTCGCCGACAGCTCCTGTTCCAGCTGGCGCCTGATGGCAACTTCGCGCGCAAGGGCCGTGTTGCGGTCGCGCAGGTCCATCGACAGGCGCATGCCGACCATGAAGACCAGGCAGATGAAGAAGCCGACAATGAACATGTGACCCTGGAAGAAATACCAGGCGTTGATGTCCGAGAGCACCCGGCTGTTCGCGACGGTTGCGGGGTTCAGGTGGACCAGTGCGCTCTGCAGCAGACTTGCACCGACATATTCGGCGAGCAGGGCGATGGTGATCCAGCGCAGGAAACGCGGTTGGCTCCGGTCCATGGCAAGCGTGCGGATCATCAGGCTCATCATCACGACGGTAAAGGCCGTCGAGGCGTGAATGCGAAACGCAAGGCTGTCGGGAATGTAGATGACTGCCGCGGTCCAGGAAACGAACTGGGCGGCCAGGCAGGCAATGCCGATCCACAAATTGCGCCTTTGGCCGAGAAAGCGCGCCAGCCCGTCGGCCCACAGGACCAGGCCAAACTTGATGACCATGTTGTCCGTGACGATGCGCAGGAGGGACGGATCCGGACCCCTTTGCAGATAGAGAAACAGGCCCACCGCGACGGCGACGAACCCGGCGGCTATGACCTTCAGTTCGTAGATATGCCGCCAGAAAATCCACACGAGCATCCAGGCGATTGCCATGAAGGTCGTTGTGGCGAATTCCAGGAGCAGCATTGTCTTGAGGTCGATCATGGTCTTGTGATGGCCGAACACTGCAATCGGTTCAAGTCACAGTTTGGTGCCACGGACTAAAGCAGCCTTGTTTTTAGGCAGGTGTCACCGAAAAGAGGCAACTCCCGTCAGATTCCGTCAGAATTGATTAGTATTGGTAGGTGGAATTCACCTGCCGTGCCGATTGTAATCAGCCCGATGTTCGTTGTCGTGGGCGTGACGACGTAGCGTTGGGGGCATAGGGAGATGGCCAGCGAGACCGGATATTTCGGCATGGCGGGTGCTGAGATGATGGCGGTCCGTCAACCGGAGGCATGTCCGGGCTCCTCTCCCGATACCTGCAGCATCACTTCCAGGACAGGGCGGCGAACCTGTGGCTTTGGCCGCGGGCAAGCCGGCGGCCGGCTCGTATGTCGGAACCCTTCCGAGGGGCTTCTGCCCGGCATTCCCGAAGATGCGGAGTTTTGCGCTGCCAACGCCGTCAGACCGGCGTTGACCGCCAACCAATCCCTTGCCGCCATCCACCGAAGGCCAACGCTGTTCGGATCCTGTTAGAGGAACTTGTCATGCATAGATATTTTGGAAAGCAGGGTCTGAGAACTGTGGCTACGGCTGCAATTTCAAGGCGAAAAACGGTGCTGCTGACAACCGTTTCCGTTGCCTGCCTGACCAGCCTGCAAACCGCGCTTGCCGACGACTGCGTTGAGGACAGTGTCTCCATCACTTGCGATTTCACGGAACCGAATTCTGCCGACAACATCTTCTATCAGGCTGCAGGTACCCAGCCAGATGGAGACGGCAAGGATATCTCCATCACGAACTCCGCCCCGCAGCAAGCGAACCTGCCCACTTCGTTCGGCGACGCATTCAATTTTTCAGTCTGGTATATGCAGACGAGGGGTAATCCCGGCGTGGACAGTGGCCCCGGACAAGATGGCGGCGACATCACGATCCAAAACAACAACGGTTTTCTGATCAGTGTCGACCAGCCGGGCTCGTCAGTCACGGGGCCAGTCACGGGCGTCTCGGCCGATTCCATCGGCGGGAATGGCGATCTGAGCAATGATGACAACAATTCGAACGGCGGCGACGGCGGAGATGGCGGAGATATTTCGGTCACGCTGGACAACGCATACAACAGCGATTTCAGCTATTCCGTCTCCGGCAGTTCGGCCAACGGGTTCAAGCTCATCAGTATTGGCAGTTACGGTGGCAAGGGCGGCGATCAAAACAATGCCCTTTTTGACGATCAGCATGGTGGAAGCGGCGGTGACGGGGGATCCGTTCGCATTGAGAATTCGTCCGACAGTCCTTTCCAGATCGGTTCCAGCTCAAGCCGCTATACAAGCGCCGGCACCGGTGGGGGATTGATAGCAAGCTCCACCGGCGGCGGCGGCGGCTGGAAAAATGGCGACGCGGGCTCAGGCGGCACGGTCGTGATAACGAACGAAACAGCCGGAGCCATCTATTGGCAAACCACTGATATCGAAGGAACCGGCCTCTTCGCTCTGGCAGGTTACAGCCTCGGCGGCAACGGTTACCTATCGTCGGATTACAGCGACAACGGCGGCGACGGTGGTGCTGCTGGCGACGTCACAGTCAGGAACCATGCTCATTTGCTGCTGGACGTCGCAGGTTCGAACCATGAGGCCAGTGCCGCTGTCCTTGCAAAAAGCACCGGTGGAAATGGCGGGACAGGCCCTTTGGAGGACAGCTCCGGCGGCAATGGCGGGCAGGCGGGCGATGTTACGATCGAGATTTCTGATGGCGGCAGCGTGCTTACAAGGGGCAATGAGGTCTTCGGGGTTGTCGGCCAAAGCATCGGTGGGAACGGCGGGGACGGCGGCGATGGGACGGCTCTGGCCGGCACGGGTGGCGGCGGCGGATTTGGCGGCGACGCGGGCGATGTAACGTTCGAGCTGGAATTTGATCTTGGCGACGACAGCGGCTTGGCACTTGTCGAAACGACGGGCGACTACTCATCGGCTGTTGTTGCTCAGTCCATCGGCGGTGGCGGTGGTACAGGCGGTGATTTTGTCAGTGTCTTGGGTGGCCAGTCCGGAAACGGCGGCAATGGTGGCAACGCGGGAGATGTGCTGGCCCATGTCCATACCGACGGGAGTTTTCCGCTAACCACTGCGGGAGACCATGCATTCGGCGTTGTGGCGCAATCTATTGCAGGCAGTGGCGGAGCCGGAGGCGCGAACACCTCCACGATTGCGAGCCTCGGCGGGGACGGTGCCGGTGGCGGGACTGTTGGCAATGCGACTGTCAACGCAAGAGGCCACTATTCCACGCAAGGGTTTAATGCGCATGCCTTTGTTGTTCAGTCCATCGGCGGCGGCGGCGGCGCAGCCGGGTCTGCCACGGGGCTTGTAAGTGTCGGCGGAAATTCCTCCGGATCGACCAAATCCGACGGTGCCGGTGCCGGATTTTCAAACACGGGGACGATCGTAACAAGCGGCGATGCCTCAGTTGCCGCGGTCGTTCAGTCCATCGGCGGCGGCGGCGGATCGGGAGGAGATGCCGCCGGGATTGCCGGGGTTGGCGGCAAAGGCGCCGGCGGAGGAAATGGCGGTGCCGTCGCAGTCTCCAATATCGGCGAGCTGCAGACGTCGGGGGACTGGTCGGCCGCTGCGATCTTTCAATCGGTCGGCGGCGGCGGCGGCAACGGCGGCGGCTCGACAACGCTCTCCAGCATCGCTTCGATCGGTGTCGGCGGTGCCGCGGCGGGAGGCGGCGACGGGGGGACGGTTTGCGTCGACAACACCGCAACCTGCGGCGCGACCGGCTCCAACAACGCCTTTGTCCCCTACGTGCCTGATCTTGAAGACCCGGACAATGACGATGACGGCTGGGGGGCGATCGTCACCGCCGGAGATTTCGCACCAGGAATGATCGCGCAATCCGTCGGTGGCGGCGGCGGCACCGGCGGCAGCGCCAAGAATTTCAGTTCCTCTTCCTATGTGGCGCTTCAGACCGGAGGCATGGGCGGGGCCGGCGGGCGCGGCGGCGATGTAACCATCCGCCAGAGAAACCTCTCCGTATCAACGGCCGGTGCACAGTCCAACGGCGTGATTGCCCAGTCCATCGGCGGTGGCGGCGGTACGGGCGGCAATGCCAGCTATCGAAACGCCTCGGTAGGCTTCAATGCGGCGCTGATTGTCGGCGGCAGCGGCGGCGTGGGCGGTGACGGCAAATCGGTCACCGTCGATCTCACCGGCAGCAACATCGTCACCGGGCTCGCGGCACAATCGACGGGCGGCAGCGCTCCAGGCGATTCCATCGGCATTCTTGCCCAGTCGGTCGGCGCCGGCGGCGGATCCGGGGGCTCGGCCTCCGCGAGTGACTTCCTGGTCGCCGTGCCGACGGGAACCGGTGTTCCCGTTGCCTTCAATTTCCAGTCCGCGGTCGGTGGAAACGGCGGCAATGCCGGCAATGGCGGTGCCGTCTCCGTGAGTTTCGACAAGGATTCCGCGCTGACGACAATCGGCGACGCTTCGCACGGCATTCTTGCGCAATCGATCGGCGGTGGCGGCGGCAGGGGCGGCGATGCCAGCACGCTGACAACGACGCTTGGAGACAAGGACACGGTGGAAGTTACCGCCGGGACGGCGCTGGGTGGCGGCGCCGGCAACATCATGCATGACATCAACAACAACTATGATTTCGTGACGTCCGGCGGGGGCAATGGCGCCACGGTCACGGTTGAGCTCGGAACCTACGGGGCGGAGAGCAATTCTTCCGACACGAGTGCCTCGAAACTGACAACCGCGGCCCCCGGCGGAACCCTGCTGACGGTTGGCGACAATGCCCATGGCGTTCTGGCGCAATCGATCGGCGGCGGCGGCGGCGATGGCGGGATCGGCAACAGCGACACCTATTCCCAGGGCGGTGTCGCCTCCGTGGATGCAAAAATCGAGCTCGGCGGCAAGGGCGGAGCCGGCGGAAGTGGCGGCCGCGTTTCGGTTCATAACTATGCCGGTTACACGGTGCAGACCCAAGGCTCGGGATCGAACGGCCTCGTTGCGCAGTCGATCGGTGGCGGCGGCGGCAACTCGCAAGGGGGCACGCTCTATCTCGCAGCCAGCTCTGAAGGGTATTCGGGAACCGTGGATGTCGGCGTCGGCGCCACAGGTGGAAGCGGCGGCGACGGGGGAAGCATCTATGTCGAGCAGTATGGTGTTGTTGAAACCTTCGGCGGCGACGCGGACGGTGTGGTGCTGCAATCGATCGGTGGCGGCGGCGGGATCGGCGGCTCGCTCGGCAACGATGCGTCTTCGCACAAGATCCTCGATTTTGTCAGCAATGCCGAAGCCGACATTCAGCGGTTGACCGATGCCGGTTCGTCCTACGAGTTGACGGTGGATGTCGGCGGCAAGGGCGGCAGTGGCGGCTCGGGAAACACCGCGCAATATTATCATGACGGCCGGATCACGACATATGGCGCCTGGGCTGATGGCGTTGTCGTGCAATCCATCGGCGGCGGCGGCGGACAGGGCGGAACTTCGGTCGCGGCACCCAGCAATATTACCGCGAATATCCAGGTCAGCGTCGGCGGCAAGGGTGGTTCCGGGGGAGACGGCGGCGAAGCTGCCATCTGGGTCAGGGGCAGCGACAGCAACGCGATCACTACCCATGGCTACGGCGCCTTCGGCATGCTGTTGCAGTCGATCGGCGGCGGTGGCGGCCAGGCAGGCGACGGGTCCAACAGTCTGGCGGGATCGATCGCCATCGGCGGTGATGGCGGGGGAACAGGCGGCGCGGGTGGCGATGGTGGTCACGTCTACACCTACGATAGCAGCAACATCGTCATTTCGACGGCAGGTGCCGACGCCTTCGGTTTTGTGGCGCAGTCCATCGGCGGTGGCGGTGGCCAGGGCGGCGTCGGCAGCAGTGAGCAGGCGACAAAGGTCAGCAGTTCGGAATTCAGCGTCTCAATCGGCGGCAAGGGTGGCGTGGCCGGCAATGGCGGCGAGATCGATCTGGACTTCGACGCCAGCATTTCCACCCATGGCAGGCGAGCGTCCGGGATACTCCTCCAGTCCATCGGCGGAGGCGGTGGCCTCGGCGTCACCGGCACGGTGCCGCAAGACACCGACCTGGCGATCGGCGGCACGGGTGGGGCGGCAGGCGATGGCGGTGTCGTCACGCTGGATCTTTTGGGCGGCAACGGCATTTTAACAAGCGGCTCCGGGGCCCATGGCATCATCGCCCAGTCCATCGGAGGCGGCGGCGGTCTGGGGGGCGATCCGACCGGCGGTCTTCTGACCATACGGGATGGAGAAGGCGAAGCGGCCTCCGGCGGCGCCAGCGGCGATGGCGGAACGGTGACGCTCAATATCGACGCACCGATCATCACGACAGGTTCTGAAGCATTCGGCGTCATCGTGCAGTCGATCGGTGGGGGCGGTGGCTACGGCGGTACCGCAAGCGGCGCCTTTGCAGGCGTGACCTCTTCGGACGGTATGGGAACCGGCGGGGATATCAACCTCACGGTCGGCAACACCATTGAGACAATCGGGCCGCAAAGCACGGCGGTCTTTGCACAAAGCCAGGGGCCGGACGGCAACGGCCAGATCGGGATCACCGTCGAAAGCGGCGGAACAATCTCGGGTGGTGTGCATGACGACACGTCCGCGATCTGGGTCGCCGGCGGACGCGATAATTCTGTTGTTCTCAGTGGAGATGCGGTCGTGCAGTCCGGCGCCTACCTGACCGGCATTGCCTATGACAACAACAACGCGGTGCTTTTCAACGGCAGCGGCACGACCGCGGAAGGTGCAACGCTGGATGTGACGGTCAATGGCAGCGCATCCCTTTATGGCGATGTTCTGCTCACCAATGATGACGGCAACACCGCGGGAACAGTCACCAACAATTCGTCGAACACACTTGCCGGCGGTTATCTCTATGGCGCTCATGTCGTCAACAATGGCCGCTTCGTTCTCAACCGGGAAGACAGCACCGGTACCACCGAGGTGACAGGAAATTTCGAGCAGACGAGCCAGGGTGAATTGTACGTTTCCGTCGACCTCAACAACACGCAGTCCGATCTCCTTGATATCGGTGGTGATGCCACGCTGGCAGGTACGCTCGGGGTCAATGCCATCAGTCTGCTGCCGGAACGGCAGACGCGTTTCCTGACCGTTGGCGGTACCGTTGCCGGTACGCTTGCAGCAAAAGATTCGCTGCTCTTCGACTATGCGATCGGCACGTCCGGGAATGACCATTATTTCTCGGTCGGATCTGCCGATTTTACCCCGGAAGGCGTTGTCATGACTTCCGACCAGACTGAACTCGCCGGTCACTTGCAACAGATCTGGAACGCGGGCGGGAATGAGGAGTTCGGGATCCTGTTCGGCGCGTTTGCCAATGCCGTGGACAATTCTTCGGGAAGTTATACGCAGCTTCTGGACGAATTCCGACCAAAAGCCGCGCTCGCGCCCGCGGTCGAGCAAGGGTTTCAGTCCCTTGCCTTCAGCAACTCGCTCATGAGCTGCCCGGTCTTTGAAGGCGGGAATGCACTGTTGAGCGAAGGCTCCTGTGTCTGGGCCCGCACGGCGGCCGGCACCGGATCCCGCTTTGCCGATGGAAATGCCCCCAGCTATAATTTCGACGCCTTGACCTATTCCATGGGCGCGCAGAAGGAAATCAGCCCGGGTTGGTTTGTCGGCGGGGCCGCCGCGCTTCACCAGAGCTGGCTGAGCCAATCTTCGAGCAATGTCAGCGGTGAGGGATTGAGCGGCTTCGCTGGCGTCAGTCTGAAACACGAGATCGGCGACTGGACCCTGGCTGGTGCCGTCTCCGGCGGCTACGGCAGCTATGACATAGACCGCAGGATTTCTCTGGCGGGGATCTCGGAAACGGTTTCCAGTTCACCGGATGTTTTCAGCGGCGGCATCCGCGCAAGGATCGCCCGTTCGTTTGCGGCAACCAGTTTTTATGCCAAGCCCTATGTCGATCTGGACGCCGTCTACACCCATGTTGACGGGCATCGGGAAAGCGGGACCTACGGCCTCAGATATGAGGGATCCGGCGACTGGAATTTCGCGGCTTCACCGTCCCTGGAAATCGGCAGCCGCTACACCTACCCGAACGGAACCGATCTCCGGTTTTTCGGGCGGGTCGGCATGACATTTCTGACGGAAGACACACGGGAAACAACGGCCCGGTTTACGTCGGCCCCCGCCGGCACGGGAATGTTCAAGACGTCGCTTGAACATGAAGACAAGTTTGCATCGGTCGGGGCGGGGGTGCAGGTCTCGTCCAAATCCGGATTTGATCTCCGGTTTGAATATGACGGCAACTTTTCCGACAGGCTCGCAACCAACAGCGGCTCTATCCGTCTCAGCATTCCGTTCTAGGCGACATGCGCTTCAGGCTGATTGTTGCCAACGAAAGCCGTGCGCACGCCGTCAAGGCGGCGGGCGGGCGCGGCAACTTCATTCGGGCGTCTTCAGGAAAACGAAACAGGCGATTCCTTGGCGACACGTGGCAGTCGGCTCCGCAAGAATCTGTCAGAATTGATTAGTATTGGTAGGTGGAATCCGTGTCCCACCTATCTGTAATTATGCCGATGTTTGCCGTCGTGGGCACAAACGACGCAACATTGGGAGCATGACAAGACATGGTACAGGCGATACGAGACAACCGCGCGCGCATCGCCGCGAGCACGAGCGCCTGCCCGCTCCGCCGCCCGAAGACCGCGCCCCTGGCGGCCTTCCTCCTGCTGACCACCGCGCTTGTGCCTTCGACGGTCTTTGCCGGCGATGACCTGCCGGCCGGTGGCGCGTTCGTGCATGGCGACGGCACGATCCTCCTGAACGGAACCCGCATGGATATCCGCCAGGCGACGGCCGCGGGTATCATCACCTGGGACGGATTTTCCGTCGGTTCGGGCAAGCGGGTCCATTTCGACAATGGTAATGGGGCGACGCTGAACCGGGTGACAGGCAATGTTCCGTCCACCATCGACGGCAGCCTGACGGCCTCCGGCAGCGTATTCCTTGTCAACCCGGCCGGCGTCGCAGTGGGCAGCGGCGGACTTGTGTCGACCGGAGGCTCCTTCGTCGCCTCGACGCAGGATGTCTCCAACGCCGATTTCCTGGATGGCGGTGGCATGACCTTTTCCGGCACAAGTGCTGCCGGGATCGTCAATGCCGGCACGATCCGGTCCGCGCAGGGCGATATCGCGCTGATTGCGCGGCGGGTGGAAAACACCGGCCGCCTGGAGGCGCCGAACGGCACCGCCGCCCTTGCTGCAGGCTATGAAGTCCTGATGAAGGACAAGGCCGATGCCGACGGTTTGCTGTCCGTATCGATCGGTGGGGCCGACACCGAAGCGGTCAACTCCGGCACGATCGAAGCGGCCAATGCGGAGATCCGTGCCAATGGCGGCAATGTCTATGCGTTGGCGGGCAATACGGAGAATGTGATCAAGGCGACCGGCGTCAGTTCGTCCGGCGGGCGGATCTTCCTGACGGCAGGCAACACCGGCAAGGTGCGCGTCACGGGCAGGGCCAAGGCGCGCAAGGTAGCTGAAAACGTGCCGGTTCCCGGTGCCAAGCCGGCAAGCGAGGGCGGCACCATCACCGTCACGGGCGGTGAGATCACCATTGCCGGAACACTCGACGCCTCCGCCGAAAGCGATGGCGTCAAGGGCGGCGAGATCATGATCTTCGCCGAGGACACGGCAACGGTGTCCGGCTCGCTGAGCGCGCGGGGCGGGACGGGCGGCGAAGGCGGGTTTGTCGAAACCTCCGGCAAAAAGTCCGTCGATTTCACCGGCGTGAGGGTCGATACGTCCGCGGAAGGCGGGACCACGGGCGAGTGGCTGATCGATCCGGAGGACATTATCGTCGATGCGGCCGGGGCGGCGACCATCGCAAGCAATCTCGGCAGTTCCAACGTCACGCTGCGGACCACCGCGACGACGGCGAGCGGTCCCGTTGCCGGAACACCCGGCGGTGACGGTGACATTGCCATCGACAGCGGCATCACCTGGACGAGCACAAACACGCTGACGCTGAATGCCTATAACGACATCGCGATCAACGCGGCGATCGACGGTCAGAACGGCGGACTGACGCTGCTGGCCTACGGCAACAGCGGTGCGGATAATGTCGGCACGATCTCAACAGGCGCGGGCGGCGCCGTGGATGTCGACAGTTTTACGCTGACCACAGGCGTCTGGGACCAGGTCGGCGCCAGTCTGCCATCGTTTGCCGCGAACAGCTTGAACATTGGTGGTTACCGCACCTTCATCCGTGCGCTGGGTGGCGATGGCACCTACCTCGATCCTTATCAGCTCTTCGATGTTTATGGCCTTCAAGGGATCTCGTATGAGGACCGGCGCGTCAGCAGCGGTTCCAGCGACACCGGCCTTTATTATGAGCTCGCCAACGATATCGACGCGTCCGTCACATCGTCCTGGAATGGCGGAGCTGGCCTTAAACCTGTTTTATTGCAAGGAAGCCTGGACGGTAAGGGACACACGATTGACGGGCTCTATATCAACCGGCCCTCCGAAAGCAATGTCGCTCTCATAAGCGTCTGGTACGACAATTATTTCACCTCCGGAAGAGACCTGGAGATCAAGGACCTCTCACTCACCAACGCGTCTGTCACCGGCAGCAACCAGACAGCCATCCTGGTCGGCGACACCGGTGGCGGGAGCTACCACGGCAAAAACATGTCGAATGTCACTGTCAGTGGCACGGTTGTGACAAAGTACTGGGGCGGAGGTGTCGTTGCCCGGTATCACGGCAACATCAACCGATCGACAATGACCAACGTGCATGCAGATGTTTCCGTTACGGAGACGGGTGGAGGCAGTGCCGCTGGCGGTCTGGTCGGGATCATGAATGAAGGCCTGACGATCTCGAATTCCAGCTCGACCGGCACAATAAATGGAGGGCGGGTCGGCGGTCTGGTCGGAACCACCGACGACTTTGGCAACAGGATCGAAAACTCCTATTCCACGGCGACCGTCATCGCGTCCGGCAGTTCCCGGGTGGCCGGGGGACTGGTCGCTGACACGGAAGACCTCACGATCTCGAACTCCTATTTCGCCGGACAGGTGCTCGGCACGAGTGATGCTTCCGCGGGCGGTCTTGTAGGCGAGGCCGACCGAAACACGACCATTGAAAATTCCTTTGTCACAGGTCTCGTGGAGGCCGAAGGGAATGCAGGGGCACTCATTGCCGAAATCAGAGACAGCAGCGTTACCATCACCGACTCGGCCTGGGACACGGACACGACCGGACAGAGCGACGCGATCGGTTACACGCCCTCCTTCTATACCCCGACCGTCACCAACACGGGCGGTCTCACCACGTCGGACATGCAGGGCACGCTGACCCAGGGCGGTTTCACCCTGGACAGCTCGACCTGGGGCACCGGCGACGGCCTCTATCCCTATTTCAATTGGGAGTATTCCTCCACACCCGAAGCAATTACCGGCACCGTCTACAGCGACGCCGGCACGACCGCCCAGTCCGGTGCCATTGTCAGCGCGCTCTCCGGAGGCAACCTGATCGGCAGCGCGGCAAGCGGGGCGAACGGCTATTATTACATTCTGACGTCCGCAGGCTCGCTCGATCCCGCCGGTGTCCTGTCCTATCTGGACGGCGAAAGCACCAAGGCGGCGACCTTCAGCGACACGGTGTCCGCGAGAGGCGTTACCGGTGCCGATATCCATGGCAGCACGCTCAGGATCGGGACCACGCAAGGCAGCCTCTCCGATACCTTGATTGGCCTGACCACGGCACGCGGCGCCTACAGCGACACGGATCTCGACTTTTTCTCGGCCGGTCCCTCGCTTTCGACCACAAGCGGCCAGGACCTGACAATTGATGCGTCCATGGCCTATGCGGTCGACCGGGACCTTGCCTCCGGTGGCGGTCTGGCCATTTCCAGTTCCGGTGCGCTGACGCTGGACGGTGGTGCCTCCTGGGCGGACGGCGAAGCCTTCAGCCTGACCGCAGGTGGCGACATTGCGCTCAACAGCGCGATCGATGCCGCGAACGGAACGCTGAATCTCTCCTCGACAGGCACAATCACGACCGGAGCGGCCGGCAGCGTCAACGTTGACAGTTTCATTCTGACCTCTGGAGACTGGAGCCAGGTTGGCAGCACCCTGCCGGGTTTTTACGCCGGTGATTTTGCCGTCGCCAGCGGCCAGTTCCTTCGCGCGCTCGGCGGCGACGGATCGTCCGGCTCGCCCTACCGGATCACCGATGTCTACGGCCTTCAGGGTATCGGGTCGAGCAGCCTTGTCGGTCAGTCCTTCCTTCTCGCCAGCGACATTGACGCGTCCGGCACAGCCGACTGGAATTCCGGAGAAGGATTCGACCCGATCGGCACCTACGGATCCGAATTCACCGGCAGTCTCGACGGCCAGGGCTATGTGATCAGCGGCCTGACGATTAATCGCGGATCCGAATATTACGTCGGCCTGTTCGGCGAAACGAACGGTGGCGCATCGATTTCCGATCTTGTCATGACCGGCGGCAGCGTTACCGGAGGCGGATCTGTCGGAGCGCTGGTCGGCGCGGGTGATGTTGCCATTGAAAATGTGCACGTGTCGACGGACGTCATCGGGTCGTATTCCACCGTTGGCGGACTGGTGGGCAACTTCTATGCGGGATCGATCACCGGCTCGTCGGCGCGCGGCACTGTAACGGGCGTTGGTCCCGTGGACGCCGTCGGCGGACTGGCCGGCAGCACGTTCAACACATCAACGATCGACTCATCCTACGCGACCGGCAAAGTAACGGTCGGAGGCGGGCTCAATCAGAATTTCAATGCAGGCGGCCTTGTCGGCGAAAGCCTGGGCAGCATCACAAACTCCTTCGCGACCGGCGATGTCGTGACCAGCGGCAACGCCGCCGGAGGTCTTGTCGGTTACAACGAGGGCTCGATTGCGGACGCCTATGCAACGGGTTCCGTATCGTCGGCGGCATATGCAGGTGGCCTGATCGGCACACAGGCCGGCACGGTCACGCATGCCTACGCGACGGGAACTGCCACCGCCGGTGACGGCAACCAGGGCGGTGTTACCGGTCTCGTGGCGTCGGGTGGCGGCGCCGGTTTCGACGGCGTCATCTGGGACAAACAGGCATCGGGCCTGACGAATGCCTACGGCTTCTCCTTTGATGCCACCGTGTCGGGACTGACGGGTGTTACCACCAGCCAGATCAAGCAGCTCGACACATACGTGACTGCCGGTTTCAGCATCGACGATGAAGGCGGCACGGCGAACACCTGGCGGATCTACGAGGGACACACTGCGCCGCTGCTGCGTGGGTTCCTGACGGCAGTCTCGGTCACGGGCGACAACAAGACCAAGACCTATGACGGCACCGTCTATTCGGGCGGGTTCACCTATGCCATGTCCGACAGCGGCGCCGCTCTTCTCGGAGCATTCGGAGGGGGCGATGCCGCCACCGCGACCGCCGTCGGCAGCTACGCGATCGGCAGTGAGTTCTATTCCGACCAGTTCGGCTACGACATCGCCTACACGCCGGGCACGCTGACGATCACGGAAACCGTTGCCGACACGTCAGACACTCCCGACAGTCCGGATCCGTCGCTCCAGGTACTCGAACGCAACCGGCTTGCGGGTCCGGAGGCGCTCGAACTGGATCCGGACGGATCGGATGTCTGCGAACCGGGCGTCATCGGCGGCGAGGACAGCGTGCATCCCTGCAACAGCAGCTTTGGCACGTGGTTGAGCGTGGCGGCCGAATAGACATGATCCTGTTTCGTAAACTTCCAATCGCCGTGTTGCTGGCTGCCGTCCTGCTCATACCGGCCGGTGCCGCAGCCCAGCAGGCCCTGGAACGAAACCTGCCGCAACCGGCGCCCGGGGAGCCGGTCTCGCTTGAGGTGGACGAACAGGATTACGGCAAGGCCGACACCACGCCGCTCGGTGTCGATGTCACCGGGATCTACCTGATCGGACAGGGGGACGAGGTTGCCGCACAGGCCGCCGAGGGGATCGGCGGCCCCGCATCGGCTGTCGCGCCGGACGCCTTGCGCACGGCGCTGTCGCCCTATATCGGCAGGCCGTTGTCGCTGGCGCTTGCCGGCGAGGTCCAGTCGACGATTGCGCGGGTCTACCGCAACGCGGGCTATCCCTTTGTTTCCGTGACGCTGCCACCGCAGGAAATCACCGGTGGGGTCCTGCAGGTCAGGATCATCGAGTTCCGCTCCGGCAAGGTCGATGTCCGGGGCGTGTCGCCGGAGGAGGCCGAGCGGATCCGGGCCCGGCTCAGGGTCAGCCCGGGTGCGCGTATCGATGCGCGCGCGCTGGAGGAGGATCTCGGCTGGCTCAACCGGTCGCCCTACCGGCGCTCCGATGGCGTGTTCCGTCCCGGCGAGGAAGCCGCGCTCAGCGATCTGCAGATCACCATTGACAGGGGCAGGCCCTGGCAGGCCTTTGCCGGCTGGTCCAACTCCGGATCGCCGGACACGGGCCGGGACCGCTACTTTCTGGGCGGCAATGTCCGGCTGCCGTTGCCGGGCGGGCCCTGGATCTCCTACCAGGCAACCTCGAGTGACGACATCTGGAGCGACCCGGGTGTCGTGATTCCGCGACGGGGTGAGTATCCGTCCTACATATCCCATGCCGGCCGCATCACCCTCCCGACGTTTGCCCGGCAAAGCCTGGAAATTGCCCCGGCGGTCGTGGCAACACGCCAGACGCCCAACCGCTTTTTCGCCTTCGAGAACACGACCTATGAACTGCCGATTATCTACCGCTCGGCCGTGTCCAATCTGGTGCCGGGTCATTATTGGGGCGACCTTTATGGCGGGCTCGAATTCAAGAGGTTGGAACGGGTCACTTTCTTCAACGGTCTCGAGGTCGCGGACGGCGCAGCGGATCTGCTCCAGCTCGTTCTTGGCTGGAGCGATACATTTGACGACCCCTATGGCCGGACCGCCATTGATCTCAGGGTGAAAGCCAATCCCGGAGGTGTGTTGCAGGGCAACGCGGCGACCACCTGGCAGACCTTTTCGAACGGGCGAGTCCAGTCGGTCGAATATGCCTATCTGGCCGCAGACATCAGCCGCGCGACCTCTCTGCCGGCCCGGTTTGCATGGATCAGCAGCGTCTCGGGAACGCTGACCGGCCAGGTGCTGCCCGACACCGAGCGGATCTCGCTGGGTGGGCGCTACGCCGTACGCGGCTACAACTACGATGATGCCAGCGTCGACAGCGGGGTGATCTGGCGCAACGAGCTGCGACTGCCGGTCCTGTCGCCGATTTCAGAGCAGCTGGCCGGGAAATGGCCGGCGCGGTTTGCCGACAGCGCGTCGCTCTACGGGTTCGCCGATATCGGCTTCGGCATCGATCATGCCACCGACAAGAGCGCGACCCTCGGCGGTGTCGGTGCCGGGCTCGATTATTCCCTGGGCGATCACTTCTCGGCGAACTTCATCGCCGGCGTCGCCTTGCGCGACAGCGGAGAGACCCAGGCTGGGGACTGGAATTTTCAGGCTTCCATCACCGCCCGGTTCTGAAGCGACCGGCCAAGGGTGTGCCGGGGCCGGTTGTTGCTTCCGGTGGACGTGCCGTTACGTCATCCGGCCCCTTCACCTGCGTCGTCGGCAAGGATGATTTCCGCTTGGCTTGCCGAGCGGATGTCAGGCCGGTTTGAGGTGTTTGAGCAACGAGGCCTTGGCGCCCTGGATATGCTCCCGGGTCAGCTTCGACGCGAGGTCGGCGTCCCTGTTTTCACAAGCTTCCAGGATGCCGAAATGCTCGCGGCCGGCGCGTTCCATGCCGTTGGACATGACCAGCTGGGCCCGGATCTGGCGCTCGACGCGGTCGATGGCGTTGTCGGCGATCTCCTGGAAGAACTTCAGCTCGCTGGCGCTGTAGAGCGTCTCATGAAAATCACGATTGAGGTCGCCATAGGCCATCGGGTCCGTGGCGGAGGAGAAGGCGGCGCATTTTTCGCGGGCTTCCGCCAGAAGCTCCTTTGACATGCGCGGTACCGCATCGCGGATGATTTCCGGCTCGATCAGGGCGCGGAGATCGAATATCTCGGCGGTTTCCTTGGGCGACAGGCCGGCGACGACCGCCCCCTTGTAACGCTGGGTCTTGACCAGTCCCTGTTCCTGAAGCCGGGAGATCGCCTCGCGCACCGGGATGCGGCTGGTGTTGAACAGGCGGGCGATTTCATCCTGGCGCAGCGGCTCGCCCTCTTCGAGCTGCCCCTCGATAATGGCCTTCCGCAGCGCGTCGAAGACGATCGACGACGCCGATGCGGTCGCGGAAATATCCATCGATTTCAGTTTCATGAAGCCAGGTCTCCGTGCGTCCACCTTGTACGAGATGGCGGTGCCGCTTTGAAGCGAAAATCATTTTGAATATTTTATATTGAATATTGGATCCAATTTAGTTTATCAATCTCCGGCCGGACGAAATTCCGGGGCAGAGGACGCCCCGGCGCCAGGTGCGGTCCGGAACCGGCGGCAGGATCGCCGGAAGACGGATCAACGAATGAAGGTCGGGGGCGGGGGAAGCCTTGCGACCAAAAATCTTCGAGAAGAAAGAGGGGAAATCATGTTCAGGAAATTCATGGCGGCCGCAGCGCTGTCTCTCGCCGCCGCCTTGCCGGCACAGGCCGACACGCTTGACGATGTTGTCGACCGCGGCCAGCTCAAGTGCGGCGTCGTGCTCGACTTCCCGCCGATCGGCTACCGGGACGAGAATAACGAACCGGCCGGCTTCGACGTTGAATATTGCAACGACCTCGCCGCGGCGCTCGAGGTTGAGCCGGTAATCTATCCGGTGACCTGGGCCGAGCGCCTGCCCATGATCGTCACCGGCCGTGCCGACGTGGTGTTCGGTGCGACATCCGACAGCCTTGCCCGTGCGCGCACGGTTGGTTTCACCATTCCTTATGCGATCTATTACGCACAGGGCGTGGTCAATGCCGACAGCGGTATCGAGAGCTTCGAGGACATTCGCGGCAAGCGCGTCGCGGCCGCCATCGGTACCGTGCCGGAACAGGAATGGCTGAAGATCGCCGCTGAATGGGGCGAAGAGCATCTCTACCAGGGCTACCAGTCCGAGAACGAGGTGTTCCTGGCCGTCTCCCAGGGCAAGGCCGATATCGGCATCACCACGAACACGGCGGTCAAGCCGATCACCGAGCAGTATGAGACGGTCGAGGCCGGCCCGCGCATGCCCTGGACCACTGACTACACTTCCGTCGTCGGCAAGCGCGAGGACGTGACCTGGCTGAACTTCCTCAATCTCTTCGTTACGCACCAGGTGCGTTCCGGCCGTTACGAAGAGCTCTGGGGCAAGTATGTCGGCGGCGAGGCTCCGGAGCTGCGCATCCCGGGCGTGATGTACTGAGGCGATTGCCCGAAACGCGCCGGTCGAAGCAAGGCAATGTTTCGATCCAGACGAGACGCGATGCGTCTCGTTACCTCTCCCGGTGGGAGAGGTCGGCGCAAAGCGCCGGGTGAGGGGACAGGACTTTCCATTTTCTCAAGTCTGGCCCCTCACCCCGCCCCTCTCCCCCAAGGGAGAGGGAGTTTGGCCATCCCGGTTGATAGGCGTTCTGTCCCAAGCGGGTGGGATAGCCGGAGCAAAAGCTAGAAAATGTTCGACTATAATTTCCATTGGCGGCCGGTGATGAAAAGCCTGCCGGACCTTCTGGAGGCGGGGCTGCTGACACTTCAGGTGGCGTCGCTGGCCATGGTCATCGGTATCGTCATCGGGCTCGCGCTGGCGCTGATCCGCCTGAAGCTGAAAGGGCCGCTCTACTGGCTGGCCACCAGCTGGGTGGAGCTGGCGCGCAACACGCCGGCGCTGTTCCAGCTGTTCTTCTTCGGCTTCGGCCTTGGCGCCTTCGGCCTGCACCTGTCGCCGTTCGCCATCGTGCTGGCGGGTCTCAGCTTCAACTGCGCCGGCTACCTGGCGGAGAATTTCCGCGGCGGCTTCCAGGCCGTGCCGGACACGCAGCTCAGAGCCGCACGCTCGCTCGGCATGACCTCCTGGCAGGCCTATACGCGCATCATCATCCCGCAGGTGTTCAGGATCGTCTACCATCCGGTCACCAACCAGATGGTCTGGGCCGTGCTGATGTCCTCGCTCGGCATGCTGGTCGGCTTCCGCGAACTGTCCGGCGAGACACAATTCTTCGCCAGCCGCACCTTCCGCATCTTCGAGTATTTCGCCGTCACCGCGATCATCTACTACTTGATCGTCAAGATCATTCTCGGCGCCTCCCGGCTGCTCGCCATGCGCCTGTTCAAATACTGAGGGAGGCGAGACATGAACCAATCGATCAGCTTCTTTTCCGGCTTCAACATCAACGATCTGTGGTTCCTGGGCGAGGCGGCGCTGCGCACGCTGTGGATTTCGGTCGTGTCGATCACCATCGGTACCGTGCTCGGAGGCATCTTCGGCTGGATGCTCCATGAAGGCCGGCTCTGGGCCACGCTGACCCTGGCGCCGGTGCTCGACGTCTTCCGCTCCGTCCCGCTGATCATCCAACTGGTGCTGTTCTATAATTTCGCGCCGATCGTCGGGCTGGACCTGGCTCCGTTCGGATCCGGCACCGTGATCCTGACGATCTACACCGCGGCGCTGGTCGCCAATGTCGCCCGCGGCGGCATCGAGGCGGTCGGGAAGCCGATGCGCCGGGCCGCCCGCTCCCTTGGGATGAGCTACTGGCAGGACATGCGTTACGTGGTGCTGCCCATCGGCGGGCGGGCGGTGTTTCCGGCCTGGGTCGGCGTGGCGCTCGGCGTCATGAAGGACAGCGCACTGGTCTCCGTGCTCGGCTATGTCGAACTGCTGAAGGCCAGCCAGATCCTGATCACAAGGACGCAGGAACCCTTCCTGATCCTGTCAATCGCCGGCGCGTTCTATTTCGCGCTGTCCTTCCCGATCTCGCGCTATGCCGCACAACTGGAAAAAAGGTGGGCCCAATGATCGAGATTAGCGGCCTTGAAAAATATTTCGGCACCCTGCAGGTGCTGAAAGGCATCGACCTCACGGTCGAGAAAGGCGAGGTGCTGTCCGTCATCGGCGCGTCCGGCTCCGGAAAGTCGACGCTGCTCTACTGCATCAACGGCCTGGAGCCGATCCAGAAAGGATCGGTCATGGTCGACGGTACCGATGTGCATGCCAAGGGAACCGACATCAACAGGCTGCGCCAGAAACTCGGCATGGTGTTCCAGCAGTGGAACAGCTTTCCGCATCTGACCGCGCTGGAAAACGTTGCCCTGGCGCCGCGCATCGTCAAGGGCAAGTCCAGGGCCGAGGCGAAGGAAATTGCCGAAAGGCAGTTGAAACATGTCGGCCTGGAAGACAAGCTGAACGTCTTTCCGAATGCCTTGTCGGGCGGTCAGCAGCAACGGCTTGCCATTGCCCGCGCGCTCGCCATGGAACCGACCTACATGCTGTTCGACGAGGCGACCTCTGCGCTCGATCCGGAGCTGGTCGGCGAAGTGCTCGACACGATGCGGCTCCTGGCAGAGGAAGGCATGACCATGATCTGCGTCACCCACGAAATGGGCTTTGCCCGGGACGTGTCCGACCGGGTCGCCTTCTTCCACAAGGGGGTGATGGAAGAGATCGGTCCGCCGGCGCAGATCTTCGGTCAGGCGGAATCCGAGAACACCCGCAAATTTCTTGCTAACGTGCGCTGACCCGGCGCCAAATCAGTCCGTCAGGCCTCAAGGTCCCGTGCCCGGTGCATGGAACCATTCGCGGCAGGCCTGACCTTCAAGGAGCAAACTATGACGTCCAACATCTTTTCCGGCACGATGCCCGCCCTGATGACCCCGTGCAAGGCCGACCGCTCGCCGGATTACGACGCGCTGGTGAAGAAGGGCCAGGAGCTGATCGCCGCCGGAATGTCCGCCGTCGTCTATTGCGGATCGATGGGCGACTGGCCGCTGCTGACGGATGCCGAGCGCATGGAAGGCGTCGAACGCCTCGTGAAAGCCGGCGTGCCTGTGGTCGTCGGCACGGGCGCGGTCAACAGCAAGTCCGCCGCTGCCCATGCGGCGCATGCGCAGAAGGTCGGCGCGCACGGGCTGATGGTGATCCCGCGCGTGTTGTCGCGCGGCAGTTCGGTAACCGCGCAGCGTCATCATTTCAGTGCCATCCTCAAGGCCGCGTCGAGCCTGCCGGCGGTGATCTACAACAGCCCCTATTACGGTTTCGCCACCCGCGCCGATCTTTTCTTCGACCTGCGGGCGGAGTTCCCCAACCTGATCGGTTTCAAGGAATTCGGCGGCTTCGATGACCTGCGCTACGCGGCGGAGAACATCACCTCGCAGGACGATCAGGTCACGCTGATGGTCGGCGTCGACACCGCCGTCTATCACGGGTTCCTCAATTGCGGCGCCACCGGGGCCATCACCGGCATCGGCAATGCCCTGCCGAAGGAAGTGCTGCACCTGGTGACCCTGTGCAAGAAAGCCGCCGAAGGCCATGCCGAAGCCCGCAAGCGGGCGCAGGAACTGGAAGAGGCACTCGGCGTCCTCTCCAGCTTCGACGAGGGCCCGGACCTGGTGCTTTACTACAAGCACCTGTTGGTGCTGAACGGCGAGGACGAGTACCGCCTGCATTTCAACGAGACCGACGTGCTCACCGATGCGCAGCGCAACTATGTCGAGGCGCAGTACAAGCTGTTCAGGGCCTGGTACGCGGACTGGTGCGCACAGGGAGGCGTGATCACCGAATGCGCGTAATCGACAGCCATACGGCGGGCGAACCGACCCGCGTCGTTCTGGACGGCGGTCCCGATCTCGGGTCGGGCAGTCTCGCGACACGGGCGGCGCGGCTGGAGGCGGAGCATCTCGATTTCTGCGCCTCCGTGGTGCTGGAACCGCGCGGTCACGATGCCATCATCGGCGCGCTTCTGGTGCCGCCGGACGATCCCGCCTGTGCGGCCGGAGTGATCTACTTCAACAACCTGCAAAACCTCGGCATGTGCGGTCACGCCACCATCGGTCTTGGCGTCACGCTGGCGCATCTGGGACAGATCGGACCGGGCAAGCACCGGCTTGACACGCCGGTGGGCCAGGTCGGCATCGACCTGATCGACGCCAACACCGTGTCGGTGGTCAATGTGGAAAGCTACCGGCTGGCGAAGGATGTCACCGTCGATGTCGACGGCGTCGGTCCGGTCACCGGGGATGTTGCCTGGGGCGGCAACTGGTTCTTTCTCGTCAAGGACAGTCCGATCGCGTTGACGGGCGCCAATATCCGGCCGCTGACCGACCTGACCCTGAAGATCCGGGCCGGGCTGGAAAAGGCCGGCGTGACCGGCAGGGACGGCGCGTGGATCGATCACATCGAACTGTTCGGTCCGCCCCAAAGCGCGCAGGCCGACAGCCGCAACTTCGTGCTCTGCCCGGGCGGCGCCTATGACCGCTCGCCCTGTGGCACGGGCTGTTCGGCCAAGCTTGCCTGCCTCGCGGCGGACGGACTGCTGGCACCGGGCGAGGCCTATCTGCAGGAAAGCGTCATCGGCAGCACCTACCGGATCAGCTACCGGCCGGGCGAAAGGGGCGGGGTGATCCCGACGGTCGCCGGCCAGGCCTTCGTCACGTCCGATGCCAACCTGATTTTCAATCCCGCGGATCCCTACCGCTCCGGGATCCGTCTTTAACACCGGATATTTGTCATGGATTACAGGAATTTTGTCGGCGGCCAGTGGGTCGAGACGAGTGACAGCGTCGCCAATATCAACCCGTCGGACATCAGCGACATTGTCGGCCATGCGGCCAGGGGCGATGCGGTGCAGCTCGATCAGGCCATTGACGCGGCGCACGCGGCGGCAAGCGGCTGGGCAGCGTCCACGCCGCAGCAGCGTTTCGACGTTCTGGATCTTGTCGGCACCGAAATCCTGGCGCGCAAGGAAGAACTCGGTCGTCTTCTGTCGCGCGAGGAAGGCAAGACCCTGCCGGAAGGCATTGGCGAAGCCGCGCGCGCCGGCCAGATCTTCAAGTTCTTTGCCGGCGAAGCCCTGCGGCTCGCGGGCGACAAGCTGGCCTCCGTGCGCCCGGGCATCGATGTCGAGGTGACACGATCGCCGGTCGGGGTGATCGGCCTGATCACACCGTGGAATTTCCCGATCGCGATCCCGGCCTGGAAGGTCGCACCGGCGCTCTGTTACGGCAATGCGGTTGTTCTGAAGCCGGCCGAGCTGGTGCCGGGCTGCGCCCATGCGCTGGTCGAGATCCTGTCCCGCTCCGGTGTGCCGGACGGCGTGGTCAACCTGGTGATGGGCCGCGGCTCCGAGATCGGTCCGCGCCTGGTCGAGAATTCAAAGGTCAACGCGATCTCCTTCACCGGGTCCGTCCCGACCGGGCGCGGCATCGCGGCCGCCTGCGGCCAGCACCTGAAAAAGGTCCAGCTGGAGATGGGCGGCAAGAACCCGATGGTGGTTCTCGACGATGCCGATCTCGACGTGGCCGTCGCGGCCTGCCTCAACGGCGCGTTCTTCTCCACCGGCCAGCGCTGTACCGCCAGTTCCCGCCTCGTGGTGAGCGAAGGCATTCACGACCGCTTCGTCGCCGCGCTTGCAGACGCCATGAAGGCCATGAAGGTCGGCAATGCGTTGGAAGACGGTATCCAGATGGGGCCGGTGGTCGACGACCGCCAGCTGCAGCAGAACCTGTCCTATGTCGACATTGCTGCGAAAGAAGGCGGCACAGTCCAGGGCGGCGAACGGCTGAACAGGCAAACGGAAGGCTTCTACATGGCCCCGGCCCTGGTGACGGAGACCGACAATGCCATGCGCATCAACACTGAAGAAGTGTTCGGCCCGGTTGCTTCCGTGATCCGCGTGAAGGATTACGACGAGGCGCTGGCCGTTGCCAACGACACGGAATTCGGCCTGAGCGCGGGCATCTGCACCACCAGCCTGAAACATGCGAGCCATTTCAAGGAGAATGCCCAGGCGGGCATGGTGATGGTCAATCTGCCGACGGCGGGTGTCGACTATCACGTGCCTTTCGGCGGCACCAAGGGCTCCAGCTTCGGTTCGCGCGAGCAGGGGCGTTACGCGGCCGAGTTCTACACCACCGTCAAGACCGCCTACACGCTTCCCTGAGGCAATCTCGCCTGCGGAGAACGGCGCTCCGCAGGCCCTTTCCGGGTTGAATTTTCATGACGGACACAGTGGTTCACGACATCATTGTCATCGGCGGCGGGGTCATCGGCCTCGGGTCGGCGCTTGCCCTGCAGAAGGCCGGATACAAGGTGCTGGTGCTGGACCGGCCGTCTGAGACACGCAAGGCATCGGAAATGAATGCCGGGGCCTTCGCCTTCACCGACATCGTGCCGCTGGCAACGCCGGGAATCATGCGCCGGGCGCCGAAATGGCTGCTCGATCCGCTCGGTCCGCTGTCGATCCCGCCCGCCTATGCGCTGAAGGTCGCGCCGTGGATGCTGCGCTTCTGGCGTGCCAGCTGGCCGGACCGGTATCAGGCGTCGCTCACCGCACAGGCGTCCCTGATGCAGCACTCGCAGGCGGCGCTCGAGCGGCAGGTGCAGGATGTCGGCAGCGCCGACCTGTTGCAGCGGGAAGGTCAGCTGCAGCTTTATGAAGGAAAACGTGAGTATCAGGCCAGCTTGGCCAGCTGGGACCTGCGCCGCGAGCACGGCATCCGCTTCGACCTCCTGGAAAGTCCGGAAGCGATCGCCGACATCCAGCCGGGGCTTGATCCGCGGTTCACTCACGCGGCTTATACACCCGACTGGGTCAATACGGTGGATCCGGCGCGCTGGCTTGACCATCTGGCCACGACCTTTGAAACGCGCGGCGGTCAACGGGTCGCGGCCGAAGCCGTCAGGCTGGTTCCGAGGGAGCGTGACGTCGAGATCGTGACCGCTTCAGAGAGTAGTTGCCTTGCCAGGCGTGTGGTGGTCGCGGCGGGTGCCTGGTCGCATCACCTGGCGCGGGGTCTCGGTGACAGGATCCCGCTGGAAACCGAGCGCGGCTACAACACGACCCTGCCGGAGGGCGCCTTCGAGCTCAGAACCCACCTGACCTTCTCCGGTCACGGCTTCGTGGTCACCAAGATCAATGGCGGTGTCCGGGTCGGCGGCGCGGTGGAACTCGGCGGGCTGAAGCTGCCGCCGGACTACCGGCGCGCCGACATCCTTTTGAACAAGGCAAAGGATTTCCTGCCCGAGCTGAAGACAGGGGGCGGCACAAAATGGATGGGCTTCCGCCCGTCCATGCCGGACAGCCTGCCGGTGATCGACCGGTCTCCGAGCGACCGGCGCATCGTCTACGCCTTCGGCCACGGTCATCTGGGCCTGACCCAGTCCGCAGGCACCGCCGAACTGGTGGCCGGTCTTGCCGGTGAAGGCACCACCCCCATCGACACATCGGCCTTTTCAGCGCGCCGCTTTTAACGGAGGAAACTCATGAAAATCTCGGCCATCAATGTCTACCAGGTCGACCTTCCCCTGAAGGAGGGGCGCTACAGCTGGTCGAACGGCAATTTCGTCGAGGTGTTCGACAGCACCGTGGTGGAAATCGCGACCGACGAGGGCCTGAAAGGCTATGCCGAATGCTGTCCGCTCGGCTCCGCCTACCTGCCGAGCTACGCGCTCGGCGTGCGCTCCGGGCTGCAGGAACTGGCGCCGCACCTGATCGGACAGGACCCGCTCAATATCGGTGAGGTCAACCGGGTGATGGACGCTGCCCTGCGCGGTCACCCTTACGCCAAGGCGCCGATCGACATCGCCTGCTGGGATCTTCTCGGCAAGGCGACCGGGCAGCCGGTCTACACGCTGCTGGGCGGGGCCGCCCAGGACGACGTGGTGCTCTACCGGGCGATCAGCCAGGAAGACCCGGAGGTGATGGCGAAGAAGATCGAGGGCTATGCGGCGGAAGGCTACACCAAGTTCCAGCTCAAGGTCGGCGGTGACGCCAATGACGATATCGAGCGGATCCACGCCACCCGCTCGGTTCTGAAACCCTCGGATCTGCTTGTGGCCGATGCCAATACCGGCTGGACCCGGCACGAGGCGGCACGCGTGGTCGGGGCCGTGTCGTCACTCGATGTCTATGTCGAGCAGCCCTGCCTCACCTACGAGGAGAGCGTTTCCATCCGCCGGCGCACGGCGCTTCCCTTCGTGCTCGACGAGGTGATCGACGGGCCGAATACGCTGGTGCGCGGCATTGCCGAGGACGCGATGGATTGCATCAACCTGAAGATCTCCAAGGTCGGCGGGCTGACAAAGGCCAAATTGATGCGCGATCTGTGCGTTGCCCATGGCCTGCCGATGACCATCGAGGACACCTGGGGCGGCGACATCACCACGGCGGCGATCGCCCATCTCGCCCGCTCGACACCGCCGGAATTCACTTTCTCGGCGACGGACTTCAACAGCTATGGCACGGTCGACATCGCCGAAGGCGCGCCCAAACGCGTCAATGGCCGGATGACCGCCGCGAACCGGCCGGGTCTCGGTATTACGCCGATCTTCGATGCCCTGGGCGAGCCGGTCGCCCGCTACTCCTGAGGTCCGCCATGCGCAGCAGCAAGACGATCCACGTGATTTCCTGCCATGCGGAAGGCGAAGTCGGCGATGTCATCGTCGGCGGCGTCGCACCGCCGCCGGGCGACACGCTCTGGGAGCAGCGCAGCTTCATCGCCAGGGACGAGACCCTTCGCAATTTCGTGCTCAACGAACCGCGCGGTGGCGTCTTCCGGCATGTCAACCTGCTGGTGCCGCCGAAGCACCCGGAGGCGGATGCCGCCTTCATCATCATGGAGCCCGAGGACACGCCGCCCATGTCCGGCTCGAATTCCATCTGCGTCTCCACGGTGCTGCTTGACGGCGGCATCGTGCCGATGAAAGAGCCGGTCACCGAATTGGTGCTGGAGGCACCGGGTGGTCTGGTGCGCGTGCGGGCGGAGTGCCGCGATGGCAAGGCGGAGCGGATCTTCGTGCAGAATGTGCCGAGCTTTGCCGGCAAACTGTCCGTACCGCTTGAGGTCGAGGGGCTCGGCACCCTGAGCGTCGACACGGCCTATGGCGGCGACAGTTTTGTGGTGGTCGATGCGGCCGCGCTCGGTTTCGCCATCACGGAGAACGAGGCCAAGGACCTTGCCCGGCTCGGCGTGAAGATCACCAACGCGGCCAATGAGCAGCTCGGCTTTTCCCATCCGGAAAATCCGGACTGGGACCACATCTCCTTCTGCGCATTCTGTGGTCCCTTGTCGAAAACGGAAACCGGGCTTACGGGAAAGTCGGCCGTCGCGATCCAGCCCGGCAAGGTCGACCGCTCCCCGACCGGGACTGCCGTTTCCGCGCGCATGGCGCTGATGGCGGCGAAGGGCCAGATGATGGTGGGAGACACGTTCGAGGCGGTGTCGATCATCGGGTCGACCTTCACCGGACGGATCGTGGCCGAACAGACGGTCGGCGGTCTTCAGGGCATTGTGCCCGAGATTTCCGGTCGCGGCTGGGTCACCGGCATTCACCAGCACATGCTGGATCCGAGCGACCCCTGGCCGACGGGATACCGGCTCAGCGACACCTGGGGCGCGTAGACCCGCGCCTTCGCTGCCCTGGCGGTCGGCAATAGATAGAAGACAACGAATATTTATGGAAGCCCTTCGAAACATGACAGGAATCGAAAGGAAAAATTACCAGTTTCAGAAAGTTACGTATTGTCGTCGAAGTGAAAATTCATTCTATTGGTTGAAATGGAGCGGCTGGTTGCCGCAATGCATTTGAGCCGGCAGAGGAACGGTCCGGGTATGCCTGGGAACTATTCTGGTTCCGTTTCGTTCACGCTGCGTAAATTGATAGATTTGAGCCAATGGAACAAATGAAACGGCTGTTGGATCGCGGTGTCTGCCTGATTGGCTGTGGTTTTATGGGACAGGCGCTGCTGCGAAGCTGGATGGCGGACGGCGTTCCCGCCGAAACCTTTTTTGTTCGCGATCCGAGACCTTCCGCCTGGCTGACCGGCCAGACGGGCGTGCACATCAATGAACCGTTCCCCGAAGGCCCAGGCGCGATCGTGATCGCAACCCGTCCGCCCGACGTGGATGAAGTGCTGCCGACGCTCAAGGCCTATGGCGGCGGAGAGACGCTGATCCTTTCGATTGCCGCCAGCAAACCGATTTCGCTGTTTGAGGAAAACTTTCCGGACGGCACGCCGGTGATCCGGGCCATGCCCAACCTGCCGGCGACGGTCGGGGCCGCGATCACCGCCTATGTCGCCAACAAGCATCTGCGCGAGGAGCAGAAGGAGTTGTTCATCCGGCTGATGTCCTGTGTCGGCTCTCTCGTCGAGATGCCGCAGGAAGATCTGCTGCCGATCGTTACTGCGCTGTCCGGCGCCGGGCCGGCCTATGTCTTCGCCATGGCGGAGGCCTTTGCCGCCGCGGGTCTTGAACTCGGCTTGCCGGAGGATCTTGCGCACGAGCTGGCGATCAGGACGGTTGCCGGTGCCGGCCGCATGCTGGCGCAGCCGAATGCCGACGCGACAGGGTTCCGCGTTGCGGTCACCTCCAAGGGGGGGACGACGGAAGCCGGCATGCTGGAATTCATGGCGGACGAAAACGGCATCCAGGATCTGGTCAAGCGCACTGTCGAGGCCGCCGCCATCCGCTGTGGCGAACTCTCCGGCCTGCAACAGCGACCGGCTTCGAGCGAGTTTCGTGTGGTCAGGGACTGAGCGATCCCCGGCCGGAAGGACGCGCGGATTTTCAAAAGCACATGGGAGGTCCCTTGTGACGATGTTCCGCGGTCACACCGGACCAGGCGGTCCACGGCACGCCTCGCCTGTTTTGCTTGACGGCGGCGCGGCCGGGGTGACATGCCTTTGCGGTGTCATTCGTTAATCACTGCGCCGGATTTCCCATGTCGTCACCATTGCAATCATCGTCTCTCTCCACGGCTTCAAGCGAGCAGGGGGATCTCGTCGAGGACAGCCGGGACACGATCCTGATCGAAGGATTGTTGCTGCCGGCCGAAATCGGCGTGCTCGACAGCGAAAAGGGGCGCCGGCAATCGGTGTGCTTCGATGTCGAGATCCGGACGGTTGCCGGCTATCGCAGGATCGTGCGCGAGACCGGCCAATTTGTTTCCTATGCCGATGCCGTCGAATTCATCCAGGAAAAGGCCGCCTCCGGCGGACATGTCGACCTGGTCGAGGACTGGGCCGAAGCGGTCGCGGCCTTCGTGCTCACCAATCCGCTGGCCGACCAGGTCATGGTCAAGGTGACCAAGCCCGACATTTTCGAGGACGCCGCCGGTGTCGGCATTCGTATCGTTCGCAAGCGGGCCTGACTTGCCGGTCTGCCCTTCCCGCCTATTTGCCCGGAAGCTGTCCGGCAGCGCCCGCCGAATTCCAAGGAGCCTTTTCATAAATGATTTCCGCAGACCGCCTGCTGCCTCTCTGGCTCAAGTACCGCGATGCGCTCGAGACGCCGATCCGGACCTTTTCGTTTGAAAAGTTCAACCGGACCTTCGAGGACCGCACCTACCAGATGGGAGTTCTGAACCTGTCGCCGGACAGCACCTACCGGGAAACCGTCTGCCACACATTCGAGGCTGCGCTCTATCGTGGCCGGCGGATGACGCTGGAAGGTGCGGCCATGGTCGATATCGGTGCGGAATCGACCGGCGACACTGCGGACC